>JACZJQ010000018.1 GCA_014860455.1 Bryobacteraceae bacterium | reverse complement strand
CGGGAAGAACTGCAAAAGCTGGCTGAAAATGCTGGATACTCGATTCATGGCGGGGACTCCTTCACTGGGCGGTCTCAGTTTCTTGCGGAAACCTGAGCCAACCTACCAGAGCGGAAGCCCCGCCGGACCGTTACACCTCACACGCGTGGCAGAAAGCTAATTTGCACGGGAGTGGTACGCGCTCGAATCGATCGCCGGTATTGAGGTTGTGGAGAAGAGCCTGACTATGCGGGAGGAAGTGGCCGCCGTGCATGAACAGATTGAGGTCCACGAGTGTGCCGGCCCGAATGTGGAAGCTTGGCTTGGCCGAGAGCCCGAGGATGAGGAGTGGGATGCATTCCTCCAGACCACGCCGCTCGGCCAGTATCAGCAATCGAGCATGTGGGCGCGGGCGAAGGCCACGGAGGGGTGGCGTGTGGCGCGGGCGGTGATGGTGGCCGGAGAAGAGATCGTTGGCGGTTTTCAGGTGCTGTACAAATCGTCGTGGTGGGGCGGGATTGGATATGTGAGCAAAGGGCCGGTTGTCGAGCAGGGATCCGGAGAGTTGGCCCGTTTTGGCGTGGAATTGCTTGAAAAGGTATGCGCGCGGCTGCGGCTCAGGGCGCTCGTGGTTCAGCTTCCGGACGAGAGTGATGCCGGTCTCTGGGGGCTGGCCGGTCGCGGGTTTCTCAACTACGCCGCTGGCAAGGTCATCGAATCAACGTGGCTTATAGGACTTGGCCGTCAACATAACGGCACGCAAAAGGCGATGACGGCAAATACCCGAAGGGAGGTGCGGCAGGCGATCCGTCGAGGCATCCGCGTGCGGGAAGGCAAGCGTGAGGATCTCCCTGTCTTCTTCGAGTTGATGCGATCGAGTTGCAGGAGACAGCAAACCAGGCCAAACCCGGGTGACGTGGCCTCCCTTTTCAGACTTTGGGACGCTGCTGAGTCACAGAACTGTATTCGTTTGCTCCTGGCCGAGCATGAGGGCGTTCCACTGGGCGGCTTGGTGTGTATCCAGTTCGGTAGAACCATGAGCGCCTGGAAGAAGGGCTGGAGAGAGATGAAAGGTCATCCGCGGCCGAATGAGCTATTGAACTACGAGTGCCTCAAGTGGGCGGCTGAGAATGGGTGCGATCAGGTCGATTTCGGCTCGTTCGATGATGTGATGGCGGTGGCCGTGCTGCGTGGTGAACCGGTATCGGAGGAGAGTAAGGCGAGCCGGCACTTCTTTAACATGCGCTTTGGCGGGCGGCCCGCGATTCTACCGGCGGCGATGATCTACATCCCGAATCCGTTGTTGCGGCTGGCCTACCGGATCGTCTTCGGCAGAAAGATCCGGAGCTCGGTTGAGAGGCGGAGAGCGATGGATGCGGTGGGACAAGCGGCTCACAGGCGGGTGGAAGCTTCGGTATGACGGCGCGCCGCGGTCCCGGCTTCCGAGTGGCATTGTTGCGGTTGGCGGCAGTCGAGTGGGCGGGCCAGTTGTTCTGGTTCTCGTCGGACTCTTTCCGAAGCTCCAATTCACGGGCGAATATTGCGAACGATGATATCTGCCGGTTCCAGTGCCTGCCGGGAGGCCGCGCTGGCGAGGCAATCGGGTTAGGCGGTGCGTCATGAACGAAGTCAAATTCCAGCTTTGGGAGTTTGAAGAGGCCCCTCCGGACTTGCGAGGGTTGATCACAGAGGACTTTCGCGACGGATGGCTGGCGCTAATCTCGTCGGCGGAACCGGCGGATTTTGCTTGCGTTTTCGCGAAGTGGTGGAAGTCCGCGGGCCTTCAACTGGCGCAGCGCGAGGCGGGGGACGGGCAGATCGTGCTGGCGGGTCATCACCCCCACGGACACAGGCACAGGCATGGCTAATTTGAGCGTGAATTCGATGTACCGATTCCCTTCCCGCCATGCAGCGTTTCTTGCCTTTGTGGCATTGACTCTCCTTGTATTCTTGAATCCACTCCGGGCGCTGGCGAGCTTGGCGTGGAACGACGAGCGGTATACATATCTCCTGGCGGTCCCTGTGCTGGGCGCGGGGATGATCGTGTTGGAGCGAGGGCGGATCTTCGCGGTGACGAAATGGAGTTTCAAGACCGGGGCTTTGGCAGTCCTGTTGAGCCTGACGGTTTGGCTGGCAGCGGTGCGGTGGTCGGCGGGGTTGGGGCCAGTGGAGGGGCTGAGTCTGTATGGGGCGGCGGCAGCTCTTGCCTGGATTGCCGGTTTCGGATTCTGCTTTGGAACGGCGGCGGTCAAGGCGGCGGCCTTCCCGCTGGCCTTCCTGCTGCTGATGGCGCCGATTCCGGAATTCCTCATGCATAAGGCCGAAGTTGCGCTGCAATACGGTTCGGCCGATGTTACCCACGTGCTGATGAAGCTGGCCGGGATGACGTTTTTCAGGGAAGGGCTGACATTCTCGCTGCCCGGTTTGAACATCGAAGTTGCCGAAGAGTGCAGCGGCATCAGGTCAAGCACGGTGTTCTGGATTACCGCGGCTGCGGCGGGCTACATGTTTCTTAGGTCGGCGTGGAGCCGGTTGGCGCTGATCGTCCTGACAGTGCCGATCCTCGTCTTTAAGAATGCCGTGCGCATCACCACGCTCTCCTGGCTGGGCGTCAATGTTTCCCAGGATGTGCTTCACGGCGATCTTCACCGGCAGGGTGGTGTGCCCTTTGGGCTGATCGCAATCGCGTTACTGATTCCCTCGGTGGTGGTGATTCGGAAGCTCGAAGACAGGACGAGACGGGGCGAAGCCCGTTAAGGCCTTGCCGAAGTGATCCCGTTGAGAGCCTCCCGGGCCTTCCCTGCCCCCTTGAAGTTGGAGTCCTGGGCGGCGCGCTTCAGGTGGACATGGGCGGCGGCAGGGTTTCCGGCCGCGATGTAGGCCATGCCGAGGTGGTAGCGGCAATCGGGGTTGGCTGGAAGGCCGTCGACGCACTGTTTGATGTGCGTGACGGCTTGTGAAGCCAGCCCGAGCTTGTAATAAGCCCATCCCAAAGTGTCGGAAACCTCCGGAGAGTTCGGCATCTTTTGCTTCGCTTGCTGGGCGAGGGAGAGGGCGTAGTTGGGGTCTCCGCCATGCTCTAGGATGAGGTAGGCCAACTGGTTAGCGATGACGGGTGACTGAGGATCAACCTGCAGGGCTCTCTCGCTGATCTTCTTCGCTTGCGCCCAATTCCCTTCATTCTCGTACTGGAGTTCAAGCCGGAAGTAGTTGTTGAGGTCTCGTGGCTGCGCCTCAATCGCCGCGTAAAGCGCCCTCTTCGCCTCTTCGGTAAGTCCCTTGGCGAAGTAGATATTGGCAAGCATCACGTGGGCTGACCGCGTTTTGGGATTGATCGCCATCGCCTCTCTCACGTTGGATTCGGCGCGGGCCAAGTCGTTCACGCCGTAATAGGCGGTCCCCAGAAGCATCCGGTAGCTTTCCTGCTTAGGGTACTTCTGCACCAGTTGGGAGATCCTCTCCACCGCCTCCTGTGTCTTGCCCTGGGTCGCCCGGAGCCTGAGGAGCATGGCCATGCCGGCGACCGATTCAGGGTCGCGCTTGAGTCCTTCGAGCAGGACGGGCTCGGCCTGTTTCAAATCACCTTTGTCCATCAGTGCCCGAGCTCGGATGACGTAGGCTGGCGCAAGTCCCGGAATCGCTTCCAGGAGCTGACCGGTAATCTGGAGGGCGGACTCTACATCGCCTTCTGTGTTGGCGATGCGAGCCAGGGCCATCCGTGCCTCCGCCATCGTAGGTTGGAGCTTGACGGCTTGGCTGTAGGAGTCGCGCGCCTGCCTGGCGAGTCCAAGCGCGTCCTGGGCGTTGCCGAGCAGGTAGAAGGCTTCCGCCATCTGGGGATCGAGGACCGTGGCCTTCTGGAGGGAAATTGTCGCTTCCTGGAACTTCTCCTCGCGGAGGGAGACGCGGCCTAGGAAGAAGTGAGCGCGGGCCTCCTCAGGGTTTGCCTTGATCAACTCCATCGCCAGATTCCTGGCGTCCTGGCGGCGGTCCAGACCGATGTAGAGGTCAGCCAGGGCGAGTTTGGGACCGGGGTCCCTGGGTTTGGACCTGATGACCGATTGGTACTCGGCCACGGCCTTGTCTGTCTGGCCGGTGGACTGATAGAAGCGGCCGAGCGACTGGTAGGCCTCGGGATTATCCGGGGCGGCTGCCTTCAGGTCTTTGCATGCTTGCTCGGCTTCGGCCTGCCGGTTCGAGGCGACCAGTAGGCTGACCAACAACTGCCGCGGTGCGACCTCTGCTGGATCCAATTGAATCGCAGAGCGTAACTCCTTTTCGCCATTAGCATTGTCGCCTTGGGCCAGGTGGTACTGTGCCAGGTCAAGCCGGGCGAGCATCGACCTGGGGTTCCGTTGAACTGAACTCAGGTAGACAGATTCGGCTTCTTTGCGCTTGCCGCCCGACATGTAAATCGAGCCCAGGACCGTCGAGTATTCGACGCGAGCGGGGTCCAACTCGATGGCCCGGTTGAATTCGGCGATCGCCGCTTCGGACTTGGCCATGCTGAAATGCATCTGGCCGAGCACGGCATGGGCTCTGGCGTCATTGGGGTTTTTCGCGAGAACCACCTTCAGCCTCTTCTCCGCGTCGGCGTACTCGCGCCGTTGGATCTGCAGATGGGCCAGTTCGACCTGAGCTTCGGAGTGATTCGGATCGAGAGCGACGGTTTCCTTGAGCTGCTCGAACGCGCCCCCCGGGTTGGCGAGGCGGAGGTAGGCGCGGGCGAGGAGAAAGCGGGACTCGGCGGACTTGGGGTCCGCCTGAACCGCGTTGCGGAATTCGAGGGCGGCTTCCCTTGTGTTGCCCTGCCGCAGGTAGTCCTTCCCTTTTTGAAGGGACTTAGCCCGCTGAGCAGCCGGATCCGACGAACAGGCGGCCAGCAGCAGCAGTAGGCAGGCGAACGCGGATCGGCTGAAGATCCGAATCGGCATGGTCTCTCCTCGATTCTGCCGGGAGGAGTACTCCGGGCTTACAAAGTTAGCTTCGCCGCACCTGCGTGGAAGTCAGGAGAAAAGAAGCTATCTGCCACTATAAGACGGGGATTGCGGTCGAAGTCAATGGGTGGCAAGGTTCAATCGGGCGACTGGGGTAACACTGAGGCCATGCTTCAACCAGGAGTATCCAGTGCCAGGCCATGTTCGCTTGGCGGAAAGGCGGGCGTCACCGAAACACGGCTCTTTCCGGCGGTATGCCTTACACTCTCTGATCTTTCCGTAACTTATTGATAACAAATGCCATATACACGAAATCAAGATCCTCGGTTGTCGGGATCTCTTACACTTTCCCTCGCACACGAGCCTCCGCCCCCAACCGTCGCTCTTCTAGCCTTTGCAGTAAGTGTTTCCCTACTAACAACTTACAAGCAGAGTCCACACGGAAAGTGGGCATGGTCTTCAAATTGCAAAAGAAGTATGCGGAGCAGATCAACATCTACCCTACGGAGTGGTGTAGGTCGTAGCTCTTGTGGGCGAGTCGCAGCATCGAGCGCCTGCTGATGGGATGGTGGAGGAGCTATCAATGAAGAAGCATTGGATTTCAGCGGCCCTACTCTTGGCGCTGACCGTGGTGCTTGCCGGACCGGCCTCGGCGGTCCAGTTGAAGTACACCGGGCAAGCGTACTTGCCGACCTTCGGGTCTTACTATGTGGGAGCGTACTCCGCGCAAATGAACCCGACAGGAGAGTCCTGGGCCCCTAACTCCACCAATTGGAGTACCCAGCCAACTGTCGCTGCGATCTGTAACGATTTTTCCGGCAGGATCGCAACGGGTGATGTTTGGGACGTGACAGCCCACGAGATCACGTTGGCCGACCTTGGCGGGTCGCCGGAGGCGAAGTTCTGGGGACAAAGTGTTACAGACACGCAGGCCGACAGGGGCGATAACGAGATCAATCTGAACGATTACTTGGCGGCGGCTTGGCTATCCGATCAACTGTTGACGTACCACTACAATTGGAGTCCGACGACCGCCGTCGTTGAGCGCACTCGACTTCAGTACGCCATCTGGACCGTTTTCAACTCAGCCGCGACTACGATAGGCAGCACCGCTGACAAAGCAGCAGTCATCGCCTATCGCCAGGCTGCGTTTGACGCTGTCGCCGGAGGTTATACAGGTTCCGACTGGAGAGTCTTTACCGAGGTTTCCGCCACAGGGAAGCAGGAGATACTGATCAGAGTCCCCGAGGCTGCGTCTTTCGCGACTCTCGGTCTGAACTTCGGTGCCCTTGTCCTGCTCGGCTACGCCTTCCGCAGGCGGATGAAGTAGGCGGCTAAGCCCCGCTTGGACACTGCTGCTGGACGCAACATCAGGCCCTGTCTGCACCTCGTGGATCCCCCCAAGAGTCGCAGGCAGGGCCAAGGTGATGTCGGCCTTGGACTCAGGGGGTCGGGATGTTGGCTGTGACCTGGCTCGAGTAGGTGCTGGAGTTGCCGCTGGAGTCTGTGGCAGTGACAACGTAGTAGTAAGTGCGGCCGGCGATGACGTTCGGGTCGAAGAAATTGAGGACCCTCACGCCCGCCTTAATCAGAGTGTAGGGGCCGCCGACAGCTTCACTTCTGTGAACGTTGTAGGTGACGCTGGGGGTGGTGCTTGCAGCCCAGGTGAGCGTGACCGCATGGGGGTGGTAGGTGTCCGTCTGGCAGCCGCCGCCAAGGATGGCGTTGACGACCCGCTGAACCATGACCGCATTGCAGGCGCCGTTCGCGAGGATGGGCGAGGAGCAGGCGGTGGGGTTCAGCACCATTGAGGCGGCGACATCCTTGTCCGCTTCGGACAATGATCCATCGCGGTTCATGTCACACGGATCCTGGAGGGGGCTCTGCGCCAATGCGATCGCGGGCACGACGGCGAGCGCGACCGGCCGGAGCAACCTTTTCCAAGCTTGAATGAATCCAGTCATCGTTGAGATCTCCTATGGCTTCCATTATAGACTTCGGCTCGCTGCAAGTTTCGCTACATAGAGTTTTTCACTGCAGGACGGCCTAAGGGCATCTAGCATTCACGGGACGCGGAAGTGTATGCTATCGAGAGGCCTAAGTGCTGGACCGGGCATGCTCATGTGTTGGTCCGCGGAGGAAATCGCAATTGCCCAGACGTAAACCCATCGCAGCTCTACTCACCCTGCTGCTCACTTTACCAAATCTCGTGCACGGACAACAGGCGCCCGCGCAACCCGCCGTTCCACCGGGGACGGGTGAACCGCAGGCAGTCCGGCCTTCGACCGGCGCATTGAAGATCCTCGTCCTGCAAGGGCAGAACGCCATCAACAGTCTAACCTCGAAAACGGCGCTGAGCCCGGTGGTTCAGATCCTCGATGCCGTCGAACAACCGGTGGAGGGCGCCACCGTTACATTCGAAGTCAGCCCGACAGGCCCGGGCGGGTCCTTCGATGGCGCTCCCATCGCCACAGTGAAGACCGATTTCACCGGACAGGCGACCGCGGCCCTTACGCCGAACGACACGCCTGGGAGCTTCAGCATAAAGGTGACGGCGGTCTTGGGAGAACAAAGCGCGCAACTGCGAATCCGGCAAACCAACGACCGCAACGCCGCCATCGCGATGATGCCGCTTCCGCCCAAGCCCTGGTACAAGAACTGGAAGAAGTTGGCGATGATCGGCGGCGTGGCGGGCGCCGGCATTGCGGCGACGGTGATCCTCGTCAATAAGGATCAGACTTCGACAATCACGATCTTTCCGGGCAGTGTGACGATCGGAGGTTTGCGGTGAGTCCCGTACTTCGTTTGAGCCTGGTGGCGGCAGCAGCCGCATTGAGCCTTGCGGCCCAAGGCATTAAGTGGGGCGGCCCGATCAGCGGGCTGGTCTACGACTCGCCGACCAAGTCCCTGAGGCAGATTCTCGGATTTCCGGGTGGAGCGCGTCTCGGTCCGGCGCTGCTGGAGGGAATCGAGTGGGCTGCGGTGTCCCCGGCAGGAAAGGCCGCACTGGTGGTCGTGGAGGCGCAAGCGAGGCTTGTCACGAGCCTCGATCTCGCTCAAGGCGCGCCGGGGTTGGTTCTGGATGGGTTGACGGAGGAGCCGAAGCTGGCGCGCTGGGCCGAGGACTCTTCCTGGGTAGTTGTGTATTCCTCCGCCGGCCGTTCCCTGCAGAGGGTTCTGTTCACCTCCGCCAATCCGGTCGTCGAGCCGCCTGTAGCAATCGATGGGCTCGATGAGGAACTGACGGCGCTCGCCTCGGACAGGACCGGGGAGACCTTGGCGGCAGTCACGGCCAAAGGCGTGGTGTTGTTGCTAACGCGCGATGGCGTCGCGACGCCGCTTCTGCCTCAGGTGGAAGCCACGGCGATCGCAATCAACCGGGAAGGCACAATGCTGTGGGCCGCGGATAGAGCGTTGCAGCGAATTATACGCTTCCCAATTGGAGGACCGGACTCCGTGGAGGAGACGGTCCTCTCCGATCCCGAGAAACTGGCGGATGTGACGGTGTTGGGCGTGTCAGCCGACGGGAAGAGACTTACGCTGGCAGACCGCTCGGCCCTGTTGCTCCATCAACTCGATATCGACCAGAGGTCGCTGGACGAGGGCCTTCAATTGGATGCCCCAGCCACCGCCCTGTATCCGTTGGGCGATCCCGGTCTCAAGCTGCTCAGCCCGCGGGGGAAGCAGGGCGAACCGCTTTACCTTCTGGACGAGAGGCGAAGTCCCAGCGTGTTCTTTGTTCCAGCTTCCAGCTTTGTTCCAGCTTCTGAAAAGGAGCAGGCACAATGAGGACCTCCATGCGAGCCTTTCTGCTCCTTCTTGCCGTGGCCTCGGCCCCGATCCAGGCTCAAGTGCTCATCCGCGTTCAGCAGGGCAACAGCATCACTCCGGTCGCCAACGGCGCTTCGGTCACTCTGGCTTCGACCGGGGTGGGCGCGCCGGTGACCGCGCAGGTGACGCTGACCTACACCGGCAGCACTTCGATCACTTTCACCGGCGGTCCCAAGCTGCTGGGGTCGCCCGATTTCAGCATCGTCACGACACCTCAGATCGCGACCCTCGGTCCGGGACAGTCCCTGTCCTTTGAGGTCCGCTACCTCCCGGCTTCGGGACTCCTCGCGCAGACCGCGCTCGATTACGCTTTTCTGCAGGCGGCGCCTCCGCCCGCCGCGGGGCAGCCCTCTCAACCATCTGTCCCCGGAATCATCGGGATCAGCCTGAACGGCACTGCGCCCGAGTATTCGCTTGCCTACACTTCGGCGCTTGACGGCAACACCGTGGTGGTGGCTGCTGGCGGGACGCTCGAGTTCATCGACACAGTGCTGAACAGCGCCACCGCCGTGCCGATGGCGTTGGCAAACCGCGGCAGCGGCACGGGGCAGCTCGTCTCGGTGGCCACCACCGGAAGCGCGTTTTCGCTGGCGTCGCTTCCACTCCTGCCGTCCCTCATCCCCGCCAACGCGGTCTTCCAGTTCCAGGTCCGGTATCAACCCAGACAAACTGGAGGAGACTCGGGAGCCCTGACGCTCACTTTCGAAAACGGGGCGACCTACCGGATCGGGCTTCAAGGACGCGGAATCGTCTCCTATTTGAGCTACGACATCCTCAGCATGGAGGGAGGATCGACACCGGTCACTCCCAACCAGGCGATCCAACTCACTGGTACCCCGGTGGGCGACAGCACGACCCTGCTGTTCCGGTTCAGCAATCAGACGACGCGGGATCTCACGATTCCGACGATCGCGATCACCGGTACGTCCTATGGCTTGCAGGATGTGCCGATCCAGCCAGTGGTGGTCCCGCCCGGAGACTCCCAGTTGTTTTCCATCGTCTTCAGCCCGACTGCGCCGGGACCGCAGAATGGGACGCTCCGAATTGGGGGGGACGTCTTTTTCCTGACCGGAGAGGGGATTGGCCCCCAACTTTCCTACTCCTACCGCAGCCCGGCGGGGGTCACGCCAGTGCAGCCCTTGGGCAACGTGGTCTTCCCAGGCGCGCAGGTCGGCGGTTCATCGACGGTCGATTTCATTATCAGGAACAGCGGCTCCGCGCCGGCTCCGATCGTCAGCATCGGGATCGTTTCCGATGGAGCGCGGGTGTTTGAAATTGAAGGACTGCAGGCGTTGCCTACCTCGATCGCACCCTCGGCCTCAATTGTGTTCACGATCAGGTTTTCGCCGCTGAACACGACGTTTGCGACTGCATCGCTGCGCGTCAACAACGACGCCTTCCCGCTCGGCGGCATTGGCGCCACCCCGGAGCCGCTGCCCTCCTACACGATCGATGGCCCAACTACGATCCAGTCCTTCCAGCAGCCGGCGATCGGGCTGACGCTGGCATCGCCCTACGGCATGGATGTTACCGGAACCCTGAGTCTCGCGACTGAATCGGAATCCGGAGCCGGCGACCCGTCGGTCCAGTTTTCGACGGGTGGCCAGGTGGTCAATTTCACCATCCCGGCGGGCGAGACAAAGGCGGTGTTTCCGAGCGGATCCAATCAGATCAAGTTCCAGACCGGCAGCGTGGCGGGTACCATCGTGTTCACGCCCGCGTTTGTGATTGAAGGTGGACTGGACTTGACGCCGGAAAATCCGCTGACCTTGCGATTGGCTCTGCCTGCGGCAGCGCCGCTGCTTGCCGGGGCGAGTGTGGACAACCGGACCACCACCGGCTTCACGCTGTCGATCGTAGGCACCACCACGACCCGATCCCTGACCAGGGCGAAAGTTTCCTTCAAGGGGAAACCCGGGTTCAACTTCACCCAGACAGAGTTCGAGATGGACCTCACCGCGGCCTCGTTCGGGTGGTTCACTTCGCCGAGCTCGGTGCAGTTCGGGGGGCAGTTCCTCATGCAGGTACCGTTCAGTTTCAGCAACAGCGACACATCGAATCAGGCCCTGTCGCCGATTTTGGCGATCGAATCGGTGGCTGTGACGGTATCTAATTCGTTGGGAAGTTCGAACCAACTGACAGCTCTCATTCAGTAAGCGCGGCAACGACTCCCAGGTTGTCGATGGGGACGGCGAAGACGCCGCGGATGTCGCCGGCAGCCTCATGGAAATCGGCCACTTCGCTCTGCGAGGGATCGCCTGGATTGGGGGAGCGGCAGGTGTGGACGCTGTTGAGCACGTCTCCGGCGACACCGTAGCCGGCTTCCAAGCCCACGGTTTCAGGCTGCCCGGCAAACCGGACCGTGACTCCGGCAGGGATCGTCGTTCGGTACCCGGTCATCCCATTTCCGTAGCGGGATGAGGCAACCCGAAGCTCGGGTTATTGCTCCCCTCGACGATGATCGATTCGGGCGATCTGACCGCGAAGGCAAATCCCGAACCGTTTTCGCCTGCATAGAACATTTTGGATTGCCGCGACTGAGCGCGACTCAGAGCGTTGTGTAAGAGCTAAATTGGAGAGAGCAATTTGCTTGAGCCTCGATCGCGCGCAGGCCGTAATCTATCTTCAAGGAGCCGTTCACGTGAACATCGTTCGGATGCAGAATGGCGCCGCGGCGGCAGAGAGCGAATCCGCCGAGAAGGCGCGCACATGCGCCGTGGAGTATCCAGAGACTGGCGGGCGAAAGACACTCCCGCTGCTTCGTCTCGCGGCGCTGGTGGCTGCGGTGGCGCTGCTGTTCGCGGCCTGTTCGGAAGACCCCAAGGCGAAGAGACTTCGTTTGATGAGCAGCGGTGAGAAGTACTTCAAAGCCGGGAAGTATCAGGAAGCCGCCCTGCAATTCCGCAACGCGGTTCAGATTGACCCACAGGCAGCCGACGCTCGCTACCAGCTTGGGCTCACATATCTGAGACTCAACAATCCGGACGGGGCGTTGCGGCAGTTGACCGAGACGGTCGCGCTGCAGCCCACGAACTGGGATGCCCAGTTGAACCTGGCAAACCTGCACATCGCCCGGCGCGAGTTCGATGCGGCGACCGCCTGCGTCGAGAAAGTGCTCCAGGCAAATCCGGGCAACGCAATGGCGCACGCGACGATCGCCTTGAAACACGCCATGCTGCGGGATTCGGCGAACGCGACGCGGGAATACGAAAAAGCCATTCAACTGGCCCCGCAGCGAGTGGACTTCTACGTCGCCCTGGCGACAAACGTCTACATGGCTTCGGCCAAGCCCGCCGAGGCGGAGTCGGTGCTGAAGCGAGCGACAGGAGCGAACCCGAAATCCCCGGACGCGCAAATCGCGCTGGCAAGGTTTTATCTCACGCAGCGGAGGCCCGAGGGCGAGTCGGCGGCGCAAGCGGCCATCGCATTGGACCCGAAAGCCATCACCCCCCGGCTCATTCTGGCTCGAGTCCACATGGGGCTGGGACGTGCGGCTGAGGCGGAGAAGGTCTACAGGGAGCTGAAATCGGTAGCCCCGGACAACCCGCAGGCCTACCAGGCGCTGGGCGGATTCTACGAAGAGACCGGCGAGCGCCAGAAGGCGATCGCCGAGTTCAAGTCCTTGCTGGCATCGAAGCCGAATGACATCGCCCTCAAACAGCGGCTGATCGAGAATCTGATTGCGGAGAGGCAGTTGAAGGAGGCCGAAGCGCTGAATCAGGAGGTGCTGAAGGCGGAGAAGGAGAACGCTCTGGCCTACTTCGCGCAAGGCAGGATGCTGCTGGCTCAGGACAGGAAACAGGACGCCGCAACCGCCCTGCAAAGAGCGGCGGTGCTCGCTCCGAACAACGCACTCATTCAGTACCTGTATGGCAGCGTCCAGGCCTCGCTGGGACACGCCAAACTCGCAAGGGAAGCCTTCACCAAGGCCCTGGAACTGCGGCCGAACATGACGGAGGCCTCGGTTGCCCTGGCGAGTCTGGCGGCCGCCGGCGGCGACCGCGAAACGGCTCTCAGATTAACGGAGAGGGCTCTACGCATGGATCCGGGATCCATGCCGGCGCAGGTGGCCCGGGCCCAGGCGCTCCTGGCAAAAGGCGATGTCCGCGGGAGCGAAGCCATCCTCCTGGATGTTCTTAGCCGAGAACCGGCATCCGTGCCAGCGCTGACGGTGCTGGCGACGATCAACATAAGGCAGGGCAGGAGCAAGCAGTTTCTCAAAGGCGTGGCCCCGCTGGTTCAACAGCAGCCGCACAACGCCGGGCTCCGTTATCTGCTGGCACTGGCTCACCACGTGACGGGCGATGGCCAGCGCGCTGAGGCCGAGGCCAGGCAGGCCTTGAAGCTCGATTCAAAGACGCCGCGGATCCACTTGCTTCTGGCCTCCATCTACCTTGCTGCGAACAGACCGGAAGAAGTCAAATCGGAGCTTCGCGCAGCGATCGAGAGCGATCCTCGGGATCTGACGAACTACCTGCTTCTGGCGGACAGATATGAAAGAGAGCGGAACTGGGACGAGGCGAAAAAGCTCTATGAGAGGGCGCGCCAGCTCGATCCTGATTCCCCTGTGGTGGCGAACCAGCTCGCCTACATCTATCTGGAGCACGGCGGCAATGTGAACGTCGCACTGGGGCTGGCGCAGCAGGCCAAGCAGAAGATGCCGGACTCGCCCAACGTGGCCGACACCTTGGGATGGGCCTATTACAAGAGTGGATTGCCGGCACAGGCGATCCCGCACCTGAAGCGGTGCGTCGACGTGACTCCGGCCGACTCGACGTGCCGGTACCACCTGGGCATGGCCTACATCGCGGAGAAGAACCCGGGCGCGGCGGGAGAGCACCTGGAACAGGCCTTGAAGGATCCGGCATTCCAAGCCGCCGATGCCGCGAGACAGGCGCTCGCTCAGATCCGGAAGGGAACGCGCTGACCTCGTCAGCGACGCGAGCTGGCAGATGTCCCTACCGAGCCTGATTCGTCGATTATCACCCGGCGAGAATGTCGCAACCGCTGAGCGGGGGCGTGTTGGAGGCTTCGCTGCATATCTCGTTGTCCTGACACTGCTGTTCATTCAGCCGCTGTGGAGACTCGCGGCGCACGCCGCGGGCAGCAGTCTGCACTCCCACATTCTCCTTGTGCCATTCATCGCCGCCTACCTTCTCTACCTCCGGCGGGCTCAGGCGCCCGCGGCGCAGGCAAGCTCGCTGACTGGAACGGCGGTGATGGGCGTCGCCGGCGCGGGGGTGCTGACCGCCTGGTTCGGGTTGCGGGGGAGCCTGAGCGTGAACGATGGGCTGGCGCTGGCGGCGCTCGCATTCATTTGTTTCGTGGCAGCGGGCGGGTTCCTGTTTCTGGGCTCGGCATGGATGCGCGCGAGTACCTTTCCTTTCTCGTTCCTGATCTTCATGGTTCCGCTGCCGGACGCTTGGGTGGACGGGCTGGAGAAGGCCTCCATGCTCGCCTCGGCGGAGGCGGCGGCTTTCTACTTCGATCTCGCGGGCATGCCGCATGTGCGGCAGGGTACGGTTTTCGAGTTGCCCAACATCGTTCTGGAGGTGGCCCAGGAGTGCAGCGGGATCCGTTCGAGCTGGGTGCTGTTCATCACCAGCGTGGTGGCGGCGAACGTGTTTCTGCGGTCCTGGTGGAGCAGACTCCTGCTGGTGGCTTTCGTGATTCCTCTGGGAATCCTGAGAAACGGCTTCCGGATTCTGGTGATCGGCCTGCTCTGCGTGCACGTGGGCCGTCACATGATTCATAGCCCTATCCACCACCGGGGCGGGCCCATCTTCTTTGCCCTCTCACTGATTCCGTTGACGCTGCTGCTGTGGTGGTTGTGGCGGCTGGAGCGGCGCCCGGCATCTCGCAGGTAGAAACCTTGGCTCTCTTGTCATACCTCCCATTCGCCTCGGCAGTGCTCGCGCTGCTGCTGGCCATCGCGGGGCTGCTGTCCAGGCGGCGCTCGCTGGCCTCCTGGAGCTTCGCCGCCGGGATGGCGTTGCTGGGCCTGGACAGCTTCCTCGCTGCCCAGGCGCAGCGAGCCAGCCAGTTTGACGACCTGGTACAAGGGCTGACGCTCAGCCTGATCATCAAATCGCTCGTGCCCGCCGCTTGGCTTTGCTTTAGCCTGACGTATTCACGCGGCGGATACCGCGAGGCGCTGGCAGGTTGGAGGATTCCGCTGGCGCTCGCCGCCTTGTTGCCGGTGGGTCTGGCAATCGGCTTTCGGCATCAACTGGTTGAAATCGCGACAGCGGGTGCGGAGGGCGAGCAACTCCTGCTGAGTCTCGGCTGGACCGGAAAAGCCCTGAACATCGTCCTTTTGGTGGCGCATGTCTGGATTCTGATGAATCTCGAACAGACGTTCCGCGCGGCGGTGGGGACCAGGCGCTGGCAGATCAAGTTTGTCGTCCTAGGTCTGGCGGTGATTTTTGGCTCGCGGATCTACGCCCTGAGCCAGGCGATCCTCTATTCCACTTACGACCTGCAGTGGCTGGGCATCGAGTCGAGCGGCCTTCTGATCGGATGCGGGCTTCTGATGGCCGCGTACATGCGCACGGGTTTCGCCGAGATCGATGTGTATCCATCGAGGACGGTTCTGAGTTCCTCGGTGACGGTTCTCGCGGCCGCTGGCTACCTGTTTTCCGTTGGGATTCTCGCCAGGCTTGCAAACCGCGTCGGTGGAGCGGAGAATTTTGAGCTACAGACAATCGTCATCCTCCTTGGCACGGCTGGTCTGGCGTTATTGCTGCTCTCCGACCGCCTGCGGCAGCGCGTCCACAGCTTCGTGGACCGCCATTTCGCGCGGGCGCAGCACGACTCAGTCAAGATCTGGACCAGACTGTCCAGAAGCCTCGCCAACGTCAGAGACGAGGCCGGGCTGTGCGCGTCGTCGGTGAAGATGGTGTCCGATACCTTCGAAGTGCTTTCGGTTACCATCTGGGTGCACGATCAACAGACAGACCAACTGACGGCCGGAGCCACCACGGCGCCGCAACCGGCCGGGACTGGCGGCGATGGTGCGGTGCAAAGAGCGTCCAAATCCGTGGCTGAAGGGTTGCAGGTGCGGACCTCGCCTTTCGATCTTGAGGATGTGGCCGAGCCGTGGGCGGCGGAACTACGGCGGTTGAATGCCACAACGTTCGTGAGCGGCGGCCATCGATGGTGTGTTCCACTGCGGGCCGGGGAGCGGGTTCTCGGCCTCTTCATCCTGGCCGACCGGGTGAATGGCGCTGCATACACCGCCGAGGAGATCAACCTGCTGCACTGCATCGCCGACCAGGTGACTTCGGTTCTTGTGAACCTGCGGCTGGCCGCTGACGTGGCGCATTCGCGCGAGATGGAGGCGTTCCGGACGATGTCGGCCTTCTTCGTGCACGACCTCAAGAACGCCGCGGCATCGCTTAACCTGCTTCTGAAGAACCTGCCGGTCCACTTCGATGATCCAGCATTCCGCCAGGACGCCTTGCGGGCCGTGGGCAACTCAGCCCGGAGAATCGATGACTTGATCGGCGGCTTGAGCGCCCTTCGGCAGCAGCCGCGCATCAAGCTGGCTGACGCGGATCTGAATCAGGTTGTTCTTGAGGCGTTGGACGAGCTGGGCGGGATGGGAGAGGTCGATTTGGAGCGGGAGCTTGAGCCGCTGCCCGCCATTCTGGCCGATCGGGAGCAGTTGCGAAGCGTCGTGACCAACCTGGTGCTCAACGCAAGGGACGCCGTCGAGCCGAGGGGCTGGATCCGTGTGCGAACAAAGCAGGATGGGCGTAGCGTGGTGCTCAGCGTGACGGACAACGGCTACGGGATGAGCGAGGCGTTTGTGCGGGACTCGCTTTTCCGGCCCTTCCAAACGACAAAGAAGCGTGGACTCGGTATCGGTATGTTTCAGACGCGCATGATCGTCGAGGCCCATGGGGGCTCTATCCGGGTGGAGAGCGAAACGGGCAAGGGCTCCACTTTTTGGGTTAGCCTGCCGATCAAGGAAGAGAGATGACCAAGACCAGGCTGTTGATCGTCGAGGATGACGAGGACATCCGGACGCAAATGAAGTGGGCGCTTGGCGCGGACTATGAGGTGTCGCTGGCCGAGGATCGCGTGAGCGCGCTGGCCGCATTCGCGGCGCAGCGCCCTGTGGTGACTCTGTTGGATCTAGGTCTGCCTCCACGCCCGAACGACCCCGACGAAGGGTTGGACCTGCTCTCGGCGATCATCGAGTCCGATCCGCTGGCCAAGGTGATCGTCGTCTCGGGCCAGGGCGAGAAACAGAATGCGCTACGCGCTGTGGGATCAGGCGCCTACGACTTCCTCTGCAAACCTGTGGACATGGACGAGTTGGGGCTGGTGCTCCAGCGCTGCGTGTACGTCGCGGAATTGGAGCAGGAGTACCGGGCGCTGCAATCGGTCGCCCGCGCCGAGCAATTCGAGGAAATGCTTGGGGCCAGCCCTGCGATGCAGGCGGTCTTCGATTTCGTTCGAAAGGTCGCCCCGAGTGGAGCGCCCGTGCTGATCCTGGGCGAGAGCGGGACAGGGAAGGAGATGGTGGCGCGGGCGATTCACCGGCTGAGCCCGAACGGCGGCGGCCCATTTGTAGCCATCAATTGCAATGCGATCCCGGAAGACCTCCTGGAGAGCGAGCTTTTCGGCTACGAGAAAGGGGCGTTCACGGGCGCCCACTCGCAGCGCAAGGGGCATATCGAAGCCGCCGCCGGGGGGACCCTGTTTCTTGACGAGATTGGAGAATTGCCGCCGGCTGTGCAAGTGAAGTTGCTGCGCTTCCTGCAGGAAAAGAACTTTCAGCGGGTCGGTGGGCGGCAGGAGATCCCGAGCGACACCCGAGTGATCGCCGCCACCAACAAGAACCTTGAGGAGCAAACCGCAAGCGGGCGGTTCCGCGAAGACCTCTACTTCCGCCTCGCGGTGATGGTGGTGAAGGTGCCCGCGTTGCGCGGGCGCGGCGAGGACATCGTCCTGATGGCCAAATCGTTTCTCGAAAGCTATGGGGCCGAGCACGGCAAGTCCGGCCTGGTCTTTTCGCCCGACGCGCTGCGAGCGCTCAGCCTCCATCGCTGGCCGGGCAATGTCCGGGAACTCCAGAACCAGGTCCGGCGGGCTGTAATCATGGCCGATGGCAGACGGGTCACTGCGAAGAACCTGGAACTGGCGGACGCGCTCAGCGCCCTGCCGGCCCAGACGCTCAAGGAGGCGAGGGAGAGCCTGGAGCGGGAGATGGTGCGGGACGCGTTGCGGCGGCATCGGGGGAAGATCACGTCGGCGGCGGCGGAGTTGGGCGTAAGCCGGCCGACTCTGTATGAGCTCGTGGAGAAGCTCGGCATCGACAGAGACTCCTGACGGATCATTTCATCGGAGGAGCATTCGTCCGTTCGTCGGTATTCTTTACAATATGAGAGCAGTCAGATTCAAGCCGGTACGTTACTGCAATAATGGGACTTAGGCGAACTCCGCTGTTGCCGGCGCGGTCGTGACGTCTGAATTCTTTACGAAACCATAATCCGACAGTTGCTCTGAGCTTTGGGGGTTGGGTCCGGGCGCGCCTCGTAGTCCGACTGCCAACTCATTGACAACAGGCTGTTTCATGCCTGTCTCGCCTGTAGCCGAGCACGACGGACAGCCCTGTGGCCCGCTACATGCAAAGAATGCTGTCAGCCTTCCAGGCCCTTGAGCGAAGTATCCACGGGGGAAGCTACTGCTGAAGCGAGGAACTTCCATTGAAGAAATTGATCATGTTTGTGGTTGTTTGCGCTCTGGGGTTGGTGGTCCCCAGCGCTTTGGCCACTCCCCTGGCCATCAACGATGGTTACTATCTCGGTGGAGCCAAGCCTGGCACCCCCCAAGATGCTGCAGCCGAGGTTTTGTTCATCAACGCTCTGATAGCTGGTCAAACCAGTATTGCAACGTCGTCCGGAATACAGACCCTTACCCCGAGCGGGTACTCTTGCGGCGGCCTTTGCCCGGCAGCTACCGTTGTGGGTTCAACCGAGGTGGCGACGGCTCAGTCATTTGACGGTAAGGTCGATGTCACTGGATGGACCTACCTGACAGCCTTTTATGGCGCAAATTCTGGATTCCACGTCTGGTATGTGGGTGATCTTCTAGACCCGCTTGTATCGCTGCCGACTTCGGTTCAAACCACGAACCCTGCCGGCAAGCCCATCACCAATGGGATTTCGAACTACGGTCTTTATAATCCGGCCAGCGTTCGCGACGGCGGCAAGACCCTGATGCTGCTCGGTGGCGCCCTGATCGGCCTCGAGAGTTTGCGACGTAGATTCCGAGCCTAAGCCAGTTGCTTCCTACGTGAAGATCGACTGAAGGGCCGCATCGATGGCAGCGATGCGGCCTTTTTTTTCGTGCTGCAGGAGCGGATTGCCTGGGCGGGGGTTGGCTCCAAAAACGTCGGATTACTTTACAGAATGGGCGGACCTGGAGGATTCCTGTAAGTTGTTGATAAATCGAGTCAGAATCCTTAGAGAAGGGTGGGCGGAGCGACCGGCTGTCGGGATCCTTTACGAAGCCTGCTGGTGATTCCCCTGCCCGCAGGCAGATCTCTGAGCATAAGTCCATGTATCCATTTGGGTTACACCCCGGCCCAGGAGATGGCAGCGCACATGCCTACAGTCGGTGGAAGGCACACGAAACTGAGAAGGGGATGCTTGATAATGAAGCGGTTTGTCATCCTGTTTGCGCTGATGCTAGCTTGTTCCGGGATGGGGCGGCTGAGCGCAGGCACACTCATCAATTCCCAGGCCGGCTTGTCCGTTTGCATCTATAACGAACTTGGAACTGGATGCGCCGCAACTGGTGAGACTGTGGCCGTGACCCCTCACCCGCTTTGGCAGCCTAACTTCACAGACGCTGTCTGGATCTCCTACCAGGGGAGTGGATACGGAGACGGTGATTTCCAGCCTTACAAGGGCACCACTCCTGTATTCGCGGTGGAACACAAGTTCTACGCAGGCGCTGGGTCGCTTTTTCAACTCCAGGTTTGGGCGGACGACACTGCGGGTGTGTTCCTGGACGGTGTCGAATTGAAAGCCCCTGTCTTCACGCAGAGCATTTGCTCGGGCCAGGCGATCGGGTGCGTTCCGGCGGACGCTGGCAACTTCTCGTTCAACTTAACGGAGTCGAAGGAGTACACTCTGCGGTTCGACGTCTACCAGGTGGGTACTGGAGGCGATACCACCTCGAACCCAATGGGCTTGCTTTACCGGGGCTCCGTGCCCGACGGCGGCACGACACTCATTCTGCTAGGCGGCGCGCTGATCGGTCTAGAGACCTTGCGCCGGAGAAGCCGGCGATAACCGAATCCCAGTTTTACGTGATAACGCCAAGGGCCGCAGCGATGCGGCCCTTTTGGCATTTTGGCGTTAACGTTGCCGGGGGCATCCTCCGCGGCGCCCGTCAGGGCATGTGTGCCGTTGTGGGTCCACGCGGTGTCTCATGAGCATGAATTTGCGGCGCCGGTAAGCGGGCGCCGAATGGTGTATCCCGTCGAATCGCAAGGTGGGATGCCGGGCTGTTCCAGGATCGCCTGCAGGGACTACGACAGGTAGACCTGGAGGGAGTGTCCTCTGATTTGGGCATGTGATAGCCTGCCCAAAGTGCCGGATCCCTACGCCACGGTGCGAACTCTGCTTCGCGCGCCCGCCAGTTCGAACCTCCATGCCAGCATCGGCTTGCAGAGTCCGCTGTTGCTCGAATGGCTGGCGGGGCGGTACGGCGCCGGCCAGTTGCTTCACTGGCGGGGCGGACAGTATCCGGCTGCCGTCACCGCTTCCGCTTGCTTGCCGATGGTCCAGACCGGCGGCTATGAACCGTTCCTGTGTGAAAGGATGCTCAGCCGGCTCTACCTGCGATGGGGCGGCGCGACGCACAACGGGCCGGTTCTCCGCCTGATGCGCGCCGATCCTGGGGGGCTGGCCGTTTCGCGCTGCGGCTACTTCGACATGCTGGACACATGTTACTCGCTGGAGTGGGAGTTGCTTGCCTGCCTCGGAGAGTGGTGCTCGAGCGGGAAGCGAGCGCCCTGGCGCGACCTGGAATCGCGGCTGACCATGCGCCGGTATTGCGAAGACCTTGTCTCGGATCCACTCCGGGACGGGCACGGGCGTGCCGTTGGAGTCGGCGTCTGCCTCGTAGTCCGCCGCCGGATGGGGGGAGGCTGGCGCTTTCTCGCCGCGCGGAGGGCCGACTCGCGCATCTCCATCAGGTCGGCCAAGCTCCATGTGGTCCCGGCGGGTATGCTGACGCCGGGCGAGCCGTTGGAGCGGTGCGCGCTGCGGGAGTTGCTCGAGGAGGTGCTCGGCATGCAGGAGCATGGGCGAGGGATCGGCCGGGAACCGGAGTATCGCCGGCTCCGGCGTGCCGGAGCCTCGTTCGCCATCACGGGTTTCGCCATGAACATGATCAGCCTATGCGGAGATGTCTGCGCCACGCTCACGATTGAAGACCCTCGGTGGTGGTCCCGGGAGCCACTCTGGAGGTTGAACCAGGAACACGGCGGCGGCCTGGTCTCGATAGAGGGAGCGCCGCCCTGGTGGGACATCGTGCCCCAGGCGGCGGCAGCATTCGCGCTGGCGGAAAACGGCTGACGTTTGACCGCACCGAGACATAGGCGACGCCGGCCTTTCTTGAGCGCCTGTTTCGACGTCTGGTAAGAGATGGCCCCGGTCCACGGAATTCCGTTCGGCTCTGCGTGACGCCCCCCCCAAGACGCGGCAGAGGCAATCCTGCGCCACGAGCTGAATGGCCGATGGTACTATTTACCTGGTACTATTTACCAGTCACCAAGTAGTTCTTACTTGCAAAACCACTATCTCCTGTTTCTAGCTCAATCTTAATAGACGGATAAGTGTCCTCTAGTCAATATCATGCGCCCAGACTGACACACTGGCCTCCAAACTGCTGTGAGTACTGTGATGGTTGGTCCGCGCGACATCCCGGTTGTCTCCACGCCTCAGAGAGGAATCGCCTTTTCGTGATGCGCCTACGGAAGGCGCGAAGCTCGCCAGCGGTTTCATCAGTAGATTCGTCGGAGTATTGCCACACCCCCTCAGCGCTAATCCAACCTCGACTAGGGTCAAACCCCACTTCTGGAGTTTGCCCTGGTGACGATAGAAGTCCAGAGGCCGGATTCACGTGCTGCCACAATCAATAAAGCTCAATACTTCTTCGCCTAGCGGCGTTCCAAGCATCTCAACTTTCTTCAATTCTTTAGCAATCCTAATCACTGCCTTCGCGTTGTTTGCGGTTCCGCTCAACGCCGCTGGGACTTCCAGCCTGGCTGTGAGTTCGGGCGGCGGTGTGCCCGGTGGGACGACCTCGCTCAATCTGACTCTCTCCTCCGCTGGTGGCGCACAACCTGCCGCGAGTCAATGGGTGATCTCGTATCCAGTCCAAGATGTGTCCGCCATCTCGCTGACTGCCTCGGCGGCCGTGGCGAATGCCCAAAAGCAGTTGACCTGCGTTCCAGGCTCAGCGGCGGGAACATTGAATTGCATTCTTGTCGGCTTGAACCAGAGCGTCATCCCTGCCGGGACTGTCGCAACGATAGCCGTTCGGGCCTCAGCGAGTCCGTCTTCGTACACGATTCCGATCGGTGTTTCGGCGGTCACATTCTCCGATCCTGCCGGCAGTTATGTCGACCTGAGCCCCATGCCATCAGGCGGTTCGATTGCGCTCCCCTTGCCAACGATCCAACCCAGCTCACTCAGTTGCACCCCCTCGAGCGTGAACGCTCCGGGCACTTCGACTTGTACAGTGACACTCAGCGGGGTTGCGCCAACTGCGGGCGTGACGGTGAACCTGAGTAGTTCCAACATTGGCGTTCAGGTTCCGGCGTCCGTGACGGTGCCGAGTGGCTCGACGAGCCGGACCTTCGCCGCGACCGTGGGATCGATTGCCGCCAATCTGAGTTCTGTTATCACAGCGACTACCGGCGGTGCGTCGAGAACATTCACTTTGTCTGCAGTGGCGCCGGCGGTGTTGAGTACGATGGCCTGCACGCCATCGGCTGTGCTGTCTGGGCAGACGACGACCTGCACGGTGACCCTGAGCAAAGCGGCTTCCAGCACATTCGCGGTGGCTCTGGCCAGCAGCAATAGTACGGTTCTGCCTGTGCCGGCCAGTGTTTCGGTGCCTGCGGGCTCGTCGTCGGCGACCTTCACGGCGACAGCCGGGACGGTGACCTCCAGTCAATCGGCAACCGTGACGGCGACGGCTGGAGGCGTGAGCAAGACATTCCAGGTGACGGCCGGAACGCTGCCCTCGGTGAGCGGACTGGTCTGTACGCCAGCAACGATCAACGCGCCCGGCACGGCTAATTGCACGGTGACGCTGTCGGCGGCTGCGCCGGCCGGCGGCGTGTCGGTGGCCCTTTCAAGCAATAACGCCAAGGCGACGCTGTCGGCGGCGAATGTGACCGTGGCGGCCTCGGCGACCACGGCGGCGTTCACGCTAACAGCATCCGCTGTGACCACGAACGAAACGGCAGTGGTGACGGCGGCGGCGAACGGCGGATCGCGGACTTTCTCGGTGACCCTGGCCGCTCCGGTTGTGTTGAGCACGCTGGCCTGCACGCCATCGGCAGTGCTGTCTGGGCAGACGACGACCTGCACGGTGACCCTGAGCAAAGCGGCTTCCAGCACATTCGCGGTGGCTCTGGCCAGCAGCAATAGTACGGTTCTGCCTGTGCCGGCCAGTGTTTCGGTGCCCGCGGGTTCGTCGTCGGCGACCTTCACTGCGAGAGCCGGGACGGTGACCTCCAGTCAATCGGCAACCGTGACGGCGACAGCCGGGGGTGTGAGCAAGACATTCCAGGTGACGGCCGGAACGCTCGCAACCGTGAGCGGACTGGTTTGTAACCCGGCGACGATGAATACGCCTGGCACGGCCAATTGCACCGTGACGCTGTCGGCGGCTGCGCCGGCCGGCGGCGTGTCGGTGGCCCTTTCAAGCAATAACGCCAAGGCGACGCTGTCGGCGGCGAATGTAACCGTGGCGGCCTCGGCGACCACGGCGGCGTTCACGTTAACAGCATCCTCTGTGACCACGACCGAGACGGCAGTGGTGACGGCGGCGGCGAACGGCGGATCGCGGACTTTCTCGGTGACTCTGGCCGGTCCAGTGGTGCTGAGCACGCTGGCCTGCACACCATCGGCTGTCCTAAAGGGGCAGACGACGACCTGCACTGTGACGCTGAGCAAAGCGTCTCCCAGCAAAGTCGCGGTGCCTCTTGCCAGCAGCAACAGTGCCGTTCTATGGGTGCCGTCCAGTGTTTCGGTGCCCGCGGGCTCGGCGTCGGCCACCTTCACGGCGACAGCAAGAACGGTGAATGGCTGGCGGGGTAATAATAAGTGGTGGTTGGCCGAGAGCTCGTCGACATCGACCTCCATCCAAACTGTAACTGTAACCGCGACGGCCGGAGGCGTGAGCAAGACCATTCCGGTTACGGTCGAATCATATGCGCAACTGCTGAGCTTGGTCTGCGGTCCCAGCACCATCATCGGGCCCACCCAATCAAGCTGCACGCTGACCTTCAGTTCCGCCACACCTGAATCCGGGGTGCCTGCAACGCTGACGAGCACGAATGTCAACGTCACTGCTCCCGGCACGTTCACTGTCCCGGCCGGCGTGAGAAGCGCGTCAGTCAATATCCCCGTTGCATCTGTGGACGCCCCCCAAACCGCGGTCCTCACAGCAATGGTCAACGGAGTTGAAATGACCGCCTCTCTCACTGTCGATGCGGAGCGGTCGATTCCCACGATCAAGCTGCGGCGGCCGGTTGCGGCGGACACCTACTTCACTACGGATTCGACCACGAGTCTGTCAGGAACGGCGGCCCCGTCTGAAGGCGCGACCTTGACGGAAGTGGCCTGGTCGAACGACCGCGGCGGATCGGGCACTGCCACAGGGGCAGCAAGATGGTCGATCGAATCGGTCACCCTGCTGCCAGGCGAGAACACCGTCACCATCCGGGCAACCGATTCGCTCGGAAAAACCGGTTCTGCTTCACTCCTTGTCACGTATGATTCTGGCCCTACGACAAGTACAAAGGCAGGTATCTTCCGCAATGGTGCATTCCACCTGGAGGACGGCACCGATTCGAAGGAAGGACCTGGCCAGGATGCGGTTGCCATGTTCGGAATTCGCGGCGACGTCGCGGTGCTGGGCAATTGGGATGGCGCAGGACCCTTGGCCATCGGAGTATTTCGACGCGGCGAGTGGTTCCTGGACTTCAACCGGAACGGTGTATGGGATGGACCGTCGATCGATCGCCATGGCACTTTTGGAACCAGCGGCGACGTACCGGTTGTTGGTGACTGGGATGCCTCCGGCCGGTCTCGGATCGGCGTCTTCAGCAATGGCACCTGGCTTCTGGATGTGAACGGCAATATGACCTGGGATGCGGGATTCGATTGGTCCCGTTCCTTCGGCGCCGCTGGTGACGTGCCCATCGTTGGAGATTGGGACGGATCCGGACGGACAATGATCGGCGTGTTCCGTCAAGGGCTTTGGCTGCTGGACCTGAATGGGAATGGAACATGGGACGGCGCTTCCACCGATCGCATGGGGAACTTTGGAGATCAAGGCGACACTCCCCTCATCGGCGACTGGACCGGAAAGGGATCTCAGAAGGTGGGCGTCTATCGAGGCGGCACGTTCTATCTCGATCTCAACGGCGATCTGCAGTTCGACTCGGCTGTGGACAAGACTGCGGCCTTTGGCGGACAGGCTGGGGACGTCCCTGTCGTCGGCGACTGGGTCGGCGACCGGGTCACCAGAGTCGGCTTGTTCCGCGGCGGTATCTGGATCCTCGATCTTGATGGCGACGGCCGTTGGGACCCCATCAAGGACCGGACCACGTACCTCGGGGAGGCTGGCGACCAACCCATCACCGGTAAATGGGCCACTCCGCCTTCGACTACTGGACAGTAAATTCACCTTCATCCTGGCAGCATGCTGGAACGCGAGGAAGCGCTGGCCAGCCTGCTGCTGGGACTGAAAGCCGAGCCGTTTGACGGGCCACTCGCATCAAGCGCGAGATATCAGGCCAGCAGGCGAATCCGGTGGGAAACAGCAGATGGAATGCTCTCTGGATCGTGTTGATCAGGACGTTCCTCCAACCAAGCCAGAAGCCGACCACGAGCTGCTCGTGCCCCTCAAGCAAGAGCGCGTTTTCGGCGTCAGCCGGCGTGATTTCCTTCACCTTGCCCCGAGACCACCGTTTCGTGGATCCGCGGTTGAGCCATCCGAGAGCGGCTGCAACGCAGTGCTTGCTGAACGTGCCAGCGCTGCCGCAGCTGTGGAGGAACTTGTGCAGCGTCGCATCCTCACCCTTCGCCAGTTTTGCCTCCGGCTTCAACCGCCGAAGCAAACGCGTCTCCCGCCCACCCTTCACTCGCGGGAAGACCAACTCCGACTCCCTCGGCTGCATATTGAGAATCGCCCTCAGCTCGTCCGGCGGCGGCACCTCCCGCTCCTCGTGGTCGTTCGGAGACAAGCCGGCTTCGGGCCGACCCTGATATGTTCCCTGCCCTTCCTCAGTCTGACGTCGTCTCACATCAGATAGCACAACTCCTGCCCACAATCCCGTCAGCAGGAGCGCGGAAAGGGCGGCCCGGTCCGGACCGTCGCAAGCGCGGAGCAGCCGGGCAGAACCGCCTTCACGCTTTTGCCGGCCCGGGCTCAGTGCTCCCAAACTTTCAACGCCTCGCCAAGCGACGCCGCCTGGCGGATCGAATCAGGTTTCCCGTGGAGGCGGAAGATGGATCGGGTGTATTGATACGCCTCGGGGAGGGGCGTGAGTGAGACGATCTCGCGGGGAGCGACGAGGCCGGCCACCTCGGGCAGGTCTGTGACGCGCAGGACTCCGAGCAGCGCCGGCGCCTGCCAGTGGGAAGCCGGCGGGTCATCAAGAATCACGCGGCTGATGCGGTTGTCCAGTGCGGCGGCATGCAGCGCCAGTCCGCCCATGTCCCTCCGTCCGTAGACCGAGATGGAGCTGAGCTTGAGTTTCTCCTCGTCTACCAGATAGTCCACGCTGCGCAGAATATCCCACAGTTGCATGGATTCTAGTGTCGCGCCGAGCAGGGCCGCCGTCATCTTCGTCACCGATGTCCGGTTCACATTCATTGGATAGTCGACCGCCCTCGGGTTGAGGACCAGCACGACATGGTCTGCCAGTGCGGAGAGCAGGCGATCGTAGTCAACCGAGAAGATGATGTCGTCGTTGCCGCGGACAAAGATCAGCGCGGGGTGGCTGGTTTTGCCGTTGCGCGGGATAAACAACTGGCCATGGACGCGGATGCTCTCCTCGGTGGTGAATTCGACGTTGAATGAATCCGCATACCGTTCGGTCCACATGCTATGCCGGGCTCTCCAGGCGTCAAACGCAGCCTTGTTTCTGGGGAAGGCGTGATAGACTTTTTCGCGGAGCGTGGCGGTCAATTCCTGGCGGCGCTGGTTCCATGCGGGCAGAGACTTCCAATCCTGGAGCCGGTGAGCGGGAATGAATCGGCGGTGGATGCCCTCGTTGACAGCATCAGGGGGGTAGCTGTCGAGGACAGTCAGCACCGAGTCTCCCTCTTTGCGGATATCGCCTTCATTGAATGGCGTCAGGTCGCCGCGGAGCCAGCGGTTGATCCATTCGTCGGCGGCCTTTCGATAAGGTGGTAGGTCGGCATGGCCGGTTTCGGCGTGGAACTCGTCGAGTTTCTCCGGCGCCCCGTACCATTGATAGACGGTCCGCAGTTTCTGATAGACAAGGTCGTAGCCGGCAGGGGGAAAGGCGCCGTCCTTGCTCGCGTTCATGATCTTGAGGGGGCGCGGAGCGATGAGTGCGCCGACGATGGGGAGATCCAACTGATAGCTGTTCCAGAAATAGATGCAATCGCAGTTCTGTCGAACGGTGTCGCCGGCCACATGCGGGCCCACCGCCCAGGTGGCAAGCACGGGCGCTGCAACCTGAAAGCGATCATCGACCGCGGCCGTGAACCATGTGATGGCGCCGCCGCCGGAGATGCCGGTAATGGCGGCCTTGGAGGTGTCGGCTTCACTTCTTGTTTCCAGGTAGTCGAGGGACCGGATGGCGTTCCACACCTCGACTCCAGCGGGTGTGTAGCCCAGCGAGAGCCAATGCCACATGGACAGATTGTGGATGCCGTGGTGGATGCCGGGGATCTCGCCGAACTCGATGGTGTCGAGAAGAAACGCAACATAGCCGTTCCGTGCGAACCAGATGCCATGTTGTTGATAGTCGACCTTCGCGCCGGCCGGACCCGGCGAGTGACCCGATACATAGACAATGGCCGGGTATTTGGCCCCCGCCGCCGCCGGCCAGGGCAAGTAGAGGTTGCCCGTCACGTAGAGCCCCGGCTGGCTCTGAAACACGATGTTCTGAACGCGGTAGCCTTCGCGCTGGAATTCCCCTGTGACCCGCGCTTTCAGCGGAGTGCGGGCCGGCATCGGATCAAGCCCCAACATCTCCAGAAACTGCCGCCTAACCTCCGGACGCCGGCGTTTCCAATCCTCCAGGTTATTGATGCCCTCGAATTGATTGCGCGTGATCGCCTCTCCGCGAAGCACCAGGTTGTTTTTGAAAAGCGCATAGCGTTGCGCTGCATTCGGACGTGCGCGGGCAGGAGCTGGGGTCTGCTGGCCCAGCGCCGAAACGGCGATCAGCAGAAAGAGGAAGAGTGTGCGCATTCGGAATGGCTCACTTGTCAGTATTCCCACACACGCAGAGCTTCTCCAAGCGAGGCGGCCTGGCGGAAGGAGTTGCTTTTTCCGTGGAGGCTGAAGATGGACTGGGTGTAGCGGTAGGTGTCGGGCAACGGGGTCAGCGAGACGATCTCGCGTGGAGCCATCATCGCGGCCACCTCGGCAAGATCGGTAATACGGAGCACGTTCAGCAGCGCCGGCCCGTGCCAGTGCGAGGCTGGAGGATCATCGAGAATAACCCGGCTGATGCGGCCATCAATCGAGCCGGCGTGAAGCGCCAAGCCTCCCATCTGCTGCCGTGCGTAGACCGAGATCGAACTCAGACTCAGCTTCTCTTCTTCCACCAGGTAATCCACCGACCGCAGAATGTCCCAGAGTTGCATGGATTCAAGGGTTCCGCCGAGCAGCGGAACTGTCATCTTTGTGACCGACGTACGGTTCACATCCATAGGGTAATCGACAGCCCTGGGGTTGAGGACGAGCACGACATGGTCAGCGAATGCAGACAGCAGGCGGTCATAGTCGACGGAGAAGACGATGTCGTCCTTGCCCTTCACAAAGATCAGAGCAGGATGACTCTTGTTCCCGTTGCGAGGGATGAACAACTGGCCATGGACGCGGATACTCTCCTCGGTTGTGAACTCGACGTTGTAAGAGTCGGCGTATTTTTCGGTCCACATTCGATACGGGCTCTTCCAGGTGTCAAACGGGACGTGCGTCTTTGGGAAGGCCCGGAGGACCGTTTCTTTAAGCGCGGAGGCCAGCTCAGCACGGCGCTTATTCCACGCCGGAAGGCTCTTGTAAGGCTTTGGCCGGTATGGCGGGATGAAGGTTCGCTCGATGCCTTCGTTGATCGCGTCCGCCGGGTAGCGGTCAAGAACAGTGAGCCGCGCATCTTGTTCGCGATCGATGACGCCCTCATCGTATGGCGTGAGGTCGCCTCGCAGCCAGCGGTTAAGCCACTCATTGGCCGCCTTGCGGTAGGGGGGCGTATCGAGATGGCCAGTCTCCTGAGCGAATGCGTCAAGTTTTTCGGGGACGCCATACCAGTCATAGACGGGCCGCAGGCACTGCGTAACCGGCTCGTACCCGGCCGGGGGGAAGGCGCCGTCCTTGCTGGCGTTGACGATCATGAGCGGGCGTGGGGCGATGAGCGCTCCCACCAGCGGCAGGTCGATCTGATACGTGTTCCAGAAGTAAATACAGTCGCAGTTCTCGCGGACCGTGTCCCCGGCGACGTGGGGACCGACCGACCATGTGCCATGCACGGGCACGGCGGCGTTGAACCTGTCATCGGCCGCCGCGGCGAACCAGGAGACGGCGCCGCCGCCGGAGCGGCCGGTGATGCCGGCCCGGCTCGCATCGATTTCGGGGCGTGTCTCGAGATAGTCCAGCGCGCGGATCGCGTTCCAGACTTCGACGCCGGCCGGCGTGTAGCCCAGGGAAAGCCAGTGCCACATGGCCAGGTCATGTACGCCGTGGTGGATGCCGGGGACCTCGGCGAATTCGATGGTGTCCAGCACCAGCGCTGCGAAACCATTCTTGGCGAACCAGATGCCATGATGCTGATAGTGCGCCTTTGTTCCGGCAGGACCCGGAGCGTGGCCTGAAACATACACGATCGCCGGCGCCCGTCCGGCGCCCGGCTTGGCGGCAGGCAGATAGAGATTTCCGGTGACGTAGAGTTTGGGCAGGCTCTCGAAAACAATGTTCTCGACGCGGTAACCTGGGCGCTCAAACGATCCCGTCACGCGCGCGTTCAGGGGTGTGCGAGCCGGAAGCGGATCCAGGCCGAGCATGTCAAGGAACTGGCGGCGCACTTCGGGCCGCCGCTTCTTCCAGTCGTCGAGGTTATTGATGCCCTGGAACTGGTCTCGCGAGATCGCGGCCGCACGGCTTTCCAGGTTCTTCTTGAACAACTCATAGCGCTCGGCGCCGGTATGCCGGCGGGCGGCGGGCGGCGTGGACTGAGCCCACGCCGCCACGATGGCAAACAAGACAAGCAACAACCGCATGGCTCTGGTGTCAGAAGTCCAGGCGCAGGCCGAACAGCATCGCGCGGCCGCTGCCGGCGGCGGTCACCAGACCAAACGAACCGGACTGGATGTTCAGATCGGGGTTGCTAAAATTCGGCCGGTTGAAGGCGTTGTGCATCTCCCAGCGGAACTGGGTGCGCGCCTTCTCATCGAAGAAGTACCAGTTCTTGTGGATGCCCATGTTCCAGGTTGCCGTGCCCGGTCCTGTCAGGACGAAGCGCGCCGAGTTGCCGTAGAAACCCCGGCCTGTGACTGGAAGCGCGAATGCCGGTCTGTCAAATACGGGATTTCCCGTCTCTATGAAGGAGCGCATTGAGCCGGAGTCGAAGTTCCCGTCGGCAAGCCGGTCCGGGCGGCCGGAGAACTGGTTGGTAAGAGCCGGATCCGCATTCGAGTAGGACGGGCTGAGCCGGGCGCCCGTGAGCAGCGTGGTGATGCCCGCCAACTGCCACCCGCCGATGACGTGATCGAGCAGGCGCGGGATGTTGCCGAGCGCCTGTCGGCCCCGGCCCACAGGGATCTCCCAGGTGTAGCTGAAACGGAGTTGCTGGCGGCGCAGGGCGGCGTCGTCGGAACGCTCGAGATAGCGGGCGTACTGGTTCTGTTGGATCGATGCGGTGTAGCCGTTCAGCCCGACATCTGTAATGCCCTTGGCCCAGGTGTAGTTGACGTTGAACCAAAGGCCGCGGCTCATCCGGCGGTCGGCCTGGAAGGTGAAGCCGTTGTAGGAGGCGCTGCCGCCGGTCTGAATCAGAGTCGCGGTGTTGAAGCGGGGATAGGGGCGGCGGGCGGCGCTGAACGGCGTAGTGCTCGGGCGCAGCAGGTTCAGGTCCTCACTGTAGGGGATGTTGAGCGACCGTGTGCCGACGTAGGCAATGTCCACGGCCATGCCGAGAATCTGGCGTCCGATGGAGAAGTTCCACTGGTAGGTGCGCTCGTTGGGGAAGTTGGAGCTGACACCACTGATTGTCTGGATACCGGAGAACGTCGATGTTGTGGCAAACGGGTTCGGGAACCTGATCGACGGCGTGCTTGAGCCTTCGATGATGAAGTTCTCGTTGGACTGCCACGGCCCGCCGGTGGCGTTTTGTCCGAGCGAACCCGGCCAGAACTGGGAGTAGATGCTCATGCCTGCCCGGATGACGGTGGTCGCGTCGCCGAACGGCCGGTATGCTATTCCCAGCCTTGGGCTGAAGTTGTTCGAGTCGTTGCGCATCAGGCTCCTCAGGGGCAGTCCGACGTCCTTCGCCGTCTTGATAGGCAGAGTGGCCGCAACGGAAGGAACGAGGTCGCCGGGAATGGACGAGCCGGCCGTGACCATGCTGCCCGACGCCGGATCGAAGGTGAACATGCGGTCGAACTTCTCGACCCATGGCGTCTGGTATTCGTACCGCATCCCGTAGTTGAGGGTGAGTCTGGAGTTCACCTTGAAGTCGTCCTGTAGATAGAACCCATAGTAGGTTCCGCGCGTATAGGCATTCGGCCTGGGGATGCCGCGCGTGGCACCGGACGGGTAACCCAGCAGGAAGTTGGAATAGGCGAGTCCGCTCAGCCGGTCGTCGAACGAGTAGGTCCCGCGCATCTGGAGCGGCTTGTTCTCGTTGTTGACCTGCATCTGACGAATGTCGGCTCCAAACTTGAGCGAATGACGGCCCTTGAACCACGAAAAGTTGTCAATCAGTTGGTAGGTGTTTTGCGCGGTTCTGGAGGTGTTCCGGTTGTTGCTGCGGGCGATGGGGATGGCGCCGCCGAAGGAAAACTGCGGCATCCCGCTGATGGCCGGATCGTTGCCGGGATTCGCGATGCCGGTCAGGCCAAGCTGGGACAGCACGTCGGCGCCGAAGTTATAGTCGGAGTTCCACTGATAGGTCCGGTTGAAGCCAAGTTTGACCTCGTTCACCATGCTGGGGGAGAAGGTATGAGTGTCGGAAATCACCAGGCTCCTGCCGGGGATATTGCTGAGCGTGCTGTCTCCGTAGCCGCTCTTCAGGGGTCCCGGATAGGTGTCGCCGTTGGTGGCGGTGACTCCGACGCGGGCGTAGAGCAGGTTGCGGTCGCTGATTCTGTGATCGCCCCGGATCGAATAGACGTTCGAATCGTAGGCGCCGCCCGGATCGGCATAGAAGTTCTGCGTCATGCCATAGACTCCCTGGCCTGGCTGATTGGGATCAGGGTAAAGCAGATCCTGGACCTTCTGTGAAACGGAACTGATGCGGATGGAGGGCAGCGTGTTGTTCGGGAAGGGAGCACGGTTGTTCAGCGGATCGACGATCGTGATAAGCCCGTTGAGTGCTGAGAAGTTGCCCTGACGCATGGCGGGTGTGGGCACGATGGTGAAAGTGCGATTGCCGATGCGGTAGCGGGCGCCGCTGTAGGAGGCGAAGAAGAATGTTCTGTCGCGGCCGTCATAGACCTTGGGTATCACGACCGGGCCACCGCCGCTGGCGGCGAACATGTTGTGGTTGGTGAAGGAGACGGGCTGGCGGTCGGACCAGCGCCGCGCCTGGGTCATGCTGTTGAAGTTGCCCCAGTAGAATGCGCCGTGCGGCGTGTTGGTGCCGGATTTGCTGACAGCGAGGAACTGCGCCACTTGCGCATACTCGGCCGAGGTGTTCGACGTCAGAACCTTGATCTCCTCGAATGCCTCGATGTCGCCCGAGAAGCCGTTGGCCGTATTGGTGCTGCCGACCATGTTATTGACCGAAATGCCGTCGGCGGTGAAGTTGTTGGCCGTTGCGCGCGCGCCGTTCACTTCGTAGCCGCTCGAACTCTGGAGACCGGCGGTGACGTTGGTAATGTTCGCCCAGGCGCGCCCCATGACGCTCATTGGAAGTTCAGCGAAATCGCGGCTGGTCTTCAGGTTGGAGAGCGTCGCAGTCTCGGTCTCGACTTGAGAGGTTCCGCCCTCGACGGTCACTGTCGTCGCCAAGTCGCCGACTTCCAGTTTTGCGTCCACGCGTTTGATTTGAGCGCTCGCCAGATCGACCTTGGTCTGGCTGAACGTCTTGAAACCCACGCCCGCGACCGTGATCTGGTAGGAGCCTGTTTCAAGGCCGGCCACACGGTAACTGCCGCTTTCGTCGGTCGCGGTGGTGCGGACGAAGTTCGTCCCTTCATTCTTAACGGTGACAGCGGCCCCAGGGACGAGGGCGCCGGCGGCGTCGGTAACGACCCCAAGGATGCTGCTTTGTGTGGACTGCGCCCCAAGGCGGCTGAGCCCACTGAAACACAATACCGAGACCAGAACAGCCAGGCAAGCCTGCATGTTTCTCATGGCGCGGATCCTCCCATCAAAGGTGGTTTGTCATGGCCAACTCGCCGACGGCAGGCTCGGAGAGTACCATTTGTGCAGTTAGTGTACTTATATGGAGCGTCGTTGTCAATACCAAATTGTGCCGGGCCGGGCGCTTCGGAGGCGCCATGCCGGAATGTTCAACTTGTGAACATCCGGGGTTTAGGCGCACCGGTTGGAGCCCAGGGCGGTCGAGGCGGCCGGGCCGGCCTTGAACCGCTCGCGCAGGCGGAACTCAGGCATGGGCGGGGCCGCTCAGGCTCTGCGTTGAGCAGTGGCGGGTTGCAGGGCTGTTCCGTTGCCGGTGTTCTGGCCGGAACCGGTGAAGAAAGTGGACAGCACCAGCGCGAGCGCGCCCATGAGCGCGGAGTCTCGGCCATGGCGGGAAGGCGCGATCCGCAGATGATTCAGATACCTGTTGGGCGCCCGGAGGCGGAGGGAACTCCAAACCGCGTCCTCCATCAGATCCCACGCCGAAGCCAGGTAATCGCCCACGATGATGGCTTCGGGATTGAATGCCGCATTGAGGTTGGCACAGCCCGCACCCAGGTAGGAGGCGGTCTCCCGCAACACCTCCAAGGCCATGGAATCGCCGTTTCGGGCCAGCCGGATGATCACATCGGCATCCACACATGGCTGCGGGCAGGGATCTCCGCGCTTCTCGGAGTAGAGCCGTTCCAGCGCGCGTTGAGATGCGTACTCCTCCCAGCAGCCGGCGCTGCCGCAGACACAGCGGCGGCCATCTGGAACGAGGCTTGTGTGGCCGAATTCCGACGCCTCTCCCGTGGAGCCGTGGAAGAGCCTGCCTTCGATCACCACGCCGGTGCCTAGTCCGGGGCTGAGTGTGAGAAACACAAAGTTATCGAGCGGCTTGCTGCCGGGCTCGCAACACCAGCGCTCAGCCAGGGCCGACAGTTTCGCATCGTTCTCGTAATAAAACGGGGCAGCCAGACCGTCTGAGAGAACCTGGCCCACATCGACGCCGACCCAGCCGAGATTCTCGGCCGCGACGACATAGCCCGTCGCTCGGTTGATCGTCCCAGCCAGACTGACGCCGACCCCCAGCAGGCGTCCGTCCGAGTTCTTGCCCGCCATGGCGCGGATAGCATCCCGGACGCGGACCAGGAAAACATGATGGTCCTGCTGCCGTGGCAGTGTACGGAGTTTGCTGATGCGGCCGTCCAATCCGGCGCAGGCGATGCGCGCCTCCGACCGGGTGATTTCGACGCCCACGGCGAACAGCGATTCCGGACGCAGCCGCAGAATGAGTGGCCGGCGGCCCACCTGGGCTGGGGCATCGCTGGGAGCTTCGGTGAGGAGTCCGTCGCGGATCATTCGGTTGACGACAAAGGTGACCGAACTTGGCGAAAAGCCGGTTATCCTGGCAAGGTCGGCACGCGACACGCCCACGTTTTGCCGAATAATGTTGAGGAGGAGCCGCTCGTTGGTCTCGCGCACGTCCGACTTTCGCAATGCGCTTCGTCTGGGCAACGACATCTTTGACTCTCCAGATTATCAAGTATACGATTACTACAGTGACTGTACAATATATTCACAGAAGAAGTTTCCTGGCGGCAGCCGCCAGCGCTCGTGTTCGGGGCGCCAGTGACCGCATCCGCCTGGGGATCATCGGCGCCGGCGGCCGCGGCCGTTATCTCACTGCCCAGTTCAAGGAACATGGCGCCGAAGTCGCCGCCGTCTGCGATGTTTACGAACCCAATCTCCAGGCCGGACTGAACCTCGCCTCGCCTGGCGCGCGCGGTTACGTTGACTACCGGCACCTGCTTGAAGACAAGACCATCGACGCCGTCATCATCGCCACGCCAGACCATCAGCACGCCCAACCCATGATCGACGCGGTGGAAGCCGGCAAGGATGTTTATGTCGAGAAACCTCTGGCCCACACAATCGAGGACGGCTTCCGCATGGTGGAAGCCGCACGCCGGACCAAACGAATTGTGCAGGTGGGTACACAGCGCCGCAGCTACGATCTCTATCAGGAAGCCAAAGGCGTCATCGATTCCGGGGTTACCGGCGCCGTGCGCCTGGTGACCGCTCAATGGCTGAATGGCTGGGACTCGCTGCGCGCTCCCGCCTTAAAGGGCAAACTGGACTGGGACCTGTTCCTTGGCTCCGCGCCCAAACGGCCGCTCGACCCCTTCCGCTACTTCCATTGGCTCCAGTTCTACGACTACGCCGGCGGAATCATGATTGGGCAGGCCGCCCATATCGTCGACGGCATTCACTGGATGATGAACTCGCCCGTTCCCCTGGCGGTCACTGCAGCGGCGGGCAAGGTGAACCTGGCCGGCGCTGAAATCCCTGAGACCAGCAGCATGACGGTGGAATATCCGGAAAACTACATCCTGGTGTTCACACTCGGATACCAGGCGATGCGCTACAACATGCACAACGACCAGATGCAGCAGTTCCATGGCGCCAAGGCTCGATTCGATCTGGGGCGCGAGTCCTGGGCTGTCTACCCGCAGAGTTCGGCTGTCGAAATGAAGCCCAGCCGCGAGCGGCGCAGCCCTGGGACTTTCGACTCCGCCAGCATCGCCCATGTGCGCCACTTCATCGAGTGCCTCCGCAGCCGCAAGGAGCCGAACTCCACGGTTGAAACGGGCCAGTCGACAAATGTCGTGCTGGGGATGGCGGTCGCTTCAATGCGCAGCGGCAAGCGCGTGACGTGGGACGCCTCCGCCAAACGAATTCGGATGTGACATTGGTAGACCGACGAACAGATGGATCCGCCGCCGTGAGGTTCAAGCTGCTGCGGCTCCGAACGGAGAGTAGAACCGGCAATGCGGTCATCCAGCGACGAGCAGACACGCAGGCGGTATTGGACCTGTGGTGTCGGATTGCAGTGGCGCCGGTTTCGCTTTCCACCATGGGCGGTCATGCGGCAAGTGGCCGTCAATCAGGTGGGCGGATCGCGTCCAGGCTGTGAATGGGAGAATTCTCGATGATGCACATCACAAGACGCAGCTTTGTTGGAGCGCTGCCCGCGGCCGCCTCCGCACTTGGAGCAAACGACCGCATTCGTGTCGCGCTGATTGGCGCCGGGGGGCGGGGCCGGGATCTGCTTCGTAGCGCCGGCGCCGTCGAGGACGTCGAAATGGCGGTGATCTGCGATCCCGACGAAAACAGGATGCGCCAGATGGCCGGCGAGGCAGAGAAGCGGACTGGCCGCAAGCCCCGCACCGAGGCCGATCTTCGCAAGATCATCGAGGACAAGGAGATCGACGCCGTCATTCTGACATGCTGCAACCACTGGCATGCGCTGGCGACAGTCTGGGCGGTGCAAGCCGGCAAACATGTCTACGTCGAGAAGCCCGTCTCGCACGATATCGTCGAGGGCCAGAAGATGGTGGAAGCCGCACGCAAGTATAAGCGCGTGGTCCAGGCTGGCACGCAACGGCGATCCTCGCCCCGCTTCCAGTCGGCTGTGGCGCAGTTGAAAGAGGGATTGATCGGCGACATCTACCTCGGCCGATTTCTCTTCACCGGCCCGCGCGAGAGCCTCGGCTTCAAACAGCCCGAACCGCCTCCGCCCGAACTGAACTGGGATCTCTGGCTGGGCCCCGCACCGGCTCAGCCGTTCCACGCCAACCTGGTCCATTACAACTGGCACTGGTTCTGGGATTTCGGCAATGGTGAGATGGGCAACAACGGAGTCCACAATTTCGACATCCTGCGCTGGGGGATGAACAGAGGTCTCCCGACCCGCGTCCACTCCACCGGCGGCCGCTACGGTTACAAGGACCAGGGCCAGACCCCCAATACCCAATCCGCCTCACTCATCTACCCCGATGGGGTCCAGATCCTCTGCGAGATCCGGGGCCTGTATTCGAACGAGCCCATCGGCATGCACTTCTATGGCTCCAAGGGATCCATGCACCTGGATCCGCAGGGCAACTGCCAGGTCTTCCTCGGCCGGTCGAAACAGGCTGAAAAGCTGCCCCCTGTGCCCGCGGGCAATATGGAGGTGGGTCACTTCCGCAACTTCATCGACGCCATCCGGGCCGCTCGGCCTGAACTGCTCGCCTGCGGTATCGAAGAGTGCGAACAGTCCACCGCATTGTGCCACCTGGCCAACATCTCCTACCGTCTGGGCCGGGAACTCCGTTTCGATCCACAGTCCCGCCGCTTCGCCGGCGACAACCAGGCGAACCAGTTTCTCAGCCGCCCAGGCAGAAGCGGGTTTCGTATGCCGGACAAAGTCTGACCCCAGGAGTCCCCAGGCAAGTCACATGAGGTGGGGCATGTGGCTGCACCGTAGGCGCTCACACCGCTCCAGGTTTTCTTCCCGGGAGATGATTACCAGGTCACAGCGCTACCTGGGTAGAATCAGTGCGCCCGCTGCAGGACCTCCATCTCCGCAAAGACCACCGAGGTAAGATGTGTCCATGCCGGTACCCACCCCTGCGTTGATGAGCTCTTCCGCCCGTCGGACTTTTGAACGGCTTCAGGGCAGTTCAAGGCCCGGGCCAACCTTTAAGCCGAACCAGGGCGTCATGCGTGGAGTCCAGGATTTCGACCACTCGGCGTTCATCGATCAAATCTGCAAAGCCATTTGCTCCGCGTGGGCCACGTGGCAGGCATCCGCCACTCTGGTGGGCGTCGTCGTCAACGGCGTCACAGCCTCCGGGGGCACAGTGGTTGGCCCGCCGTGGGCGCCCCTGATTCTTGCCCAAGGTCCGAAAACCCTCACGGGTTTGAAGCTCGCGCAGAACGTTGCCACGGGGATAGGCGGCGCCTGGCTCCAGTTGGTGGCCTCCATAAAGGTTCCGGGATTGCCTTGGTACCCCGCGTTTGCCGCGGTTCCTTCGCCCGTCGCGCCGCCCATGCCCAACATCCCGGTTCCGATCGTCACGTTGACCATGGCTTCGTCGCTGGTTTCCAAGATGGCCTTGAAGAGCGCGATGGTCAGCAAGCACTCTGGCGCTTCAATCGTCGACCAGAATCTATACGAGGCACTGGCCGAGGCCTTCGAGCAAGCTTTCCAGTTGTGGAAGGTTTCTACCATGGTGACCAACGTCCTTGGCACCGGACCGGTGCCGACCTTTGCTCCGCCTTACGTGCCGGTCGGCCCAGTGATCGGCGGAACCGGGACCATGACACCCGGCGGATTTGTCTGATGACGCGCGTCCTACTCATCAATCCGCCTTCCCCGGAGCAGATGGGTACGCCGTTGCTCGGTCTCCAGTATGTCGCCTCCGCCTTACTTGCAAAGGGCTGTGAGGTCCGCGTCATCGACGCCGCGGCGCGGTACTTCAACGGCGACACAGCCACAATCGTCAATCAAACCCAGGCGTTTTCGCCCGACCTGATCGGCTTCTCTCTGTTCACCCGATGGGTCTGGCACGCCTACGGCCTCGCGGCACGCCTCGCCGGATCATGCCGGCTTTTGGTTGCTGGCGGTGCACACGCCACCGTCCGGCCCGACGAGACGCTCGACCGCGGCTTCGATATTGCCGTGAGTGGCGAAGCGGAACTCGTCATGGCGGCGCTGGTCGACTACATGGAGGGCCGCCGTCAGATCGAGTCAATCCCCGGCATCCGATTCCGCACCCCGGATGGGGGACGCGGAGCGGGTCCGCCTGCCGCTGTGAATGACGATCTCGATGGCCTGCCCATGCCGTTCCTCGCCCAGAAGCTCTTCGATTCGCGCTGGTATCATCCATCGGGCGCCACCGTGGTCCCCGGAGGCATGCTTGCAAGTCGCGGCTGTCCTGCCCGTTGCACTTTCTGCGCGAATTACGTCACCGGACGCAAGTTCCGATTCCGCTCCGCGGCCAACGTCATCGCCGAGTTGAACGCCTGGCACGAACGTTACGGCAACACCTTCTTCCCCTTCTGGGACGACGCGCTCAGTGCCAATCCTGCACACCTCGCGCGGTTATGTGAGTCTTTCGAGCGCGACCTGAAGTTCCCGATTCGTTGGAGCGCCATCACCCGGGCCAACATGGTGACGCCCGAGCTCCTGCGCCTCATGCGCCGCGCCGGTTGCGTCTCAGTGAACTTTGGCATCGAGAGCGGTGACGACCAGATTCTGCGTGTGATCAAGAAGGGCGTCACCACCGAACAGGTGGCCAGAGCGCTTCGATGGGCGAAGGACGAAGGGCTTACCACCGCCGCCAATTTCATGCTCGGCTTTCCCCAGGAGACGCCCGATGCTCTCCAGCGCACGCTGGACTACATGCACCGCATCGCTCCGCTAGTGGACAGCTTCAGCACGCTGGGTGTCGCGGTGCCGTTCCCCGGAACTCCGCTCTATGACGACTATCATCGGGGGTACGGCTTCACGGATTGGTGGCTGGGTCAGGAGTATAGCCATTACTGCCCTCCACCTCCCATCACGGAGTTCGATCGCTTCTACCGCCACTACATCGACGATGCCAACCTCGAGCTGGATTTCTTCGCCTACTCCGATCGCGTCCGTGATCTGATCCGGCAATGCCTGAAGTACAAGGCCGAGCACAACCTTTGCCGAATGGGGCTGCTGCGTGATCCTGTCTACCGGCCTGAGCCCACGGCGGCGCTGCATTCAGCATGATCGGCTGGGATCATCCCGATACGGCAAGCAACTACGACGCGTTCTGCGCTGCGCACCCGCGCTATCGTGGCGCCAACGAGAGTCTCGCCTGGCACGCAGGGCTGGCTCCCCATCACCATGTGCTCGATCTTGGCGCCGGAATCGGAGGCACCAGCGAAGCCGCCCTTCAGTGGCTCTCCGATGCGGGCCGCGTGGTGGCGTTTGAACCCGCCGAGGCCATGCGGAACGTGGGCCGAAGACGTGTTTCCGATCCACGAGTGCGCTGGGTGGACGCCTGCCCCGAAGGGCCTTTCGACCGTATTTTGTGCGGTGCGGCGATCTGGCAAATGCTCCCGATCGAGCACACCATCCGCGAACTGGCGAGCCGTTTATCCGCCGGAGGCGCGCTTTGCTTCAATATTCCGTCGTCATACCTCGGCGAACCGGACAGCCCCGGCGGCGGGTCTGACGCAAACCTGCACGGGCTTCCCGCGCTGCTCGGTGCGGCCTCGAATGCCATTGGCGCCGACCCGCTGCCGGCTCCCAGCGCCATCAGCGATCTTCTGCGCGAATGTGGTCTTCAGGTTGAGAGATGGCGTTTCCGCCAGCCTCTGACTCAACAGGAATATCGAGACTGGCTCAAGATTCCAGTGCTCACCAACCACTGGTTCGGACCGCTCGATGCCGCGGAGCGGGCGCGCCGCATTGACCTCGCATTTCGGGGTGTGGATCGCGATTCCTGGCGCTGGGAGGCCTGGAGTGGTTGGACAGCATGGCGGCCTCCTGCCCCGCCCTCCTACTCCCTGCCTTCGCACCAGCCCCTCACCGAATCGCAGCTAACCTCCGGCGACTTGTCGCGCTCCGGCCTCGCGGCCCGCGCCGAAACGGACGGCTATTTGTACTTTCGCGGCCTGCTTGAGCCGGACCAACTGGAGCCGCTGAAATCCCGCGTGGCGGAACTGCATCGCCGGCAGCCTGTGCCTCCCGGTGCGGCCTACGATGATCCGCGGTTCCTTGACCTGCAGCGTGCCGTCGCACTTCTACCCGAATGGGACGCGCTGCGCCGTCATCCGGCCATTCTCGAGGCCTTGCACCGGCCTCTCGGGCAGGACATCCGTGCTGAGTGCGGCGATGTCTGCCGGGTAGTCGCTCCAAGAGCACCCGGCTCCGCCACTCCGCCGCACCAGGACCAGTTCTTTGTTCGCCAGGCGTCCCGGATCTGGACCGTCTGGATTCCGCTCGACGATTGTCCCTTGCGGCTTGGTCCGCTCGTGGTGCTGCCCGGATCGCACCGGCAAGGGATTCAACCGCACATCGAGAACCGGGTTGCCGATGCAAATACCTCCGGCTGGTGGGCCGCATCTTCCATGTCATGCGGAGATGTCCTGATGTTCGATGGATGTGCAGTACACCGCGCCTGTCCGAACCTAACCTGCGAGACGGTCCGTTTCTCAGCGGACTTCCGGTATTCACGGTGTGACGGTCGTCCAGGCAGGGCGTCAAATGAGAGCAGTTCAGTCGACGGATGACGGCCCAACCGGGAACCCGGCTGGGATGCGATGACAAATCATCCATCAAATGAACAGAATTAGGGTTAGCGGTGGCCGAGGTACATGAGCCAGCCGAGTCCGAAGACCGTTCCGGCGAAGTAGGCGAACGAGCGCAGGCCGTAGCGGAGGCGCTCTTTGTCGGTGGTCTTTGAGACGACGCCCAGCACGGCCGAGCAGAACAGGGCGAACAGCAGGGTGGCTTCGAAGTGGCTCAGGTTCATCTTTGGCATGGCGATATCTCCCGGCTCCTATTACTGCTTGCGGCCCGAGGCGATTTCGAAGGCGTCGACCATGGCCAGGATGTTGAACAGGCCGGCGGCGACGAGGAACTTGGTTCCATAATCGACGGTATGTCCGGCGATGTCAGGCGCGGCGTAGCCGAACCATTTGGCCATGAAGTAGAGGACTCCGGCGGACATGTCGGCGATGAAGCCGCCGGTATAGATGATGGTGGTCAGCAGGTCGCCGCTCATGGGTTCGAACATGTAGCCGCGCATGAGCAGGCCGAGCACGAACATGATGAGCACCGAGCCGGCCAGAATGGCGCCGCGGTAGTGGCGCTTGAGCATGAAATGACCGCCGCCGGGGATGACCCAGGCCAGCAGCACGGGCAGCAGCCATTGCTTCAGCGGAGGCAGAGGCGGGTAGGATTGGGCGGTCTTCTCTGACATGCGGTTCTTCTTTCAGGCTAACATGCAGGGCCGGATGAGTACTCCACGCGAAGCAGGCAGAGTCCGCGCGCCGGCGCCGCCGGACCGGCCTTGCCGGCGTATGTGGGGTCGAGCCGCGCGGCGATGCCCGCGGCATCGAGATTGCCCTTGCCAACCTCTTTAAGCGTACCGACAATGATGCGGACCATATGTTTTAGAAACCCCGAGCCGCGGACCTGATAGACCAGTTCGTCGCCGTCGCGGAACAGGCGCGAGGAGAAGATGGTGCGGACCTTGGATCGGCCGAGTTCATCCTTTTCATCTGACGCGGCAAAGGCGGAAAAGTCGTGTTCGCCTTCGAGCAGTGGTGCGGCGGCGATCATGGCGGCTTCGTCGAGGGGGTAGGGGAAATGGAAAGTGTAAAGCCGGCGCATGGGCGGGCAGACCTCGGCACGCCAGATGCGGTATTCGTAGGTCTTCGATGTGGCGTCGAAGCGGGGGTGGAAGGCGGGATCGGCTTCGGCGGCGTCGAGGATGCGGATGTCGCCGGGCAGGATGCGGTTCATCGCCTTTTTGAGGTTTGGGCAGGGGAGGCGGTTTTCGAGGTCGAAGGCGGCCACCTGCCCGGCGGCGTGGACGCCGGCGTCGGTGCGGCCGGAGCCTGCGACCTGGACCGGGCGGTTGTCGATATCGGAGAGGACGCGTTCGAGTTCGGACTGGATGGTGGCCAGGCCGGGCTGGACCTGCCAGCCGTGGTAGCGGGTTCCATCGTAGGCGACAGTGATGCGGATGCGCCGCATGGTGGATTAGACGGGGCGGGAGCCGGGCTTGACGACTTCGAGGCCCTGGGCGCAAAGCGGGCAGGCCGGCGGATCCCAGGTCTGGACTTCGAGGGTGGCCAGTGCGGTGCGGGGAACGCCGACGTTGGCCGTGCCGCCGCTGCGGTCGATGATTGAGCCGGCGGCGAGGACGCGGGCGCCCTGGGATTCAAGCAGCGCGACGACTTCGGCGGTGGAGCCGCCGGTGGTGATGACGTCCTCGATGACAACGGCGAGGTCACTGGACTGGACGGAGAAGCCGCGGCGCAGGGTCATCTTTCGATCGGGGTCGCGTTCGGTGAAGATGTGGCGGACGCCGAGGGCGCGAGCGACTTCGTGGCCGATGATGAGACCGCCCATGGCGGGCGAGACGACGAGGGTTGGGCGCTCGGGGGCGATCGCGGAGATGGCTTCGGCGAGGCAGCGGCCGAGGGTCTCGGCATGTTTTGGGTGGGCGAGCACGAGGGCGCACTGGAGGTACTCGGGGCTGTGGAGTCCGCTGGTGAGGCGGAAATGCCCTTTGAGGTAAGCCCCGGTGGACTGGAAGAGGTTGAGGATTTTTTGGTTCTGGTTGGCCACTTCGAAGATCCAGTCTAGCAATGGCTGGCGCTGGGTGTCGCGCCAGCGGACGCGAGGTGTCCGGAATCGGACACCCCTGCCGAAGGAGAGGAGGGGCGCGGGGGGCGGCCTGAGTTACTATGAAGTTGATTTGTAAGGAACAAGTTGTGTTGTCGGCGCGTTTAAGTGATTTGAACTCGAACTGCACTATCTTGAGCAATCGTACATCCCAGGAACTCTGAAGTTATGAACCGTCTTCGACCGATCTTCGCCGGACTACTGACCGTATTCATGATGGCTCCGCCAACGCTCGCCCAGGCGCCTGCGCCGGCCACGCCGATGTCGAAAGAGAAACGGGCCGACAAGCCGGATGTCCCGGCGGCGCCCGGCACGGGGCTGTGGAGCGGGTTCACTCGCCCTTACCGGGAGCCGGACATTTCGGCCGTGTCGCTGAGCAACTCGCCGCGGCTGGAGACGCTGATCCGGGCGGGCAAGCTGTATCTGTCGCTTGAGGACGCGCTGGCGCTGGCGATTGAGAACAATCTGGATGTGGAACTGGCGCGGTACGGCCCGCAGTTGGCGCAGGTCGATTTGCTGCGCGCGAAGGCGGGCGGCCTGCTGCGCGGCGTGCCGGGGACGATCCGGCAGGTGCAGTCGTCGGCGTTGTCGTCGGTGACCGGCGGTACGGGCGGCAGCGCGGGTGGCGCGTCAGGCCTTGGCGGATCGGGCGGCGGCTCGGGCAGCGGAACCGAAGGCGGCGTCGGCGGCACGGTGATCACGCAGACCGGCGTTGCGGTGCCGAGCCTGGACCCGGTGTTCTCGTTCTCCGGATTCGCGGGCCACAACTCGCGGCCGCAGTCGAACACGGTAACCACCGGCACGACGGCGCTGCAGTTCGACAACAAGGGTTTCACGGCCGGCTACTCGCAGAACTTCCTGACGGGCACGGCGCTGAACTACTCGTGGTCGAACACGAAGATCCAGACCAACAACCCGCGCGTGGATTTGAACCCGTACTGGCAGCCGAACATGAACCTGTCGATCTCGCAGAAGCTCTTGCAGGGCTTCGGGCTGGCGGTGAACAACCGCAACATCCGCGTGGCGAGGAACAACCTGAAGGTGAGCGACCTGACGTTCAAGTTGCAGGTGATGACGACGGTTTCGGGCGTGGTGAACCTGTACTGGGATCTGGTGAGCTTCAACGAGGATCTGAAGGTGAAGCAGAAGGCGCTGGAAGTGGCGCAGAAGTTCTATGAGGACAACAAGAAGCAGGTGGAGATCGGTACGCTGGCGCCGATCGAAATCGTGCGCGCCGAGGCCCGTGTGGCGCAGGCGCAACAGGAGTTGACGAACTCGGAGACGTCGCTGCTGCAGCAGGAGACAATCGTGAAGAACGCGCTGTCGCGGTCCGGCATCGCCAGTCCGACGGTGGCCGAGGCGCGGGTGGTGCCGACCGATACGCTGGCGCTGCCACAGAGCGACTCGATTGAGCCGCTGGCCGACCTGACAGACCGGGCGATCAAGAATCGCCCCGACATCCAGCAGACGGCCATTAGGCTCGAGAACATTAAGATCGGACTCGCCGGTTCGAAGTCGCAACTGTTGCCTTCGCTGGACGTGCAGGCGGCGTTTCAGAACAACGCTCTCGCCGGGCAGTTGAACTCGCTCTACAACCTGCCGGGCGGGCCGGGATCCGACCCGTTCTTCATCGGCGGCTACGGCTCGGCACTGGGCCAGATCTTCCGGCGGAACTTCCCCGACTACTCGATCGGGTTTAACCTGAACATCCCGATCCGGAACCGCCAGGCACAGGCCGACTACGTCCGCGACCGTCTGTCGCAGCGGCAGGATGAACTCACCGCTCAACGGCAGATCAACGAGCTTCGGGTCAACGTTCAGAACGCGCTGACGGCGGTCCTGCAGGCGCGGGCCCGCTACCAGGCGGCGGTGAAGGAGCGCCAGTTGCAGGAGCAGACGCTGGACGCCGAGAACAAGAAATACGCGCTGGGCGCGTCGACGGCCTTCCAGGTTGTCCAGACGCAGCGTGACTTCGCGCAGTCACAGGCTTCGGAAGTGGCGGCGCTGGCTGCGTATTCGCGCGCCAGGGTGCAGTTGGACCTGACGACGGCGCAGATCCTGGACCGGTACAAAGTGGAAGTGGCCGAAGCGCTCTCCGGCAAGTCGTCGAGGCCGATGGACCCGCCGGTGATCCGGCAGTAGCGGGACAGATAGACCGCTAGATTGACAAGCGCCCCGGGGTTCGGATGAGCCTCGGGGCGCTGCTTTATTGGGGTGGCGACTTATTATTGCCAGGAGGCGTAGGCCCTTGCGGGCGGTTCTTCGATGCCGCGCAGCAGGATGCGGGCATTGGCCGGCGGGCGTAGGGCTTCGGGATTGGCCAGAGGTTCGGAAAGCGGAGATGTTGGATCGACAAGAAGGACAGGCTTCGATCCGAGCATGGCGATCAGGCCCGGCAGGTCGTAATGGCGGATGGCGCCGGGCACGATGGATTCAAACACCGCGTGGTGGATAGGCGTTTCGGTGATGGAGCGGTAGGAGGCGACCATGGAATCCAGCAGCAGGCCGGAAAACGGGACGCCGGCGGCGGCGGCATGAAGCATGGCCGGGGCGGCACTGCCCTGGGCGGCGCCGCGGATGGCGTTGCGGTCGATGCCGGGGCGGGAGGCGAGAAGGTGGAAGCCGCGCTGGATGTCGTGGGCGCGCTGGGCGACGAGACTGGTGCCGAGCATGACGGAGGTCATGGCTGAATCGTAGTCGCCGAAGCGGTCCTGCCAGTCGCTGCCTTTGGATTCGAGGCGGGTTTCCCCGAGTCCGCGGACGTCGATGGCCATGACGACAGCGCCGGTGTTGGCGAGCGATTCGATCTCGGCCCAGGCGGCGGCCTTGCCACGGGATGATGCGAGCAGGACGGCGGGCCGGTTGGCTGTCGCCCCGGACTTCGAGACCACGACGGCGGGGATGAGAATGCCGGGTTCGGATTCGTAGAGCAGTTTGTCGATGACGAGATCGCCGCGGCGATCAGAGCCGTAGGGGCGCACAGGCGGGACGGAAGAATCGTCCTGCCATTGGATCATTTTACGGACGGATTCGATGGACGGGCGTTCGGGGGTCTTGATGGCGCGGGCACGAGCGCGGTTGAGGGTGAACATGGTTTCGCCAGTGAGCGATGTCGCCACCTGGCCGGTTTTGGTGCAGGCGAGTTCGGCTTCGGTGGCGGGCGGGATGGGGGTTTCGCCTTCGGCGGCCTTGGCGTCTTTCAACCAGCGGTCGAACCAGGCGTAGGAGGCGAGGCGGAGATTGATCGTATAGCCGTGGCCTTCGTCGGTTTCGGCCGTGGCGATGCGGTCGCGCGCGGCGGCGGCCTGATAGGATTCCGTGGCTATCGCGAAGGAGGAGCGGGCGCCCTGGAGGGAGAAGAAGTCGCGGATGGCGGACATGACGAGATAGGGCTTGGGGGCGAAGGCGCGGATGAAGTCGACGTGTTCGAAGCCAGCGGCGAGGAAGCCGGGGATGCACTGCTCGGCGTCCTGGGGTCCGATGGTTTCAAGAAGGCGCTGCCAGGAGGTGATGAAGCAGGAGGGTGCGGCGACGTGGAGGCGGTCGTCGAGCGAGGAGATGTAGGCGGTGTGGGTGCCGCCGCCGGAGTTGCCGGTGATGCCGACGCGTTTGGAATCGACCTCGGGGCGGGAAAGCAAGTAGTCCAGCGCACGGATGCCGTCCCAGATGGTGTAGCGGGCGAAGGCGTCGCCGGCGACGAGAGTTTGGATGCCGATGATGGTGTGCTCGGTAGTGGAGGGCGGGGTCTTGGTGCCGTTCAGGGCGTCGTCCCAGAGTTGGACGCGTTCGCCCTGGCCGATCTGGTCCCAGGTGAGGGCGACATAGCCCCGGCGGGCGAAGGTGGCGAGGATCTGCTGCCAGACGGGGTAGGCCTTGGCGCCGGGTTCGTGTCCGATGGGGAACAGGATGGCCGGGAACGGGCCCTTGCCCTCGGCGGGCAGATAGAGATTCGCAGTGACATGGAAGCCGGGCTGGCTCTCGAAGATGACCTTCTCGATGCGGTAGCCGTCGCGGATGAGAGTGCCGGTGACGCGGGCGTTGAGCGGGGTGCGCTCGGGCAGTCCGCCGAGTCCCTGGATGAAGAGGCGGCGGAATTCGTCCTTCGACGCGGGCGTCTGGCGGCGCTGGGCGCGGACCTTGTTTTTCAGATAGTCCGGCAGCATCTGGCGCAGGGCGCGGCCGTCGACCTGATTGGCCAGGAAATCGAGATTGGGCTGCTGGGCATGGGCCAGAAGAGGCAGGAGGGCGAGGGTGAGATGGGTCAGTTTCACAGGCGTTGCCTTTCGATGCGTAGCGGCGCGGGGACGGGTGCGGAGCAAGGCATCTGGGCGCTATGGTAACCCAACTTGGAGCCGGGGCATGGCTATGGTGGGGGTGGGTGAAGAATGGGTGAAGGTGGGAG
>JACZJQ010000224.1 GCA_014860455.1 Bryobacteraceae bacterium | reverse complement strand
CACGATGGGCCGCATCACATCAATATCGCCGAGGGCAGGCCGGTGCTGCGTTCGCTGCTCAAGTATCACGGCAAGCCGGGCAGCGGGGCGAGCGTGGAGTTCAGGATCAAGCAGGGTCCGATGACGATGCTGAGCGTCGGGGTGAAAGCCGATGGCAAGTTCAAGTTCGTCGTGGCCGAGGGCGAGAGCGTCCACGGTCCGATCCCGGCAACAGGCAACACGAACACGCGCGGGTTCTTCAAGCCGGATGTGAGGACGTTCCTGAAACGCTGGGTGGCCGAGGGTCCGACGCACCATTTCGCGCTGGGCGTGGGCCGAAGGGCGGCGACCATCAGGCGGATTGCGGGTGCGCTGGATATCGAATGCGCGGTGGTGACACCGGAGGAGTAAGCGATGCGGATGATCCTGATTGCCTTTCTTGCAGTGCTTGGCGCGGTGCTGGCGATCCTGCCGGCCGGGCAGGCCGTACCGGACGAACTTGAGCGGGGCTGGTTCAATCCGCCGGCCGATGCCAGGCCGCATGTCTATTGGCTCTGGCTGAACGGGCATGTGGACCGGGCGACGGCGCGCGCGGAGTTGCAGGCGATGAAGGACGCCGGCATTGGCGGGGTGTTGCTGTTCGACATGGGCGCGCGGGGCGACAAGCAAGTGCAGCCGCCGGCCGGGCCGGCGTTCCTGAATGACGCTTGGATGCGGCAGATGAAGGAATCGGTTGGCGATGCAAAGCGGTTGGGGCTTCAAGTGGATTTTTCGGTGGTGAGCAGTTGGGACCTGGGCGGGCATTGGATCAAGCCGGAGCACGGCAGCATGGGCTTGTATCCGGTGGAGGCGGTGGTTGAGGGGGGCAGGGCAGTGGACGTGGAATTGCCGTTCCCTACGCCCGCAGCCGGCGCTCCGTTGGGCGCGGACGGGCGCCCGGCGTTCTGGCGGGATGCGGCGGTGCTGGCTCTCAACGACGCCAGGCGGGGTGCGAGCCATGACTTCGTGATCAAGCTGGATCCGGCGGCAGACCATGCGCTGGTGGAGGCGGTTCTGGACAACGGCGCGCCCGGCACGGCGGCGGTGACCGAGACGATGTCGATGGTGAAGGAGTTCAGCGTCGGGGTGTCTAGCACGGGCACGCGCGATGGCGACTTCAGGGAAGTGGCGCGCGGGAGCTTGCGGGCTGGGCCGGGCGAGCAGCGGTTCGCGTTTCCGGCGGGGACGAAGGGGCGCTATGTCAGGCTAAGGCTGTTGAGCGCGCATGACGCGTCGAAGCCGCGGTGGACGCTGGGCGAATTCGCGGTGATGAACGCGGTGGGCGTGAACGTGGCTGCCGCACGGGCGGCCGACAACCGGCGCAACGGGGCGCAGGTGGTGAGAGGGTCGGCGCCGCTCGGCTATGGGCCGGAGTGGAACCGGGACAATCTGCACGACGGGCAGACCAAAGGCGCGACGGGCCTGTTTGCGACGCTGGGCCCGGCGCCGTTTGAGATTGCGCAGGCCGAGGCGGCGGTGGACGTGACGAGGTTTGTCGACCGCCAGGGCCGTTTGCGATGGAACGCGCCCGCGGGGCGGTGGACGATCCTGCGCTATGTGGTGATGAACACGGGCGAGCGGTTGAAAGTGCCCAGTCCGAACTCGGACGGCTGGGCGACGGACCATTTCAGCGCCGCGGCGACGCGGGCGCATATGGATTACGTCATCGCGCGGCTGAAGACGACGTTTGGGGATCTGCGCGGGGCGGGTCTGGCGAACCTGTATCTGGCGAGCTATGAGGTGGTGGGGCCGGTATGGTCGCCGGGGTTCATTGCCGATTTCAAGCGGCTGCGCGGGTACGACATGACGCCCTATCTGCCGGCGATTTTCGGCGCGCGGGTGGGCACGGAGGAGACGACCGAGCGGTTTCTGTTCGACTACCGCAAGACGCTGAGCGATGTGTTGATCACGGCCTACTACAGGGCCGCGCAAGAGGCGGCGCATGAGGCAGGGCTGGGCATCAAGAGCGAGGCGGGCGGGCCGGGTCCGCCAGTGCATAACGTGCCTGTGGATTCGCTGCTGGCGAACGCGGCGGTGGACGAGATTCAGGGCGAGTTCTGGCCGTTCTGGCTGTCGGTGGACGGGCTATGGGTGGTGAAGGAGACGGCGTCGGCGGGCCACATTTACGGGAAGAAACGCGTCCATATGGAGGCGTTCACTTCGTTTGAGGGTTGGCGGGAGGGTCCGCAGGACTTGAAGCCGAGCGCGGACCGGGTGTTCTGCGAAGGCGGCAACCACATGGTTTGGCATACCTGGACGCATGGGCCGCCCGAGGCGGGCAAGCCGGGCTGGGTGTATCTGGCCGGCACGCACCTGAACCGGAATGTGACGTGGTGGCCGAAGGCGAAGCCGTTTATCGATTACCTGTCGAGGTCGTCGTACCTGTTGCAGCGCGGGCGGTTTGTGGGTGACGTCCTTTATTACTACGGCGACGGCGGGTACAAGTTTGTCGGCCCCAGGCGGGTGGATCCGTCGCTCGGGCCGGGCTATGACTACGACTACACGAACTCGGATGTGATCCTGAACCGGCTGATGGTGCGGGATGGGCGGTTTGTGCTGCCCGACGGGACCAGCTATGCGGTGCTGGTGATGCCGGACGACATTGAGGCGCATCCGGCGGTGCTGGCGAAGATCGAGCAGATGGTCGGGCAGGGCGGCACGGTGGTGGGGCCGAGGCCGCGGCGGGCTGCGGGGCTGGAAGGGTTTCCGGCGAGCGATGCGAAGGTGGCCGAAATTGCCGGCAGGCTGTGGGGCGATCTGGACGGCAAGGCGAAGACCAGCAGGGCGCACGGCAAGGGGCGCGTGGTGTGGGGCAAGCCGTTGCGCACGGTGATGGGGGAGATGCGGATCGGGCCGGACTTCACGGCGCCGGCGGAGTTGGATTTCATTCACCGGCGCGATGGCGCGATGGATGTCTACTTCGTCCGGAATACGACGAACCGGGCGGTTTCGGCCGCGCCGGTGTTCCGGGCGACGGGAAGGCAGCCGGAGTTGTGGGACGCGGTGACGGGCGGGCTGAGGACGGCGCCGGCATGGACGGCGCGAGAGGGCGGGACGGAGGTGCCGTTGACGCTGGATGCGAACGGGTCGGTTTTCGTCATCTTCCGCAGGATGGGCGAGGCGACGCGGATGGCTCCGCCGGTTGAGACCGGGGCGTCGTCGCTGCTGGTTGGCGCGCCGTGGAGGGTGGAGTTTGAGGGGCGGACCGAACCGGTGGTGATGCAGAGCCTGGAGAGTTGGACATCGCACGCCGATCCGCGGGTGAAGTACTACCCCGGCACGGCGAGATACCATGCGGCTTTCAACGTCCCGGCGGGTTGGCGGAACAGGAGCATGCCGGAACGGATCTCGCTCGGCGATCTGTGGACGATCGGAGAGGTTTGGCTGAACGGGAAGAATCTGGGCGTGAGCTGGACTCGTCCGTTTGAAGTGGATGCCTCGAGGGCGCTGCGGGAGGGACGAAACGAACTTGTCGTCGAGGTGACCGGCACATGGTTCAACCGCCTGGTGGGCGATGCAAATCTGCCGCCGGGCGAGCGGACGACGCGGACCAACGTGACTACATCAGGGCACCGTCCGTGGGCGCAGCATGAACCGGTTCCGGCGGGGCTGTTTGGGCCTGTGCGGGTGGTACGCGGACGGCCTTGATCGTGGCAGGGCTGAAACGAAAAAGGGGACCGGCTGGTTGGCCGATCCCCCTTTGGCTTGACCTTTGTTGAGGCCAGAAGTTAATTCTTGGGCAGGATGACGGAGTCGATCACGTGGATGACGCCGTTGTCGGTGACGATGTCGGTCTTGATCACGTTGGCGCCGTCGATCATGACAGAGCCGCCATTCACCTTGACGGTGGCCGAGGAGCCCTGGACGGTCTTGGCGCTCTTGATCTTGACGACGTCAGCAGCCATCACCTTGCCGGCGACGACGTGATAGAGCAGGACCTGCTTCAGCTTTTCGGGGTTTGCCAGAAGGCTCTCGACCGTGCCGGCGGGCAGCTTGGCGAAGGCCTCATCGGTGGGGGCGAAGACGGTGAACGGGCCGGCGCTCTTGAGCGTCTCTACCAGGCCGGCAGCCTTCACAGCGGTTACCAGCGTCTTGAACTGGCCGGCGGATACGGCGGTGTCGACGATGTCTGCGGCGAAGGCGCCGCTCACCGCGAAAACCATCATCATCATGACTGTCAGAATGCGTTTCATGTTGTTTCTCTCCCTTGCTTTCCTGTTTGCTTCGTTTCCGTACTTTCGGATACGACTTCTGGATGAGGGGGGGGCGGGGGGAGATGTATTTTGACTGAAAAGAATTTTACCGGGAGCGAACGGCGGGTTCATCGGGGATGCGGAACGGGGCGTAGTGGGCTTGTTCGGACCATTCGCCGGTTTCGGTTTTGATAGAGAGTTGGACCCGAACCTCGCCGAGCGAGCGGGTATATTCCATTGAGCCGAGGCGAAGTTCGTCGGGCGAGAGTTGGCGGACGAACACCTGGCCCTGGTCCCAGACCGAGAGGTTGCCGGATTGCGGGTTTTTCAAGGCAGGGGTGGAGGTGTCCCAACTGACGCGGATGGCGTCTTCGGTTCCCTCAAGGTGGAGGGAGAGCAACTGGCGGGGCGGTCCGGATGGCTGCACCTGGGCGGGCTGCGGTGGAAG
>JACZJQ010000017.1 GCA_014860455.1 Bryobacteraceae bacterium | reverse complement strand
GACATGGATCAATCCAAGCAGCGACACGCTGACGTTCAGCGAAAATTTGAAACTGCATGCGCAGCGACTGAGGGTGGTGGCGGGGGTGTTGGCGGATCAGGACTGCCGGCTGGGCCTGGAGTATGTGGGTCCGAAGACGTCGTGGGCGTCACGGCGCTACCCGTTCGTGCACACGATGAAAGAGACGAAAGAACTGATTGCGGCCATCGGGAAGCCGAATGTGGGCATTCTGCTGGATTCGTGGCACTGGTTCACGGCGCAGGAGACCGTGGACGATCTGAAAACGCTGACCAACAGCGATATCGTCTGCATGGACCTGAACGACGCGCCGGCGGGGATTCCGGTTCTCGAACAGAAAGACAGCGCCCGCGCACTGCCTTGCGAGACGGGCGTTATCGATATGAAGGCGTTCCTGAGCACGCTGAAGGCGCTGGGTTGCGATGCGCCGGCGCGGTGTGAACCGTTCTCGGCGCGATTGCGGGCGCTGCCGGCTGAGCAGGCTTTGCAGGAGACCGCGGCGGCGATGAAGAAGGCGTTTAGTCTGATCGCGTAGCGCAATGGCGGGGTCCGGACGCTGGACTCACGCCAAAGGAACAGAATCGGCTCAATTGCGTCTCAATATGGAGAGGAACACCGATGCGACTCGTGATTCTGTTGATGGTTTCGATGCTGATCGGGTCCGGATGCACCTACCGTGCGGGAAGCGAGGCTCGCGAGGCGGCGCGGGAGGCTCGTGAAGCCGCGCGGGAAGCGGCACGGGCGGCGCGTGAGGCAACGCGGGAGGCTGCCAGGGAGGTCCGCGAGGAGACTCGTGATGCCGCCAGAGAGGTGAAGGAAGAGACGCGGAAGGCGGCGGACGAGGCGCGGCAGGCGTCGCGGGAGGCGGTGCGGGATATCCGGAAGACCCGGGAAGAGGTACGAGATTCAGTCAGGGAAGCGGTGCGGGAGCCACGCAGCGAACGACCGACGACAGAGGTTCAGTAGCCGAGCCGTTGAACGCCCCCCGGCGGCCCGCTGTTTCGCAAACCACACGCAGGGACCCACTCGCTGCGCTCGTGGCCTCCGCGAGTAAGGGTTGTATTTTCATCACCTTTGGTGGCCCGAAGGGCGCCGGCCGGAATCCCGGGCGGGCGGACACTAAGCGAAGTCCTATCACTGCAATCACCCTATTGTTGATAGAGATTTGGTATATTGTGTATACTTGATCTCTAAGTAGCCAAGCATGTCTGACTTCGTTCTCGCCCATCTTCGCGCCCTGGAAGCCGAGAGTCTGCACATCCTGCGGGAGACCGCGGCTCAGTTCCGCAAACCGGTGCTGTTGTATTCGATTGGGAAGGACTCGTCGGTGCTGGTGCATCTGGCGCGGAAGGCGTTCTATCCGGGAAAGATCCCGTTTCCTTTGTTGCACATAGACACGACGTACGAATATCCGGAGATGATTGAGTTCCGGGACCGGTTCACGGCGGAGATCGGGGCGGAATTGCGGGTCCACACCAACGACCGGGCGATTGAGCAGGGGGCGAATCCGTACACGTTGGGTACGTCGAAGTGCTGCAGTTTGCTGAGGACGCGGGCGCTGGTGGAGGGGTTGGAGGCCGGGGGCTACGACGCGGCGCTGGGCGGGGCACGGCGGGACGAGGAGAAGTCGAGGGCGAAGGAGCGGGTGTTTTCGTTCCGCGACCGTGATGGAAGGTGGGATCCGCGGAATCAGCGGCCGGAGATCTGGAACGTTTACAACGGCAAAGTCGATCCGGGCGAGAGCATCCGGGTGTTTCCGTTGTCGAACTGGACGGAGATGGACGTGTGGCGGTACATCGAGTTGGAGTCGATTCCAATCGTTCCGCTGTATTTCGCCAAGCCCCGGCAGGTGCTTGTGCGGGGCAACACGATCATCCCGCTGGAATCGAATGTGAAGACGCTGCCGGGCGAGGAGCCGCAGACGGTGATGTGCCGGATGCGGACGCTGGGGTGCACGCCGTGCAGCGGGGCGATCCGGTCGGAAGCCGACACGATTGGCAAGATCATTGATGAGTTGGCGGCGATGAGGCGGTCGGAGCGGGAGAACAGGGTGATCGACCACGACCAGGAAGGATCGATGGAGTTGAAGAAACGCGAGGGGTACTTCTAATGGCAACCGGCGCTTCGTTGACGCTCGATCATTTCCTGGCGCCCGAGGGCGAGAAGCCGTTGCTGAGGATCTCGACGGCCGGATCGGTGGACGACGGCAAGTCGACGCTGATCGGCAGGCTGTTGCTGGATTCCAAGCAGGTTTGGGAAGACCATTTGGACGAGATCGGGCGGTCGAAGGTAAACCGGGCGTCGCGGGGGGTGGATCTCTCGCTGCTGACCGACGGCTTGAGGGCCGAGCGCGAACAGGGCATCACGATCGACGTCGCATACCGGTATTTTTCGACGCCGCGGCGGAAGTTTATCGTCGCCGATACGCCGGGCCACGAGCAGTATACGCGGAACATGGCGACGGGGGCGTCGACGGCGGAACTGGCGATTATCCTGATCGATGCGAGGAAGGGGTTTCTGGCGCAGTCGCACCGTCATGCGTTCATTGCGTGGCTGCTGGGGGTGAGGCGGCTGGTTTTTGCCATCAACAAGATGGACCTGGTGGACTTCTCGGAGGAGGTGTTCGAGGGGATCCGAAGGCAGGCTGGGGCGCTGCTGGTGCATCTGGAGGGCTCGCAGGCGGATTTCGTGCCGGTGAGCGCGCTGGATGGCGACAATGTCGTCGAGCTTTCGGCGCGGACGCCCTGGTACAAGGGCACGAGCCTGCTGGATTTGATCGAGACGCTGCAACCGCCGGCGTACGCGCCACAGTTCCGGTTTCCGGTGCAACTGGTGATCAGGCCGCATCTGGATTTCCGGGGCTATGCGGGTCAGGTGGCGGGCGGGCGGGTGAGGGTGGGCGATGAGGTTGTGGCGCTGCCTTCGGGGCGGACGACGCGGGTGAAGCGGATCGTCACCTTCGACGGGGATCTGGACGAGGCGTTTGCACCGCTGTCGGTGACGTTGGAACTCGAGAATGAACTCGACATCGCTCGGGGCGACGTGATTGCGCTGGCCGCGGCGGCGCCGAAGCTGGCGCGGCGGATTGTGGCCAACGTGGTTTGGATGAACGAGCATGCGCTGGCGGCTGGGGCGACGTGGCTGTTGCAGCAGGGTCCGAGGACCGTGCCGGCAAGGGTGACGAAGATTGTCCATCGCTGGGATGTGGAGAAACTGGAAGCGTTGCCCGCGGTGGCGTTGCAATTGAACGACATCGGACAGGTGGAGATTGAAACGGCCGAACCGCTGGTGTTTGATTCGTACCAGGAAAACCGGTCGACGGGCGGGTTTATCCTGATCGACCCGATCACGAACCTGACGATGGGGGCGGGGCTGATTGAACGGGCGGCCAGGCAGGAGAGGCTGCGGAAGTCGAGGCTCGAGTTTGAGTCGGCGGCGATGACGGCGGCGGAGCGGGCATCGCTTTACGGGCACACAGCGGCGAGGGTTGCGCTGGCAGGGCGCGAGGAGATTGCCGCGCTGGCCGAGCGGGCGCTGATCGAGCAGGGCGCGCATGTGTTCCTGCGCGACCGCGACGATGTGGCCGTGGATGCGTTGACAGGCGCGGGGCTGATTGTGCTGGATACACGGACGGGCGCCGAGGGCGGGATCGATGCGCAGGGGCTGTCGGCGGACCCGGACGAGGCGGTGCTGGAACTGATCGAGCGGTTGCGTCGAGCCGGGGTGTTTCTCGACCATGACGCGGTGCAGCCGGGAGAGGGGATCTAGAGATGGCGGACGTTTTGACATCGGCCCAAGGGATCATCGCCGAAGCGCTTTCGGGAGACGCGCCGGCGTGCGTGACGTGCAGTTTCCAGTCAGAGGACGTGGCGCTGGTTCATTTGCTGCTGGCGGCGAGGCCGGGGATCGATGTGTTGTTCCTGGACACGGGGTATCACTTCCCGGAGGTGTATGAATACAGGGACCGGATCGCCGGGCAGTTTGGGATTGAGGTGAAGAATCTGACGCCGGCGCGGAGCGTGCCGGAGCAGGAAGGGGCGTTTGGGATTCTCTACGAATCAGACCCGTCGAGGTGCTGCAACTTGAGGAAAGTTGAGCCGCTGATGGCGGGGCTGGCCGGGTACAAGTTGTGGTTCACCGGGCTGCGGCGGGAGCAGTCGCCGACGCGGGCGAACTTGCAGCCGGTAGAGACGCACAGCTTCCCGAACGGGTTGTCGCTGACAAAGCTGAACCCGCTGTTTGATTGGACGATGAGGGACGTGGAGGCGTATCTGGCGGCGAACGAGATTCCGCGGTTGGCGTTGTACGATGCCGGGTATACGAGCATCGGCTGTGCGCCTTGCACGGCGAAGCCGGACCCGGAGAGCCATGCGAGGTCGGGGCGCTGGGGCGGGCGGAAGCTGGAGTGTGGGTTGCACACGGTTTCCGAGAAGGCCGGGTAATCGGCGTTTGCGCTGATACAATGGGGGTAAGCTCTACCTGAGCGCTCCAAGGCTCCCCGGAATGCGCACTCTCTTTTTGAATCCGCCATCTTTTGAGGGCTTTGACGGCGGCGCAAGCTCGCGCTGGCCGGCTACTCGCGAGATTGAATCCTACTGGTACCCGGTATGGCTGTGCTATCCGGCCGGGATGTTGAAGGATTCGAAAGTCGTCGACGCACCGCCGCACAAGATCTCGATCCAGCAGACCGTGGACATGGCCAAGGACTTCGAGTTGCTGGTGCTGTTCACGTCGACGCCGGGCCTGGCGGTGGATATCCGCATGGCGGAGTTGATGAAAGACGTCAACCCGAAGCTGAAGGTCTGCTTCGTGGGTCCTCCGGTGACCGTGGAGCCGGAGAAGGTCCTGAAGTCGACGACAGCGATCGATTTCGTGGTGAGGCGGGAGTTTGACCACCAGATTGTGGATTACGCCAACGGCAAGCCGCTGAGCGAGCTTCCGGGCGTGAGCTACCGGGACAACGGCGGGTTTGTCCACAACCCGGAGGGGGGATACATCGAAGACCTCGATTCCCTGCCCTGGGTGACCAAGATCTACAAGCGCGACCTGGACTTCCGCCGGTATAACGTTCCGTTCCTGAAGAATCCGTTCATTTCACTCTATACGTCGCGCGGGTGCCCGGCGCTGTGCACCTTCTGCCTTTGGCCGCAGACGCATTCGGGCCACCGGTGGCGGCTGAGGTCGGCCGAGGATGTGGTGAACGAAGTGGCGTGGGCGAAGGAGAATTTTCCAGGTCTGAAGGAGATCTTCTTCGACGACGATACGTTCAACTACAAGGGCAAGCGGACGATTGAGCTGTGCGAGAAGCTGGCGCCGCTGGGGGTGACGTGGTCCTGCACGTCGCGCGTGACGACCGATTACGACACGCTGAAGGCGATGAAGGACGCCGGGGCGCGGCTGATGATTGTGGGGTATGAATCGGGCGATGCGCAGATCCTGAAGAACATCAAGAAGGGCGCGACGCTTGATATGGCGCGGCGGTTCACCGAGAACGCACATAAGCTTGGGCTGACGATTCACGGCGACTTCATTGTGGGGCTGCCTGGGGAATCGCGGGAGTCGATCCGGAACACGGTGGATTTCGCCAAGTCGCTGGACACCGAGACGATTCAGGTGTCGATCGCGCATCCGTATCCGGGGACGGAGTTTTACGAATACGCCGAGAAGAACGATCTGATTCAGCTTGACGCGTCGATGACCGACGACACGGGCCATCAGTTGCCGAACGTGGTGTATCCAGGATTGGACCGGGCAGAACTGGTGGACTGGGTGGAACGGTTCTACGGCGAGTATTACTTCCGCCCGAAGGCCGCGTGGCGGGTGGTGCGCAAGGCGATCTTCAACAACGAGGAGCGCCGGCGGTTGTACAAAGAAGCGCGCGAATACCTGGCGCTGCGCAGCAAGCGCAAGAAGTTTGTCGCAGACCAGCGGCAGGCATCGGCAAACGCTGCCGGCGACTGACCGTGCGCACGCGGACGTTTGCGCTGCTTGCGGTGGTCATCGCCAGCAATGTCGCGGGCAATTTCCTGTTGAGCATGGGAATGAAGGCTGCGCCTGAGGGGGCGGGTCCGGTGAGCGCATTGATCCATCCGGCGGCGATTGGCGGCATTGCGATGCTGGTCGCCTGGACGCTGCTGCGGATGAAACTCCTAGGCATGGCGGATTTGAGTTTCGTGCTGCCGATCACGGCCATCGGGTATGCGCTGAATGTGGCCGCGGGAGCGATGCTGCTGGGAGAACAGGTTTCAACGGCGCGGTGGGCGGGGGCGGTGATGATCGCGGCCGGGGCTGCGTTGACGTCACTGACGCCGCCGGCGCACGAGGAGCCGGAGCGATGAAATGGGCGCTGGTGGGGTGCGTTGTGGGTGCGACTGTGTGCTGCGACCTGTTGCAGAGCCATGGCATGAGGCGCGGGGGGCGGGTGTGGAAGCTGCCGCTGTCGATCGTCTTCATGGCGGCATCGTTTTTCGCGTTCACGCTACTGCTGAAGATCGCCGATTTGAGTTTTGCCGTGCCGGCAACAGCGGCGAGCCTGGTGATTGAGACCGTGCTTGCGGGGCTGGTGCTGAAGGAACGGGTGACCCCGCGACGGTGGTCGGGGGCGGTGCTGGTGACTGTTGGCGTCTATCTGATATCCCAATGAACCCGCTGCTGTACCTCGTCGCCGCCATCGTCCCGGTTGGGTATCAACTGGCCGCGCTGGCGGCAACGCTGCGATTTGCGCTGAGACGGAAAGGGGAGCCGGGCAGGACGGCGGGGGTGTCGGTGCTGAAACCGGTGCGAGGGCTGGATGAGGATTTCGAGGAGGCGATCGCGTCACACGCCAGGCAGGATCACCCGGAGTTCGAGATCCTGTTCGGCGTACATACGATGGACGACGAGGCCGTGCCTGCGATTCGGAGGTTGATTGAAACAAATCCCGATGTGGCGATCCGCCTGATTCATTCGACGCGGCAGACGCCGAATGCAAAAGCCGGGACGCTGATCGACCTGGCACGCGAGGCGCGGTATCCGCTGCTGTTGATGAACGACAGCGACGTGACCGTGCCGCAGGATTATCTGCGGCGGGTGGCGGCGCCGCTGATCGAGGATGCGGCGATCGGTCTGGTGACATGTGTGTACAGAGCGATTTCGTCGTCGGTGGCTGGTAAATGGGAGGCGTTCGGGATTGCGACGGATTTCATTCCTTCGACGCTGGTGGCGCCGATGGTGGGGGTGAAGGAGTTTGGGTTGGGGTCGACGATCTGCTTCCGGCGCGAGGATCTGGAGGCAGCGGGAGGATTCGAGGCGGTGGCGGAGTATATCGCCGACGACTATCAGTTGGCGAAGCGGATTCTGGCAACGGGCAAGCGTGCGCACTTGAGCGAAGTGGTGGTGGAGACGCATTTGTCTGACCCGTCGATGGCGTCGGTGTGGCGGCATCAGGTGAGGTGGGCGAGGACGATCAGGGTGTCGAGGGGCGACGGGTATGTGGGGTTGCCGGTGACTCATGCGGGCGTTTGGATGGCTGCGTTTCTGGCGATGGGGCAGCCCTTTCCGGCGATCGCCTGTTGGGCGGCGAGGTCGGCGATGGCGTTGGCGGCGGGGGTTGCGCTGCGGCATTGGCCGGCTGTGGGGCTTTGCTGGCTGGCGCCGTTGTGGGATGTTTGGGCGTTTGTGATGTGGGTGGCCGGATGGGCGGGCAATATCGTCGAGTGGCGGGGAGTGCGGTACCGGCTGACGCGGGACGGGAGACTGGAGAGGGCTGAGTAGGCCCGGAGATGCCAGTCAGGACTTGAGCTTTCGCAGGATGTAAAACGCGAGGTGTTCATTCACCTCTGTGTGACGAGGCACAGGCTGGGAGACGCCGGTTTTCGGGTTGGTGTACCAGTCGTGCTTTCCGCCGTGCCGGGTCAGAACACAGCCCTCGTCTTTCACGCGGCGGATAAGGACGGTTCGCTTCATCAGACGGAGAGTTCGGCCACCTTGCGGACACCTGGGATCTGGCCGCTGGTCAGGTCGCGATAGAGGTCACGAAGGTTTTCCTCTAGTTCCTCAAGGCTCTCGCCCTGCGTGAGGTAGTCGGGGTATTGCTCGAGGTAGCCGAGCCACATCCGACCGTCCTGCCAGTGGATGTATCGCAGGGTGGTCATACTGACATTCTAGCCTGCAATTCGGAGGGAACAGGGGCGGGCCTGTCGGAAGAGGGGCTTCGATTCTAAATGTAATGTATACATGACATCTTGTTCGCTGTAGAATACATTGTGTTTGGAGGTTGAAGATGAGTGAGATGACGTTCCGGGAGAAGGGGCTGTGGGGCTCGACGGTGGCGACGCTGGCTGTTTATGGGAACTTCTTCGCCACGGCGAGCGTGTTTGCCGGTGAGCATGGGGGGATGATGCGGCTGGTGGGAACGGTGATTCTGCTGGTGATGGTGGAGGTGGCGTTCCAGATTGCGATGCAAGTGATCGACAAGCCGGCGCCGAAGGATGAGCGGGACTGGCAGATTGAGGCGAAGGGGTAAAGGAGCGGGTACACGGTAGCGACGGTTGGGCTGGTGGTGTTACTGGTTGGCTACGGGGCGATCCAGTCACTGGATGTGTTTCACTGGGGCGAAATCTGGCTGGAGCCGATGGCGATTGTACAGATGCTGCTGCTGCTGGTGGTGATGGCGGAGGTGGCAAACTCGGCAACGCAGATCTATCACTACCGGCGGGGGGCATGAGATGGGCGAAACGGCGATGCGGAACCAGATCCGGCGACTGCGGTTCGAGCATGGGGAGATGACGCAGCAGGCGCTGGCGGAGCGGGTGGGGGTGACGCGGCAGACCGTGATTGCGATCGAGCAGGGGAAGTACTCGCCGTCGCTGGAGCTTGGGTTCAAGATCGCTAGGGCGTTTGGGGTGGGGATCGACGAGGTGTTTCAGTACGAGGGCTGAGTGCGGCGGGGATTGCGCTGCGGCATTGGCCGGCTGTGGGGCTATGCCGGCTGGCGCCGTTGTGGGACGTATGGGCGTTTGTGGTGTGGGTGGC
>JACZJQ010000223.1 GCA_014860455.1 Bryobacteraceae bacterium | reverse complement strand
GGCGGATGGGGCCGATTGAGGGCGGCGTTGGGTGGTGGCGCGACGCGCGGGTTTCTTCGGAGGCGCCGGTGGGGGAGCGATTTTGTCAGATGGTTCGGGGACGATTTCAGACGGGGGAGTATCGTCGGGGACCGCCGGGGGCGCGGGTTTGACGGAGGGCGCTTCAACAACGGGAGTTTGACTGGGCACGATCGGGGGCGGCAGTGTGACAGGCGGCGGAGGCGGGACCTGCTTCTTCCTACAGCCGGCGAGCAGCGACAGGGCGACAACAGCGATGACGAGCCAGTGTTTCATGCGGCGGGCAACCTCAGGCTGAATGCCGCGCCGCCGGCAGAGGCCGAGCCGATTTCTATGGATCCGCCATGAAGCTGAACGGCGCGGAAGGTCATAGCCAATCCGATGCCAGAACCTTGCGGTTTGGTGGAATAGTAAAGCTGGAAAACTTTCTCGCGATCTTCGTCGGCGACGCCGGGCCCGGTGTCGGAGACGCGAATGACGGCGTCGGCGCCCTGGCGGAGGGTTTCGACGAAGAGAGTGCCGCCGCCGGGCATCGCTTCGAGGGCATTGCGGCAGACGTTCCAGACAGCCTGTTTCAACAGTCCGGCATCGCCGCGGACGAGGACGCTGCCTTTGGGCTTGGCCCAGCTGACATCGATGCCGGAGGATTCGGCTTCGGGCTTCAGTACTCCGATGGTCTCGTCCACGAGGATGCCGAGGTCGACTTCGGCGGTTTCTATTTCGACGGGACGGGTGAAGTCAAGGAAGGTGCGGACGACACGGTCGAGGCGGTTGATCTCTTCGGAGATGACGGCTAGTTCTTCCTTGGCTTCGGGGACTTCGGGGAGAATGCGGTTCTTGAGCAGTTCGAGGCGCAGGGCGATGGAGTTGAGCGGGTTTTTGATTTCGTGGGCGACGCCGCCGGTGAGGCGGTTTATGGCGGCCAGGCGGCGTTCCATGGATCCGCGCAGTTGGGTGGCGCCTTCGCGAGCGCCGCGGAACTGTTCGCCGAGAAGTCGGAGTTTCTGTTCGACTACCTGAAACTCCGAGGCCGAGCTGACGTGGGGCGGCGACAGGAGATGGCCGCTGGCGATGTCGTCGATGACGGCGCCGAGCCGGGCGATTGGCTGAAGCGAGATGCGGGCGACGAAGAATGCCAGGGCTGCGGCGATCAGGACCGCGGCGGCGGAGGCCAGCGCAGTGGAGCCGATCGAGGGTAGGATAGCTTCGCGCAGCAGGACAGAGGAGACCAGCACCTGGATCCGGAGGATGGGCAGGCGCTGGCCCAGGATGCCGAGATCGACGCGGCTTTCATAATCGATGGCGCCGCCGAGGATGGCGAGCATACGATCGACAGGCCCGAGGTCGATGAGGTTCTGGAGTGTGAGGCGGTCTGGCATGTGGGCGCCGACGCGGGCCCGGTTGGTGGAGGCGAGAATGGTGGAATGTTCGTCGGCGACCGAGATTTCTACGATGGACTTGGTTTGAGAGAGCATGCCCGCAAGCACGAGCGGCAGTTCGTCATCCGAGGAGATGGCGTCGCGGTAGCCGGCTCGGATGGCCGCGGCGGAGTTGTCCTCGTGGTGAGTGAAGCTCTCGCCGGCGCGGTGGAGGACCCAGCGTTTGACGGTTTGAGCGGTGGTGTAGGATCGTTCGTCGAGATGAGCCAGCCAGGTTTCGGTGACAGTATTCAAGTGCATGGCCGACAGCACGAGCGAGGTGATGACGACGAGGGCGACCATGGTGACCAGCAACCTGAGTTTGAGAGACATAGGCGGCTAGGAGCGTCCTCCGGATTCATACTCCTTCAACTTATTGAATAGCGTTTTGATGCTGATGCCAAGGATGGCGGCAGCGCGGGTCCGGTTACCTTCGGTGTGGCGCACGGTGGCGTCAATGAGGGCGCGTTCGGCCTGATCGATTGTGGTGCCGATGGCGAGTTGGACCCCATCGGCTGGCGGTGGAGAGGCTGTGACATCGCGGCCGCCGGCATTGAAGCGGGGCAGATGCTCGGGCTGGATGTCGCCTTTGCCGGCGAGGATAACGGCGCGTTCCAGGGCGTTGCGGAGTTCCCTGACGTTACCCGGCCATTGATGCGCCTCGAGCAGGGCAAAGGCGGCGGGGGAGATGCCGCCGACTGAGCATCCGTGGCGGGAGTTCATTTCGGGCAGCATGGCGGCGCAGAGGGGGTCGAGGTCATCGAAGCGGTCGCGCAGCGGTGGCAGGTGGACCTGGAAGACGTTGAGGCGGAAGAAGAGGTCCTCGCGGAAACGGCCCTCGGCGATGGCGTCGTGGAGATCGGCGTTGGTGGAAGCGAGGACGCGGACATCGACCTCGATTTCTTTCGAGCCGCCGAGCCGGCGCACTTTGCGGTCTTCGAGTACGCGCAGCAACTTGGACTGAGTGGCCAAAGGCATGTCGCCGATTTCGTCCAGCAACAGGGTGCCTCCGCCGGCGAGTTCGAAACATCCGGAGCGGCGCTCGACGGCCCCGGTATAGGCGCCCTTTTCGCTGCCGAACAGCTCGCTTTCGATGAGAGTCTCGGGCAGGGCGGCACAGTTGAGAGCGAGGAAGGGGCCGGAGGCGCGTGGACTGAGACGGTGGATGGCGCGGGCGGCGAGTTCCTTGCCGGTGCCACTCTCGCCGGTGATGAGGACGGTGGCTGAGGTGGGGGCGACCTGGTTGATGAGCAGGAAGGCCTCCCTCATACCGGCGGAGGCGCCGACCATCTCACCGAGCACGCCCTGGGACGACAATTGCCGGCCCAGGCGCTGGTTTTCGGCTTCGAGACGCCCATGCTGGATGGCGCGCTTGAGCAGGACGCGCAGGGCGCCCGGCTGCAGCGGCTTTTCGAGGAACCAGTAGGCGCCGAGGTTGTGGACCATCTCGATGGCGGTTTCGATGTTGCCAAAGGCGGTGAGCATGATGGCGGGCGGCGAGCCGTCGATATCGGCCAGCCGCCGCAGCAGCGTCGGGCCGTCCATACGCGGCATCATGAGGTCGGTGACGATGACGGAGGGCTTAAACTCCTCGATGCGGGCGAGGGCTTCTTCGCCGTCGGCGGCGCACTGGGTTTCGTAGCCCCAGTTGGAGATCATGCTGGCCAGGGCGGTCCGCTGGTTGGCCTCATCATCGACGACGAGCACGCGTGGCAGGATCTGCTGCATACTCCCTCCATTGTGCGGCACCGACCGGCTCTCAGTCGATGGGCAATACCCTGAGGGAACTCGCAGTATCCCCGGCCGGGAGAGTGACTACAAAGGCGGCGCCCTGTCCTTCGGCGCTGCGGACTTCGACGTTTCCGCCATGGGCCTGGGCGATCCATTGGACGAAACTCAATCCGAGGCCGATGCCTTTGTCGGCGTCGTGGCCGTCGTCGCGGACGCGGTAGAAGCGGTCGAAAATATAGGGCAGGTGTTCGGCGGCGATGCCGGGTCCGGTGTCGGCGACGGTGAAGACCACGTCGCTCTCGAAGCGGCTTAAGGTGACGCTGATGCTGTCGCCGGGCCTGGTGTATTTGAATGCGTTCGAGAGAAGGTTCATGGCCAGGCGTTCGAACTGAATGGGGTCGACCTGGGCCATGCAGTGTTCGGGCGCGACGACGCTGAGTTTGAGCCCCTTGGCCGCGGCTGGAAGCTCAAAATGGCCGGCTGCTTCCTTGACCGCGGAAGATAGATCCAAGAGAAGCATCTGCAGGCTCACCTGGCCGCTCTCGGCCTGTGACAGAAGCAGCATGGAGCGGACGATTTTCGAAAGCCGCTCGACATCCTCCATGGCGGTCTCGATGGCGGCGCGGTAGTCCTCTTTGGTGCGTGCGGTGATCAGGGCGACTTCCAACTGGCCGCGGATGGCGGTAATCGGGGTGCGGAGTTCGTGGGAGGCGTCGATAGTGAATCGCTTGACGCGCTCGAAGCTGCGTTCGAGGCGGTCGAGCATTTCGTTGAACTGGACAGTGAGGACGTCTACCTCGTCGCCCGCGCCGCGCGGGGAGATGCGCAGTGAGAGGGTCTCGCTCGAGACGACCTCGGCGGCTTTGGACAACTGGCGCAGCGGCAGAAGGGCTCGGCCCGCCATCTGCCAGGCCAGTGCGCCGAGCAACGCGATCAGGGCGGGCAGAGTCCAGAAGAACCAGCGGATCACGGTTCGGGACTCGCGATGGATGCCTTCAAGAGGTTGGGCGAGGGCGAGGACGAGCAGAGTGTCGCGGTGGGGGAAGGGACCGCGGCGGATGAGGTACTCTCGGTCTTCGTTGTCGGTGCGCGATTCGAACGCGGGTTCGGCCAGGACCGCGGCGGCGCGGAGAGCCTCACGGGTTTCGAGGTCGGCGAGGGGGAAGCGGTCTGAGATTTCGAGCAGGTTGCCGTTGGCGTCGGCGATCAGGAGGCGGCGGCGGAGCCTGTTCACGGCCTCCACCTGGACCGAATCGCCGGACTCGTAAACCCAGATGGGGCGGCCTTCGGACAATGTGAGGTAGCCGCGAACGCCTCCCCAGCGTTCGGTGAGCAGGGCGCGGGCTTCGCGATCGATACTGTTGTTCAGGGCGGCGCGGAAGATGCCGCCAGCCGCGAGGAGCAGTACGGTGACCAGAAAGACGTAGCCGAAGGCGAGCCGCACCCGCATGTTGCGCGACGCAATCGTCAGGAGGTGCAACAAGGGTCGCGGCGAGTATTCGTGCTGCTGCTCGGGCGCGAGTTGGGCCATTTGGAATGGCAATGGTTCAGCTGTCGCCGGCGGAGTCGTCGCCGGGGCTGGTCAGCATGTAGCCTGTGCCTCTCACGGTTTGTATCATCTTGACGGGAAAGTTGTCGTCGATCTTGCTGCGCAGGTGCCGGATATAGACGTCGACGATGTTGGTGAGGCCGTCGTACTCCATATCCCAGACGTGCTCGACGATCATGGTGCGCGACAGAGCCTTGCCGCGGTTGCGCATCATGTACTCGAGGATGGCGAATTCCTTTGGGGCCAGATCGATTACCTCGCCCGAGCGGACGACGCGGCGCTTGATGCAGTCCATCGTAAGGTCGCCGACCGCCAGTTTTTCGGGGGTGGTCTGGCCGCGGCGCAGAAGGGCCTTGACGCGCGCCAGCAGTTCGACGAAGGCGAAGGGTTTGACGAGGTAATCGTCGGCGCCCGTTTCGAGGCCGCGCACACGGTCATCGACGCCGCCGCGGGCGCTGAGAATCAGGACGGCCGGACTCACTTTACGATTCTTCACCTTCTCGAGGATGGATAGTCCGTCGGTGTCCGGGAGCATCAGATCCAGGATCAATAGGTCATAGTCGAGGTCGTGGAGTTTCGCCAATCCGGTCTTGCCGTCCCCAGCGACATCCACTTTATATCCCGAGCTTTCCAGGCCACGCTGAACAAAATCAGCGATGCGGGCCTCGTCCTCGATCAGTAGGATTCTCATAGGTTGTTCGACCTCCCAGTATTAACCCACTTCGCCATGCGGTAGCAAATGGCCACACTTGCGGGCGCCATGGGCGGCAACCGCTGGCCGCACCGGACGCCGGCCTGGGCCATGTGGCGTTCTGCATGCCGCGGACGCGATGGCGACGTCATAAGTTAGCGCTCAAGTCGGGTGAGCAGTGCAATGGCGGCCTCCACCAGACGCTCGCCGGATCCGGCGGCGCATCGGGCGCTCACCGCCTCATAGTTACCTTCGGTGAAAGCTTTACGGTCTGGTACGTATCCGATGCTGCCGTTGGCGAGTTCGACGACGATGGTCCGCTTGAACGGCGACCTCTCCTTGATGGCCAAGCCAAGTTCGGTGAAGATTTCGCCGGGCAGGGCGACCAGGACGGTGTCGCTGTCCAGCCTGACGGCCTGGACCTCGGCCTTGAGCGGTTGTTTGGCCCGCGCCTCGACGTCGAGGATACGGAAGGCCTTCACCAGTTCCAGGAAAGGCGCCGGCTTCGGCTTGCCGTACGTGGCGGCGGTTTGCCGGGCCCACGCGACCTCGCCCGGATCGTGGCTTGCCAGCGGCAGGTCGACGATCGCCGACTCAACGGCCAATCCGGGCTTAACGGTCTCCAGCGAATCGAGCGTCCGGACCACCTCCTGGCCGAGCGCGGCGCCGATTCGGGCGGCTTCTTCATGGCCCTTTTGGGGTTTGGCGGACTTCACATCAATGTGGTTCAGGTTTCCGGCGCAGCCGAGGGTGAACAGCGTAATGGCTGGGCGGGCCGCGGCGATCGTCTTCGCCAGCGTGTAGGGGTAGTCAGCCGAGATCTCAAGTCCACCGACGGTATCGAGGTGCAGGGCGTAGTTGACCAGGGTGGCCAGAGGGGCGCCCGAGGTCGTCTCCAACGAGATCACGCCGACCTGGGGGTCAATCGGTCCGGCGGGACGGACGATCCGGGGATTCATCTTGCCGGGGTTCCAGCCGACAGTGCCGTCGGTCATATGGAAGCGGCGGTTGAAAGTGAGTTCGGCCTGGATGCCCGCGCCCGAACGGATACGGGCCAGTTGGAGCGACCCGAGGGCGAGTTTGACGGCGCCGGCGATCCTGACGGGAAGCCCGGTGGCATAGGCTTGAGCGAGTTCGGCCTCTTTGCCGCCGAAGACCAGCCGGGACGTGCCGCCTGGAATGACGGGTCCGGTGTGGGCGTGCGTTGCCGAGATCATCACGTTGCGCGCCGGGATGCCGGTTTCGGATTCGATCAGCTTGCGCGAAGCCTCAACGACCGGCTCGGGGAGGTGGATGAGGTCGCAGGCGATAAGCGCGAAGGTGGTCTTGCCTTGGCGGAGGACAAGGGCTTTGGCGTGGAGATCGTCGTGGACGCCGGTGGATGCCCGCGGATGGTAATAGCCCGCCATGGGCGTGCCGGTGGGCGGTGTGACGACCACTTGAGCCGTGCCGGCACGGAGTTCCTGAGCCTGCGAGGACGCAGCCGCGGCTGCGAAGAGTAGAACGGAGACGGCCAGTTTCATTAGGCAGTATTGTCGGGCTTATGCACGCTCGAATCAAGCTAAAGAACGGGGCCGATGCGCCAGGGGACAAACTCCTTGTGTCCGAGGCGCTCGCTGGCGGTGCGGCGGCCTGAGGCGACTTCGATCAGGGCTTCGAAGATGTCGTAGCCGACCTGCTCGATGCTGGCCGTGCCGTCGGCGATGCGGCCGGCGTTGATGTCGATGTTCTCTCCCATGCGTTTGAACAACGGCGTGTTCGAAGAGATTTTGAGCACAGGGACGGTGGGGAAGCCGATGGCAGAGCCGCGGCCGGTGGTGAAGGCGATCAGGTTGACGCCTCCGGCGCCGAGTCCGGCGAGCGAGACGGGGTCGTAGCCGGGGGTATTCATGAAGACGAAGCCGGGGGAGGCGATTCGTTCGGCGTAGTCGAGGGCGGCATTCAGGGGGGAAGTGCCGCTCTTGGCGGCGGCGCCGAGGGATTTTTCGAGGATGTTGGACAGGCCGCCTTCTTTATTGCCGGGCGACGGGTTGTCGTCAAAACTGCCGCCAAACGGGCGGAGGTAGGTCTTGTACTTTTCAATCAACTCGAGCAGCCGTTCGGCGACCTGGCGGTTGCGAGCGCGGCGGACCAGGAGGTGTTCGGCGCCGAAGATCTCGGGGGTTTCGGCGAGGACGGCCGTGGCGCCGATGGCGGCGAGCAGGTCGGAACAGAGGCCGAGGGCGGGGTTGGCGGTGATGCCGGAAAACGAGTCCGAGCCGCCGCAATTGAGGCCGAGGACGATCCTGGAGGCGGGAAGGCTGGTGCGCTGCTCGTTCTGGGCGCGGGCGATCTGTTCGTCGATGCGGGCGCGAGCGGCGTGGACTGTGGCCGAGGTGCCGCCGCTGTCTTGAAGGGTGAGTCCGGAGATGCGACCGGGGGCGGGGTTGTGGTCACCGAGATAGTGCTCGACCTGGTTGACTTCGCAGCCCAGGCCGACGACGAGGGCGGCAGAAACATTGGGGTGGTCGAGGACGCCGCCGAGCGTGCGCTGAAGTTGTTCGGTATCTGGACCGATGGAATGGCCGCAGCCGTCGCCGTGGGGGAAGGCAACGACACCATCGACATTGTCGGGCAGCGATTGGGCTGAGTAGGAGGCGGCGATGAGGTCGACAACATGGGCTGAGCAGTTCGAAGCAGCGACGACGGCGATGTAGTTGCGAGTGCCGGCGCGGCCATCTGTCCGGAGGTAGCCTCGGAAGCTGGGCATGTGCTCGGGCGGGGCGGGCATGGCGATGTCGCCTTCCGGGAAGACATAGGCGCGCGTGCCTTCCTCGAACGCCAGGTTGTGGGTGTGGACCCACTCGCCGGGCTGGATCGGCGCGGTGGCGCGTCCGATGACCTGGCCGTAGCGGAGTACCTCTTCTCCCTGGGCGATGGGCCGGACGGCCGCTTTGTGGCCGGCAGGGATGGGGTGTGTGAGGACCACTCCGATTCCGCCGGGCCGGACGGTCTGGCCCGGTGCGAGGGCGACGCGGGCGATGGCGACATGGTCGCCGGGATGCAGCAGCAGCGCGGCGTTTTCTTCGGTGGGCGGCGGGAGGATGTCAATGAGGCTCATTAGGGGTTCTTATCGGACAAGGACGGTTTCGGTGATCTGGTCGCCCAGGTGGACGTGGAATCCGCCGGGGACCGGGTGGACCCAGATGCCGCCCTCTTCGGGCGCGGGGAAGTCCTCGACGCGTTTTACAAAGATGCCGCCGCCGGTCTCGGCGGCCTTGATGAAGCGGCCGACGTGGATGTGGAGGTGGCACTGGGTGCGGGCGCGCTCGCCGTTATAGGCGAGGCCCCAATCGTTCCCAAACTTCTCGGTGGCGAAGCGGATGGCTTCCTGCCAGAGTTTGTCGCGCTGGGGCTTGGGGAGGTCGCGGAAGTGGTGGGCGGCCGAACCGTGAGCGACAGGCAGAACGAGCCAGCGGCCGGGCTTGCGAGGGTTGATGTCCTTGAGGATGAAGAATTCCTCGCCGGCCGGGCGCTTTTCGGCCTCGAGACAGAGGCTGCATTGGCGCGCTTTCATGGATTCGGAGTTCTTAGGGTCGCAGGCGCATTTGGAGATGTCGGCACGCAGCAGACCGATAGCGGCGAACAGCAGTAGGACTACGGTGAATCGCATTGTGGCCATTATACTGGTGGGTGTCCCCCGGCCGTTCAGATACAACCCGCAACGCGTTGTTGATCCTGCTTTTTCTGGTGTTTGCGGCCACCGTGTATCTGGCGATCCTGGGCGACTGCGGCATGTTGGGGCCGGACGAACCACGCTATTCGGCGATTGGCCGGGCGATGGCGGAATCAGGCGACTGGGTGACACCACGGCTGTGGGGCGAGCCGTGGTTTGAGAAACCGGTGCTTTCTTATTGGCTTACCGCGGCGGGAACGTCGATTGGGCTGCCCGGCGAATGGGCGGCGCGGGCGCCTGTGGCCTTGCTGTCGATCCTGTTCCTGGGATTCTACGCCTGGGCTCTGGGCCGTCTGGCTGGCACGCGAGAATCCGCTGCGGCGACGATGATGCTGGCGGCCTCGGCGGGCTGGCTGGCGTATTCACATGTGGCAGTGACGGATCTACCGCTGGCGGCAAGTTTCGGCGCGGCGTTGCTGGCCGGGTTGTTGAGGCTCCAGGGATCGGGCCGGTGGGCGCTGTGGCTGTGCGGTGCGGCCGCCGGGCTGGCGCTGCTGGCCAAGGGCCTGGTGGCGGCCGTCCTGCTGCTACCTCTGGTCTGGTTTGCCCGCGGGCGATGGAAGGATCTGGCCGTGGCCGGAGCGGCGGCGCTGCTGGTGGCCGGACCCTGGTATGCGGCTGTGACGGCCGCCAACGGCTGGGCCTTCATCGATGTTTTCTTCATCCGCCACCATTTTTCGCGCTTCGCCAGCGAGGAACTGCGCCATGTACAGCCGTTCTGGTTCTATCTGCCCGTGATTCTGGGAATGATCTTCCCCTGGACGGCTATGGCTCCGAGCCTGCCAAAGCAGCTCTGGAAGGACGATTGGGCCAAGGTGGCCGGCATCACCCTGGCATTCGGGTTCATCTTTTTCTCAATTTCCCGCAACAAGCTGCCGGGCTACATCCTGCCTCTGCTGCCGCTGTACATCGCGCTGCTGGCCACGTCGGCCGTGCGCTATGACCATCCGGGACGGACGTTCGGGCTAACGGGCATTCTGTTGTCGATCGTGCCGGTGATCGGTTCTGCGTTGCCGGCGGCAATGCTCTATGGGATCACCAGAGCCGATTGGGGCGGGCTGCCGTGGCAGTATGTGGCGGCGGCGCTGCCGGTGGGATCTGCAGCCTGGTTTCTGGCCAGGCAAGGCAGGGTGGTGGCTTCGATCGCCGTGCTCTCGGTGGTGATGTTGACGTCGGCGCTGTGGGTGAAACTGGGCGCCTGGCCGGTGCTGGACGAAGTGGTATCGGCAAAGGGGCTTTACCGGAAAGTGAAAACGAGGCAATCGGATGCCTGCATCGAGAGCCTGCACCGCAGCATGAGGTACGGTTTGAACTATTACACACGGACACCGATTCCGGATTGCGCCGAGCATCCGCGGCCCGTGCGGATCATACAGGAGACGGGCGGGATGCCGAGTTTGCGCGTGGAAGTGAGCCCGGCAGAGCGACAATCGCCCTAGCCTTTCGGGGTCAGCCGCGGCGGGATGAGCGGGCCGAGAGCTTGACCGGGATGTTTTCCTGGGGCAGGGAGGCGGCCGCGAGACGGACCCAGGCTCGGACCGGCGGGGCGACCATATCGGCCAGCGCGGAAATGCTCAAGCCTTCGGCTTCCTTGTAGAAGGTGAGGCGTTCACCGCCGGGTTCGGCGTCGGCACGGATGAGATCGCCGCCGCGGACCTGTTCGGTGGCGACGAGGTTCGAGAGCGGCTGGACCAGGTTGCGTTCGATCGCCCGTTTCAGGTGGCGGGCGCCGTAGCGCAGATCGACGCCGGAGTCGAGCAGGTGTTCCTTGGCCTCCGGGGTGGCCGATATGACGAAAGCGCGGTCGGACGGACCCTGGAAGATGCGCTGCTGGACGTAGTCGAGTTCGATATCGAGGATTTTCCGCAGATCGTCGCGGCCCAGCGGCTTGAACGAGACGATCTTGTCCAGGCGGTTAATGAACTCTGGAGTGAACTTGCGGCGTGCAGCTTCAAAGCCGGTCTTAGACATTCTGTCGGCGGTCTTGGCGTCGATGGCGCCCTGTGGTTTCGGCAGCGCCGAGCCGAAGCCGAGTTTGGCTCCAAGAAGGGAGTTCATCTCGGAGGCGCCGAGGTTCGAGGTAAGGAAGATGATGGAACGCGAGAAATCGACTTTGCGGTTGTCTCCGAGGGTGAGCGTGGCCTTGTCGAGGATGCCGAGCAGCAGATTCCAGAGCGAGTCCGAGGCCTTTTCGATTTCGTCGAAAAGGACGAAGCTGAGGCGGCAGCGCTCGGTATGGTACTGGCTCAGGACCTCCTGGCTGAGCAGGGGGTGGGTTTCGCGGTGGCCGAGGTAGCCGGGAGGCGAACCGATCAGCTTGGCGATTTCGTGGCTGTGCTGGAACTCGGCGCAATCCACTTTGATGACGGCGCGCGGGGTGCCGACCAAGGCCTCGGCGGTGGCTTCGACGATGCGGGTTTTGCCCGAACCCGTGGGTCCGAGAAACAGCAGGCTGCCGACCGGACGGCGCGGCGCGGCCAGGCCGGTGGTGAACATCTGGTAGATGTTGACGATCTGGGCAATGCCTTCATCCTGGCCAACGATCATCTGGCGCAGCGACGCTTCGAGGTGTTCGGCCTCGCGTCCGGTGCGGCTTGGGTCCAGCGGGGCGAGCGCGCGCCCGGCGGCCGTTTTGGGTCCGCCTTTGCGCGTGCCCTCATTGATGGGCGCCGGAGCCAGAGCCACCGTGTTGCCGAGTTGCATCAGATCGTTCACCAAAGCCAAGTTCCTTTCACCCTTCGGGGGAGCCATGACAGGCCCGGAATCCCTTGGGGCAGCCGGTGCCAAGCGTTCTAGCTTTTCTTCGGGCGTGTCGGTCGGATCTCAACATGGCTCACCATAGTCCGGTCCGGCAGGGCGAGGATGGAGGCGATCACCTCAGCGACATCCTCGGGCGCGATCTTCCAGTCGGCCTTGCCGCCCACATTAAAATCGGTGCTGACACTGCCGGGAAGCACCGTCGATACTCTCACTCCTTCATATCGGTGGTCCAGCATGATTGCTTCAGAAAATCCGAGCAAACCAAATTTCGAGGCGTTATAGGCCGCGCCGCCGGCGAAACTGGTCCTCGCCGCCAAGCTGGCGACATTGACGATCCAGCCGCCCTGGCGGGCGCGGAACCGGGGCAGCGCTTCATGGCTGCAGTAGTAGGCGCCGCTGAGGTTCGTCTCGATCACCGTTTTCCACTCCGCGGGTTCGAGTGAGGCGAGATCCTTAAAGATCCCGACCCCGGCATTGTTGACCAGGATGTCCAGGCCGCCGAACTCGGATTCCACTTTCAGGAACAAATCCCTGACAGCGTCCTCATCTCTGACATCGGCAGCAAGGGCCACCAGTTTTAGGATGTCTGACGGGAAATCGCGCCTTAGACCCTCGACAGCTGATGCCAGTGCGTCCTCCGAGCGGCCGCAGATGGCCACATTGGCTCCGGCGAGGGCCAGGCGGCGGGCGACGGCCAGGCCGATACCCTTGGATCCGCCGGTGACTAGTGCGGATTTCCCTTTCAAATTCAGCATGATGCCTCCTGCAGGGCGGCTTAGGGGCAAGGGGGCCGCCTCTGGTATTCTTCTAGTGTGATGCAGAGACGATGCCGTGGGGGGCAGTTGCGGCCGTGATGGGCATATTCTGGCTCAGAATCGCGGTGGCACTCTATGCCGTGGGGTTGGCCGAGGCGCTGACACGCCTGTTCAGGCGCGAATCGCGGCTGTTCGGGCCGGCAATGATGGCGTTTCGCGTGGCCGTGGTGCTTCACGCGGTGGCCATCGTCGAGCAGAGCGTGGCGCTGAAGAGTCTGGCGGCAAACAACTTCTTCGAAACGGCGTCGCTATGCGGGTTTGTCTTTGCGGTGGTCTATCTGCTGGTGCTGTGGAAGTATGATTTCCAGGGACTCGGGCTGGCGGTGTTCCCGCTGGTCTTCTTTCTGACTTTGGCGGGCTCGATGGGTGCGCCGGTGGGCGGTTGGAGTTCGGACGAGATGCGCGGCAGTTGGCTGCTGGTGCATATTGTCCTGGTGCTGGCGGGATACGCCGGTCTGCTGCTGAGCGCGGCCGGGGCGGTTTTCTATCTTCTGCAAGAGAACCGGTTGAAAAAGAAGGGCTTTGGAGGGAGATTGTTCTCTCGTGTGGATGCCGACAAACTGCCGCCGCTGGAGACGTTGGATGGGTTGATCACGGCCTCGATGAGCGTCGGATTCGTAGCCATGACGCTGGCGGTGATCGTCGGCAGCACGTGGGCGTTTGTGGAAATCGGGACCAAGTGGTTTGGCGAAGGCAAGATTGTAATCGGATTTGTGACCTGGGGATTCTATCTGTTGATGCTTTTGCTGCGCGTTTCGGCGGGGTGGCGGGGCCGGAGGGCAGCTGTGCTTTCGCTGGTGGTGGTCGGATTCGCGGCGTTGACCTGGGCGGCCCATGTCGGCCTGAAGCCGCTGCTCGAGAAGTGACGGCGAATCGATGAAGGTATCTTTGATAGGTCTGAGCCATCACACCGCGCCAGTCGAGGTGCGTGAGCGGGTGGCGATCCAGGAATCGTCCTTGGGCGAGGCGTTGGAGGCCTTCAAACGGGCATCCGGAGCTGAAGAAACCTTAATTCTGTCCACATGCAACCGGGTTGAGTTGACCGCTGCGCTGCCCGAGGGCGCAGATGCCGGCGCCATGGCCCGTTTTCTGGCCGAAGCGCGGGGGTTGAGCCCCGAGTGGTTGGAACCATACCTCTACAGGTATGACGACGAAAAGGCGATCCGGCACCTGTTCCGCGTGGCTGCCTCGCTGGACTCGATGGTAGTGGGCGAACCGCAGGTTCTGGGGCAGTTGAAGGCAGCCTATGCCGCGGCGCGAGAGAGGGGCACGCTCGGCGGATTCCTGGACACCGTGCTGTCGCGCGCATTTGCCGTAGCCAAGCGCGTGAGGTCTGAGACCGAGATCGGGCGGTCAGCGGTTTCGATTGCCTATGCCGCCGTCGAACTCGCGCGCCAGATCTTTGGTCACCTGAACGAGAAGAAAGTGCTGCTGGTGGGCGCGGGAAAGATGAGCGAACTGGCGGCAAGGCACCTTCAGCGGGCCGGGTGCGAGAAAGTCTTCGTGGCCAACCGGACGCGCGGCCGCGCCGACGATCTGGCCGAGCAAATCTCAGGCACGGTGCTGGACTATGAGACTTACGTGTCCCGGCTGCATGAGATGGACATTGTCCTCACGTCGTCGGGCGCATCCGGATATCTGCTGACGCGGGACCAGATGGCGAAGGTCCTGGAAAAGCGGCGTTACCGGCCGGTCTTTCTGATCGACATCGCGGTGCCGAGGAATATTGACCCCAAGGTGAACGAACTGGAGGGTGCTTTCCTTTATGACATCGACGACCTTGGACGGGCGGTGGAAGAGAACCGGAAGGCGCGGCAGAGGGAGGCCGAACAGGCCGAGGAGATGATTGAAACCGAGGTCGCGCGGCTGATTGAGCGGCTGAAGGCGCGCGAGGTGGGTCCGTTGATTTCGGGCCTGCACGAGCAGTTGGATCAGATGGCAAAAGCCGAATTTGAACGATTCAAGGCGAAGCTTGGGCCGTTGTCGCCGGTTCAGGAGGAGGCACTAACGAGCTACACGCGGTCGCTGCTGAACAAGATCGCGCACGGGCCGGTGGTGGAGCTGCGGCGGGCTGCGGGGCGGCCGGACGGCGACACGGAGATCTCCCTGATCCGGCGGATATTCAGGATGGAGGGCAGCGGGCGCGGATGACGAAAGTACTCAAGATCGGCAGCCGCGGGTCGCAGCTGGCGCTGTGGCAGTCGCGACACATCCAGGCGCGGCTGAAAGACCTGGGTGTGGAGAGCGAGATCGAGATCATCCGCACGACGGGCGATAAAATCACCGACGTGCCGCTGGCAAAGGTTGGGGGCAAGGGGCTGTTCACGAAGGAGATCGAAGAGGCGTTGTTGGACGGGCGGGTGGATCTGGCCGTGCATTCGCTGAAGGATCTGCCGACGGAGTTGCCCGAAGGGCTGGCGCTGGCGGCGACGCCGGAGCGTGAGATGGCGTTTGATGCGCTGGTAGGACGAAAGCTGGTGGAACTGGACCACGGCGCGGTGGTTGGCACGAGTTCGTTGCGGAGGGCGGCGCAGTTGAAGTCGCTGAGGCCGGATGTAGTGATCCGGGAGATCCGCGGCAATCTGGACACGCGGTTGAGGAAGCTGGACGAGGGGCAGTACCAGGCGATTCTGCTGGCTGGAGCGGGGTTGAGGCGGCTGGGCTGGGGCGATAGGATCGCGGAGGTTTTAGATGCGGGGCGGATGTGTCCGGCGGTAGGTCAGGGTGCGCTGGGGATTGAGACGCGGGCCGGGGGCGAGGCTTTCGAGATCGTGAGCCGGCTGGATCATGGTCCAACCCGGGCTGCGGTGACGGCCGAGCGGGCGGCGCTGGCGAGCCTGGGCGGCGGATGCCAGGTGCCGTTGGGGGCACACGCGGAAGTGGATGGAGACAGGCTGAAGATTCACGCAGTAGTGGCGGATCCGGATGGATCTGTGGTGATCAGCGCGTCGGTGGAAGGCAGGATGGACGATGCGGCGGCGATCGGCGCCGAGGCGGCCAGACGGTTGCTGAAGCAGGGAGCCGGGGCGATTCTGGCGCGGGTGTACGGCGAGTCACCGCCGCTGGCCGGGCAGAGAGTGCTGGTGACCAGGGCGGCGACACAGGCCGGGAGCCTGACGGTGCAGTTGCGGTGCCTGGGCGCCGAAGTTGTTGAATTGCCGGTGATTGGCGTGCAGCCGCTGGCGTTCGATCCGCCACAAGGCCAGTACGACTGGGTGCTTTTCACATCGGCCAATGCGGTGGCCTGTTTTCTGGATCGCGCGGGGATGCCGGAGGGAGCCAAGGCGGCGGCGATCGGGCCGGCGACCGACGGGGCGCTACGCGCGCACGGCGTGGACGTTGCGCTGGTGGCGGAGACGTCGACAGGGGAAGGACTGGCAGCGGCCTTCGATGGGATTCCGATCGAGGGCAGGCGGTTGCTGATTCCGCGGGCAGAGACGGCGCGCGAGGCGCTGGAGGCGGCATTGACAGAGCGAGGGGCGGAGGTGGTGATCCTTCCCGTCTACCGGAATGTGGTGCCGGAGGGGTTGGCAGAGGCGGCGAAAGCGCTGTTTGACGGCCCGTCGAGGCCGGACTGGGTGACTTTGATGTCGCCGTCGGCCGTCAAGAATCTGCTGGCGGCCGTGGGGTTGGAAGCGCTGGGCAAGGCGAAGATTGCGACCATCGGGCCAGTGACGAGCGAGGCGGCGCGGCGGCACGGACTGGATGTGGCGGCAGAAGCGGCCGAGGCGACGGCAGAGGCTCTGGGGCGTGCGATGGCGGAGAGGGTGTGTGAGAGTTGAGGCGGAGGTTGACGCGCCTGGCGGGCGGGTGCGGGTGGTGCTCCGAGGAGGGGATGAGGCGAGAACTTGGGGCAAGTTCGTCTTTGGCCGGCTGAAGGGCGATCCGCGACTGCGGCTTCTGGTCTTCGACAGCAGGGCCGCATTCCACAGGGACATCGCTGCGGCACATGGGGTACAGGTGGCTGGCGGCGGCTGGCTGGAGTTTGATCACGCAGCCCGGACAGTAATGGTGGGTGGGACAAGCACTCAGTTCGGCCGGGAGCCAGACAGGGGGTTGACGGTAGCCCTGTTGGCGGAGGCGTTGCCCGATTACAGGGTTGACCGCTGTTGAGGTCATGCTGGCGAGGGCTTCTGGGCGAGGTGCGATTTCAGGGCGTCGAACGCTCCGGCCCAGTAGATTTTCATCCGCTGGACTTCATCGGCTGAGGCGAGTTTCTCGTGCTGGAGCTGAATGGTGGTTTTGGATGGGCCTTTGGGGTAGATGTTGACGTCCACTCTTGTGCCGTCCGCGGCGGCGATTCGAACGGACTTCAAAGGGGTGGATGTCGTGATCTTCAGTGCCAGACAGAGCCAGCGATTTCGGCGGCGGGCATTGGTGAATGCGTCGTAGACGGCTTCAGCCGAATACGGCAGGGTCCGGCTGATGTTGGCGGTGAAGCCGCCGGGTTGTTGATGGACCTGCCTCAAGCCACGCGCCTGCTCGTAGCCGACGGTGACCGACTGAGCCCACCAGGCCGCGATACCGTGCTCGCGGTGCAGAAGCACGGCGATCTCTTTGTGAGGCAATTCGACCGCGCCGGCGGCGTCGAGGATGGCGAACCACTCATCCCAGCCGCGGCCGGTTCTTGCCTTAACGGAGTCCGAGCAGATCCCAGCGGTTTTCATTGAGACGATGATAAACCCGCCGCGAGGTCCGCCGTCTAGTAGAATGCGACAGAATGAACGCAAATCCTGGACTGCTCCGGCAACTCGGCCTGTACTCGGCGATCGCGCTGGTGATTTCGAACATGGTCGGCACGGGTATCTTCACGACCACTGGGTTTCTGGCCGGGCAGTTGGGAAGTCCGAAGCTGGTGCTGGTGATCTGGCTGGTTGGCGCGGTCTTCGCACTGGCCGGCGCTTTCTGCTACTCCGAACTGGGGATCAACTTCCCGGCGTCGGGCGGCGAGTATGTCTACCTGACCAGAGCGTTCGGGCCGACCTGGGGGTTCATGTCGGGCTGGGTGAGTTTCTTCGCAGGATTTTCGGCGCCGATCGCGGCAGCGGCGCTGGCGTTCTCGGACTACCTGAGTTACTTCGCGCCGGCGCTGGCGCAGGAGAAGGCATGGTGGCGGTGGTCGAACGGAGAATTCGGGTTGCAGTTCGGCTATGCGCAGTTCGCCGCGGCGGGACTGATCCTTGTATTCACGATCCTCAATCTATTCGGTGTCGAGTTCATCGCCAGGATCCAAAATACGCTGACCTCGATCAAGGTGCTGGTGCTGCTGGCGTTCATCGGATTCGGGTTCACGGTGGGCCAGGGCGACTGGTCGCATTTAAGTCAAGCGACCGAACGGACTGTCACAACGTCGATTCCTGCGCAGTTTGCCATCAGCCTGTTCTGGATCTATGTGGGCTACTCGGGTTGGAACGCAGCGACGTATGTGGCCGAGGAACTCAGGAAGCCGGAGCGGACTCTGCCGTGGGCGCTGATGCTGGGCACGGCGGTGGTGGCGGTGCTGTACCTGTTGCTGAACGTGGTGTTCATCTACGCCGTGCCGCTGGGCGACATGAAGGGCGTGATCGCGGTGGGCAGCCTGGCGGCCAAAGCGCTGTTTGGTCCCCAGGTGGCGGGGATTTTCGCCGGACTGCTGGCGGTGTCGCTGATGTCGACGGTGAACGCGATGGTGACCATCGGGCCGCGGCTGTATTACGCGATGGCGAAGAACGGAGCGTTTCTGCCGGTGGCGGCCAAGGTGCATGAGAAGTGGCGGACGCCGGTGCCGGCGATTCTTTGCCAAGGCGGATTGGCGATGCTGATGACGGTGTTCAGTTTCGGACTACTGATGGTCTACATCGGATTTCTGCTGAACTTCTTTGCCGTGCTGGCGGTGATCAGCCTGTTGAAGTTCCGGCGGCGGGAGGGGTGGCAGAAGCTGGGCGTAGTGAGCTTCGCCTGGCCATTGATGCCGATGCTGTTCGTGATTCCGGGCATCTGGATGACCGTCTATGGAGCTATGCTGGCGCCGGCGATATCGATCTCGGCGGCGGTGACGCTGGCGGCCGGGGCGCTGGTCTACCACTTCAAGCTGAAGAAGACGGGCGAGTCTTTGGTATCGTGATGATGACATGGCGACGATCCTCGACGGCAAGGCCGTTAACCAGCAGCTCATCGACGAACTGAAGCCGCGCATCGCCGCGCTGACCGAAGCCAAGCGGGCCCCGGGCCTGGCTGTGGTCCTGGTGGGCAACGACCCGGCGAGCGAGATCTACGTCACTTCGAAAGTGAAGACCTGCATCGAACTCGGGATGCGCAGCGAAGAGATCCGGATGCCCGACAGCGCGACGACGGCCGAGGTGCTGTCGCAAGTGGACGCGCTGAACCGCGATGCGGGCATCGACGGCATTCTGGTCCAGATGCCGCTGCCGAAACAGATTGATTCGCGGGCCGTGCTGCTGGCCATCGATCCGTCGAAGGATGTCGACGGTTTTCATCCGGTGAACGTGGGCAATCTGGTGGGCAATGTGCCAGGCCCGAGGCCTTGTACGCCGGCCGGGGTGATGGCCCTGCTGAAACGCTACGGCATCGCGCTGAAAGGCAGGAGGGCCGTGGTGGTGGGCCGCAGTGACATTGTGGGCAAGCCGATGGCAATGCTGCTGATGCACGAACACGCCACGGTGACCATTTGTCATTCGAGGACGGTGGATCTGGCCGCAGAATGCCGCCGGGCCGAGATCCTGGTGGCGGCAATCGGCCGGACGGCGATGATCGAAGCCGAACATATCAGCGAGGGCGCGGTGGTGATCGATGTTGGCATCAATAGGGTGACGAGCCGCGATGAAGCAATGCGGCTGACCGGCGGCAACCCGGCGCGGATGGCGGGGTTCGATAAGCGGGGTTCGATCGTGGTGGGCGACGTGCATCCGGTGGCGATGGCCGAACGCGCGTCAGCCTATACGCCTGTGCCAGGCGGCGTGGGTCCGCTGACCATTGCCATGTTGATGTCGAACACGGTGGAGAGCGCCGAGCGGCGGTTGGGATAGTTCACCATGCTCAGAGTGGGCCTCACCGGGGGGCTGGCGACAGGGAAGAGCCATGTCGGCGCTTACCTCGAACAGATGGGGTGTCGTCTCCTGAAAGCTGACGAACTCGGCCACAAGGCACTGCTGCGCGGCGGTGCTGCATTCGAGGCCGTGGGCAGCCATTTCGGCGCCGGTGTCCTTGATGACGCGGGTGAGATCGACAGGAAGACGCTGGGCGCGCTGGTCTTTGCGGATCCGGAGAAGTTGGCGGCGCTGAACTCGATCATACATCCGGTGGTGATCGGGGCCGAAGAGGAGTGGTTCGAAGGCGTCTCCACTGTTGATTCCGAGGGCATCGCCGTTGTGGAAGCGGCTATCCTTATAGAAACGGGCAGCTACAAACGGTTCGACCGGATCATTCTGACGGTCTGCACACGGGAACAGCAGATCGAGCGCGCCATCAAACGCGACGGGTTGAGCCGCGAAGAGGTGGAGGCGAGGTTGATGCGCCAGATGAGCTTGGCGGAGAAGAGGAAGTTTGCCGACTACGTCGTCGATACGAGCGGCGACAAACTGGCAACGCAGTTGGAGACGCGCCGCGTATACGAGGAGTTGAGGAGGGTGAAGCGATGAAGAAGAGAATCCTTCTGCTCAGCCTGCTGCTGGTGGCGGGCTTTGTTCTGGGCACCGCATACATGAAGCGCGGCGGGGGGACGCAGTCTTCCGCCGAGGGCGGACCGCTTTGGTCGGGTCCGGCGACGGTTCGGGGCGCCGGGCTGTCGTCGGATGAACAGAATAACATCGACATCTACGCCAAGGCGCACGATGCGACGGTAAACATCACGTCGACCATCTACCGCCAGAACTGGTTTCTGGAGGTGATCCCGCAGCGGGAATCGGGATCGGGTTTCCTGATCGACAAGAACGGGTCGATTCTGACCAACAACCACGTGGTTTCGGGCCGCGCGCCGGAGATCCAGGTGACCCTCTCCGACCGCAGCAAGCACAAGGCGACCATCGTCTACCAGGATCCGCGCAACGACCTGGCGCTGATCAAGATCGCGCCGAAGGCCAGCTTCAAACATCTGGTCCTTGGCGATTCCGAGCGTTTGAAAGTGGGCCAGAAGGTGCTGGCCATCGGTAATCCATTCGGGTTGGAAGGCACGTTGACCACGGGCATTATCAGTTCGCTGGGCCGCGATATCCGCGCCGAGGACAACAACGTTCTGGAAGGGCTGGTGCAGACTGACGCGGCCATCAATCCGGGCAATTCCGGTGGGCCGCTGTTGGACAGCTCGGGCAACGTGATCGGCATCAACACGGCGATCCTCGGGCCAGGTGGTAACATCGGCATCGGCTTTGCGATGCCGATAAACCGTGCCAAGGTGATGCTTGAAGCGTATGCGTCGGGAAAGCAGATTGGCCCGCCGCCGCGGTTGGGCGTGTCTGTGGCGCAGGTGCAGGGCGAACTGGCCTTGGAACTGGGACTGCCGGAAGAGGGCGGCCTGCTGATCCAGCGGATCGAGGAAGGCTCGCCTGCCGACACTGCAGGGTTGCGAGGCCCGCGGCGCGTGGCGATCATCGGCGGAATGTATGAACTCGGCATCGGCGGCGACCTGATCATGGCCATTGACGGCAAGCCGGCCGACCAGCTCGATTCGCTGCGCCTCGGCTTGAGCGGCAAGCGCGCCGGCGACAAGGTGGTGCTGACGTTGTTCCGTAACGGCCGGAAGGTGGACTTGACCGTGGTGCTGACGGCTTCGGCCAACGTGCTCTGATTTGAGGAGAATATTTAGGATGAGACTGGCACTGATGCTACTCGCGGCCGCTTCGCTGGCCGGCGCCGCAGACAAACAGCTTTTCAACGGCAAAGACCTCACGGGCTGGAAGATGACCGGTCCGGGCAGCTTCGTCATCGAAGACGGCATGATGAAGACTCAGGGCGGCATGGGGCTGCTGTTCTATGAGAAAGAGAAGTTCGGCAACGCCGTGGTGAAGGTGGTGTTCAAGACAGTCGGGCCGCGCGGCAATTCGGGCGTGGTGATCCGGATGCCGGAAGCGCCGCCGGACCCGTGGTACGGGGTGCATAACGGCTACGAAGTGCAGATCGAATCGGGCGGCGACGAGTGGCATTGTACGGGGTCGATCTACTCGATCTCGAAGGTCAGTTCGCGAGAGCAAAAGGCACCTGGCGAGTGGAACACGATGGAGATCGAGTTCCGCGGACCGGTGACGTCGATTTCAGTGAACGGCAAGAAGGTGAACGAATACCGCGAAGGCCAGCCGGTTCCGGAGCGCAAGATGTGGTACGAGCCGGTGCGCGGGCCGAGGCCGGATGTGGGCTACATCGGGCTGCAGAACCACGACGCCATGTCGATCGTGTATTTCAAGGAAGTCTCGGTCCGGGGACTGGGGAAATAGAGCGACCCTGGATTTGAGAACACTTCGCCGCCCGTGCGCGTCATTGAAGTGCACATGAATCGCCGTACCTTCATCTCGTCCGCCGCCGGGCTGGTCACCCTGGCTGCCTGCAAGCGGGAGCCACAGTTTGCCCGTGTCGACGCCGCTTTGGCGCCGTTGATCCCTTCAAGCACCCTAGCGCTGGCCGGACTGCGGTTGGACAGATTGCGCGACACGCCGTTCTACCGCCGTTATGTCGAGGGCAAGCAGATATCGATGCTGGAGGAGATTCAGGCGCAGACGGGCCTGGATCCGCGCAAGGATATCTGGGAGATCGTGCTCGCCTATCGCGGGCAGCAGAAGGCGCCGCTGGCGTTCATCCGCGGCAAGTTCGGCGGCGAGTTCGGCCGCGAGCCGAATTTTGACCGCACGAAGTTCCGCACGCTGAGCCACAAGGGGTACTACATCCTGACTCCGGGCGAGGGTGCAGGTGTGCTGTTCATGAACACGGGCGCCGCAGTGGCCGGCAAGATCGAGGACCTGATGCAGGTGATCGACGTGCGCGACGACAGCAAGGAACAGCCGCCGGAGGGACTGCTGGAACTGGTGAAGACGCTGCCCGGATCGGCGCACTTCTGGATGGCCGCCGAGCAGGGAGCGGCGCTGTTGCCGGCGATGCCCTCGGAAGGCAATTTCGCCAACCTCGGCAGGATGGCGCAGGCCACGCGCGAAGTGACCATGTTTGCCGACCTGAAAGACGGCATGAGGGCACGGCTGAAGGCGGTTTACGCTGACCCGCAGTCGGCCAAGATGGCGCTGGACTTCGTCAAGGGCATGATCGGCCTGGCGCGGCTCAAGACGCCGGACGGCGAGGCGGACCTGCTGAAGCTGTTCGACGGCGTCAGGCCGCTGCTGAAAGAAACGGCGCTGGAGATCGAGTTCGTTCAGCCGTTCGAACTGATGGACCGTGTCATTTCTTTGGCGGCGGGATTGCGTCGCCCAGATTCATCGACCCCCCGCCCTCGCTGACGTAGTTGCGGTTCCAGGATGGGATTTCGACCGTGATGTCGGCGTCGTTCGACGTGATCACGGCCTGGCAACCGAGGCGGGAACCAAGCTGCAGGTCGGCCGCCATCTCGACGCGGTCGGCTTCGTCATCATCGATCTCGGAAACGAAACGCTCTCCGTTTTTTATAACCACATGGCATGTGGTGCAGGCGCAACTGCCGCCGCAGGCGTGCTCGATATGAAACCCGAAATGCCCGGCGACGTCGAGGAAGCTCTTCGGCTTTCCGTGCTCGCCGTAGGGCAGGGAGGCGAGGTCAAATTCGAAGCTGTCCCCGGAGGGGAGAAATGTCACTTTGGCCACAAACTCAGTGTAACACGATAGACGACTATTTTGGTCCTATATAGAATTGGAACTGTTCTGGGCCGTACACCTGGCGAATGGCATATGCTGATTGGAGTCGCATGAGCCGCACGGCAGTTATCTCCATCATCCTCACGGCCGGCCTGATTGGCTGCGCCCCCGCTCCTGAAGTGAAGAAGGAAAGACCGAAAGTGACCAGAACCAGCTTTGGAAACACGCCGGAAGGGACCGAAGTGTCCTTGTACACACTGAAGAACTCGAACGGCATCGAGGTCGGCATCATCAACTACGGCGGCATCGTCGTCAGCCTGAAGACGCCGGACAAGACGGGCCACTTCGCCGACATCGTGCTGGGATTCGGTTCGCTGGATGGGTATCTGAAAGAACATCCGTACTTCGGCGCCCTCATCGGGCGCTATGGCAACCGGATTGGCGGCGCGAGGTTCACCCTCGGCGGTAAGGAGTACAAACTCGCCGTCAACAACGGGCCGAACTCTCTGCACGGCGGCGTGAAGGGCTTCGACAAGAAGACCTGGGACGCGGTGGTGGACAACAATTCGAATTCGCTGATTCTCACCTATACCAGCGCCGACATGGAAGAAGGCTATCCGGGCACGCTTGAAACAGAGGTGAAGTACACGCTGACCGAGGACAACGAACTGCGCATCGACTACAAGGCCACCACCGACAAAGAGACCGTCGTCAACCTGACCAACCACAGCTACTTCAATCTGGCCGGGCAGGGCAATGGCGACATCCTGAAGCACTCGATTCAGATCATGTCGGAGAAAACAACGCCCGTCGATGCGACGCTGATTCCGACCGGCGAATTGAAGGATGTCGCCGGCACGCCGTTCGATTTCACCGCGCCCCACGCCATCGGCGAACGGATCGACGACGCGAAGGATGAACAGATCAAATTCGGCGGCGGCTACGACCACAACTTCGCAGTCGACGGCCAGATGGGCACGCTACGGCCGGCAGCGCGGGTGACCGAGCCCACGACGGGCCGCGTGTTGGAGGTGCAGACCACCGAGCCGGGCATCCAGTTCTACACGGGCAATTTCCTGGACGGGACGTTCCCTGGCAAGGGCGGAAAGGTGTATAAGAAGCGTTACGGGTTCTGCCTGGAGACGCAGCACTATCCGGATTCGCCGAACAAGCCGCAGTTCCCAACGACGGCGCTCAAGCCGGGTGGGACCTACGCTTCTACGACGATTTACAGATTCCCGGCTCCGGCGCGCTGAGAGCCTCCGGCATTAAACTGCAAGAGGAAGAGCGGTGGTCGATGGGCGTGAAACGTGTAGCCTTGGCCGGATACTACGGTCGTGGCAACTTTGGCGACGACCTCATGGCGGTGATCTTCGGACAGGCGATCAGGAAGTGGGGTATAGAACCGCGCGTCTTCGGATTGTGTGAACCCTATGCCGGCCGGTTCGGATTTGAAGTGGCGCAAACGCCTGGGGAACTACTCGACGACGCCGGCTTGTTGGTTTGGGGCGGCGGCGGCGCGCTTGTCTCTTGGTGCGGCCGCAAGGTTGACAAAGAAACCAGGCTGCAGCTGGAGACTCACGCAGAACTGCTCGACCAAGCCAAACGCCGGGGCGTGCGGACTGTCGCTGTTTCCGTGGGCGGCAGTGGCGACCCTTCTCCTCCGCAACAAGGAGAACGAAGCGCCCGGCTGCTCTCGCTGGCAAGTTGGATGACCGTCCGCAACAAAGCCGACCTGGCCTTACCTCGGGGCGCCGGCATCCCCTGCGGCCATTTTCCCGACATCGTTTGGCGCACGAGTGAGTTATTCCCGGCCCCGGCACGGCGGAAAGGCGGCCGATTGCGGATCGGCGTGGACATCTACTTCGCGAACCTGCGGCGTCACCACGCCGAGTATGTGGTAGCCCTGATGCAAATGGCCGTACTGCGAAGGCCCGACATCGAATTCATCTTCATAGATTCGACCAATCGCGCCTGCTCGCCCTACCGCTGCATCGGCCGCGCTGTCCGGGGGGCGAACGTCACCAGGCATCAGTTCGAGCAACCCGATGCCGATCTCGAATTGCTGGGCGAACTCGACGCGATGATATCGACACGCCTGCATATTCCAATTGTCTGCCTTCAATATGGCGTCCCCGTTGCTTGCCTGTTCAGCGAAGGCAAGACGCGCCTGCTGCTCGACTCTCTCGGCTTGCTGGAGCATTATTATGGGCATCACCGGGCGGCCGAATGGGCTGGTGTGATGTTGAGCGGCGGCGGATGGGAACACTGGATTGCAAACTACCGTTTCTCTCCCGTTGCCTACCTGCGCGACGCGGCATTGGGACACTTGAGGGCACTCGAAGCGGAAGTGTCCGGTGGCCGTGCTCCGCTGCTTTTCGACGCCGCCGCTACGGGATCTGACGGACAATAGAGGGCATGGCGGAAGTCTGTATCCCCTGCGGCGGAGCGGCTTGGGTGATCGTCGAGTGCGACGGTTTGTTCGGCGCAAGGCGCTGCACGTGCCAGGATGAGTGGCGCACTGAACGCCAGCGCGAGGTGTCGCGTATCCCCGCCAACTGTGCCGACGTTAGGTTCGACCCCTTCCAGCTTCGGGGATCAATGGAACTCGGCGAGGTGATGCCCTATCTGAAGCGCTACACCGACAGCTACCCGTCCGTGGACCCACCTGGCGCACTGCTGGTCGGCGAGTCAGGCGCAGGATTGAACCGTAAGCGGGACAACGGCGGCCCATGGGCGTGAGAAGAGTCGCTCTATGCGGTTACTATGGCCGCGGCAATTTCGGTGACGACCTGATGGCTGTCATCTTCGGCCGGGCGATCCAACGACTTGGCGCTGAATTGCGGGTGTATAAGCTGTGCGAAGCCTACGCCGGGCGGTTCGGCTTTGAGGTGGCGCAGACGCCGGAAACGTTGCTCGATGGGGCCGATCTGCTGGTTTGGGGCGGCGGAAGTTCGCTGATCCCCTGGAGGGGATTCATTTACCGGAAGCTACACCCCAAAGCGATTCTGGGCAACATTGCAGTGATGCTTGAGGCCGAGCGGCGGGGCGTGAGGCTGGCGGCGCTATCGGTGGGCGGCGACGGCAATCCAGCGCCGCCCGATCCGCGGGAGCGCCGCGCCAAACTGCTCTCACTGGCGAGCCGCATGACGGTCAGGAATCAGGCCGATCTCGCGCTGCCACAGCGCGCCGGCGTCCGCTGCGAATGGTTTCCGGACATTGTCTGGCACACCGGCGCGATGTTTCCCTTCACGAGGTCCAGCAGCCGCGGCCGGCTGCGGATCGGCATCGATATGTATCCGTCAAACCTGTTGCGCCAGCACGGCGAGTATTTCGTGGCGCTGCTGCAAATGGCGGTGATGCGGAGGCCCGACATCGAGTTCGTCCTCATCGACTCGGCCAACCGCACGCGCTCGCCATACCGCGGCCTCGGCCTCGCCGTCAGGGGACGGAACGTGACGAGATACCAATTCGAACACCTTGAACCCGACCTCGAAATGCTGGTCGGACTTGACGCGCTCGTCTCGACGCGCCTGCACGTGCCCATCGTCTGCATGCAATATGGCGTGCCGGTGGCCAGCGTCCTTGGCGAAGGCAAGACGCGGCTGCTGTTTGAGAGTCTGGGATTGAGTGAGCACTTCTACCGGCACTCGCGTATGGCCGAATGGACGAAGGTGATGCTGGCGCGCCAAGGATGGGAGCGGTGGATCGAGGGCTACAGGTTTCCGCCGGTAGAGGATTTGCGTCAAGGGTGTCAGGGGCATCTTCGCGTGCTCGCCGAAGAGGTGGCTCGATAATCGGCGCATCGAAATCTGTCGGACAATAGAGGGCATGGCGGAAGTCTGTATCCACTGCGGCGGCTCGGGTTGGGTGATCGTCGAGCGTGACGGGTTGTCCGGCGCCAGGCGCTGCGCGTGCCAGAACGAAGGCCGCACGGAACGCCTGCTTGACGCGTCGCGCATTCCTGCGAATTTCGCCACCGACACGTTCGACAATTTCCAGTTACGCGGATCGAAGGAACTCGGCGAGGTGATGCTGTACCTGAAGCGCTACGCCGACAGCTACCCTGCCGTGGATCCGCCCGGCGTGCTGCTGGTGGGCGAGCCGGGCACAGGCAAGACGCATCTGGCCGTGGCTGCGGCGAAGCGGCTGATCGAACACGGCTTCAGCGTGGTGTTCACCGATTACTCGCACCTGTTGTCGCGCATCCGGGCCAGTTACGACCCGACAACCGGAGCCGACCGCGACGCGTTCAAGGAAGCGATGGAGTGCGAGATTCTGCTGCTCGACGACTTGGGCGCGCACCGCGTCACCGATTGGGTTGAGGACACGGTGACGTCGATCATCACCTACCGCGCCAATGAGCGCAAACCGACCATAGTGACTACGAATCTGCCCGACCCGGACATGGGCGCACAGGTGATCGAGCGTAATCCTGAAGGCTCGCCGGCGCGGTTCGACATCAAGACGACGCTGACCGAGAAGATCGGCATGAGGGCGCGGTCGCGGCTGTTCGAGATGTGCAAGATCCTCAGGATGCCGAAGGTCGGGGACTACCGAATCCGGCGCGCGTAATTGTCCTAGTTTTTGCCGAATTGGCACTTAGGCGCCACGGCTGGGCTATATTGATCTTGTCAGGAAGCCATCCTCTGCGGTACAGTATTTGGACAGGCGCATGTTAATGTGGCTTCACGTTTGTCTTGCATGCTCTGCTTTGGAGGAGATTTCATGACTTTTCGTATCACGGGTCTGGCAGGGCTTGCCCTGCTCACCGCCGGCCTGGCATCGGCGGCTTTGGTCACCACGACTCCGGTCGGCGGGACGACGACTACCTTTCCTGGAGGTACCGGCATCTTCTCAGGACCAGGGGCAGGCACAGTCGCCGGCTTCCCGATCACCTACACATCCGGCGTCGTCTACGACTACGACGGCGGGTTTGGCATGGGAGATAACGGTAGCTGGGATTGGGGCATGATCGGAATTAACACTTCGACGGGGGCAATGACGATCGACCTCGGCGGCTTGTACTCGAGCGTCGGAGGGTTTATGAACTACTCGCCGGACAACGGGGATGCAACGATTTCCGCCATTGCCGCCGATGGAACGACGATTCTTGAATCTTACGTTCTGTCGACAGTCGCTCCGATTTCGACTCCCGGTGCCACCAACGGCGGAGCCTACCGGGGCATCGAGCGCCTCCTTTCCGAGATCCGCTACTTCCGCATCGAAAACTCCTATCTCGGCATGCACGACATCACTCTCGATGGCCGGGGGGCCTCGGCTATCCCCGAGCCTTCAACCGTTATACTCACCATTCCAGCAGCCTTTGCGCTGTGGTGGCGGCGGCGGCGATCGGCTGCCTAGACAAACGCCTCAATTGCAATGGTTCAAAGGCCGCGCCCGATTGGGATCGCGGCCTTTCGTCTGTCTGCTTGGATACGCTAGGATCGGAGTCGCCAACTGCGGCACAAGGACCATCCATGGCAGCCATGACATCAAGAGAACGCGTGATTTGTGCCATCGAGCACCGGCAGCCGGACCGAATTCCGATCGATCTGTCGGGGCACAGGTCGTCGGGCATCTCGGCGATTGCGTATCCGAAACTGAGGGCTGCGCTGGGGCTGGAGCCCAGGCCGGTGCGGGTCTACGATCCGGTGCAGCAGTTGGCCATTGTCGATGACGATGTGCTCGACCGTTTCGGCGTGGACACGATCGAACTCGGGCGCGGGTTTTGTCACGAAGACAAATGGTGGACCGAATGGACGCTACCCGACGGGACGCCTTGCCTGATGCCCGTCTGGGCGCTGCCTGAGCGCTTGGGCAGCGACTGGGTGCTGCGGGCGCCTTCGGGGCGTGCGATGGCGCGGATGCCCGAAGGCTCGCTCCATTTCGACCAGGTCTATTGGCCTTTCCTTGACGGCGAAGAGGATCTCTCTCGAATCGCCGAGCTGTATCCGGAGCACATGTGGACAGGCGTGGCGTCGCCGCCTGGACCGGCCATCTCATCGCCCGATGAATTGGCAGCAGGCGCGCGCACGCTCTTGGCTTCGACGGATCGGGCCATCCTCGGACTGTTCGGCGGCAACCTGCTCGAGATGGGCCAGTTCTATTACAGGATGGACAACTTCCTGGTGATGCTCGCCGGCGAACCGGAACGGGCACACCGCTTCCTCGATGCGCTGGTTGAAATCCATTTGGCGAATCTGAAACGATTCCTGGCCGCTGCGGGCGATTCAATCGACCTCATCTGCTTCGGCGACGATCTGGGCGCGCAGAACTGCCCTCAGATCTCGCCGCGCATGTACCGCGAGTTCTTCAAGCCGCGCCACGCGGCGATGTGGGCCGAGGCCAAGCGGCTGGCCCCGGTGAAGGTGATGCTGCACTGCTGCGGCGCCGTCCGGCAGTTGCTGCCCGACTTGATCGACGCGGGCCTGGACGCGATCAACCCGGTCCAGATCAGCGGCAGGGGCATGGAGGCCGAGGGGCTGAAGCGCGATTTCGGCGACAGGCTCACGTTCTGGGGCGGCGGTTGCGACACGCAGCACGTGCTGCCTGAAGCCACGCCTGATGAGGTCCGGGCGCATGTCCTGGCGCAGTGCCGGGCGCTTGCGCCGGGCGGCGGATTCGTCTTCCAGCAGGTGCACAACATCCTGGCCGGCGTGCCGCCGGAAAACGTGATCGCGATGTATGAAGCGGTAGCCGAAGCTACTGTTTGATGATGGTCCCGTCGCGGCGGCGGACTTCGCCCCAGCCGCCATTCAGGCGTTTCCGTTCGCCTTGTTCGAATGATCCGAACGGATATTTGGCTGCGGCTTTTTCGTCCACTTCGATGCCCCAGCCCGGAGCTTCATTGGCGTAGAAATAGCCATTTTCAGTCTTCGGGCAGCCATGGAAGACTTCCTGTTCACGTTCGGTGAAGACGCGGCCTTCCTGGATGCCGAAGTTGTAGCACGCCAGGTCGAGGGCGATATTGGCTGCATGGCCGACGGGGGAGACGTCGCCGGGCCCGTGCCAAGCGGTCTTGACGCCCATCAGTTCGGCCATCGCGGCCACTTTGCGGCAGGGCGTGACGCCGCCGGCTTGAGAGACATGGATGCGGATATAGTCGATCAGCCGTTCGTGAATCAGCGGGACCCACTCGTGCGGTGAGTTGAAAAGTTCGCCCATGGCCAAGGGTGTCGTGCACTGGGCTCGGATGTGGCGGAACCAGGTGATGTCCTCGGGGCTGACCGGGTCCTCAATGAAAAACGGACGGTACTTTTCGACGTCTTTGCAGAACCGCATGGCTTGAACCGGCGAGACGCGTTCGTGGATGTCGTGCAGCAGTTCCACCTCGTCGCCGAGTTCTTTACGAGCGATTTCAAAGAGTTTCAAGGCGCGGCTCAAGTAGGCTTCGGGCTCAAACACCGGCGCGGAATGCAAGGCCTGCACCTTCACGTCGCTGCGGCCTGCTCCGTAGCCGGCCATGCCGGGCACGCCCACCTGGATTCGGATGTGGCGGTAGCCCTTGGCCATATAGCCCTTGGCGCTTTCCATCACCTGCGGGAAATCGGCGCCGGAGGAGTGGGCGTAGCAGTCCACGGCCTCGCGGCATTTGCCGCCGAGCAGTTGATAGACTGGCATGCCCGCCATGCGGCCCTTGATGTCCCAAAGCGCCTCGTCGACCCCCGAGATGGCATTGTTCAGCACCGGGCCGTTGCGCCAGTACGACGAGTTGTAGAGCATCTGCCAGGTGTCGTCGATGCGGTCGGCAGGTTTTCCGATCAGCAGCGGGCGGATGTAGCGCTCGACGGCCGGAACGACGAGATCGGCACGCTGGGTGTAGCAGGCGCAGCCGTAGCCATAGAGTCCATCCTGATCAGTGAGGATCTTGACCACGGGCAGGCGCAGGCCCGCGGGCGCGGTCTGGATCACCTGCACGTCCTTGATCTTCGGCGACGGCATGGCGCGGGTGGCGCGGGCGGCGCGCTCCTGCGCGGCGGCTTCACGGGGAGAGATGGCGGCCGCGGCGGCGGCCATCGAGAGCAGGGTCCGGCGATTCATGAGCGACTCCTTTGTTGCTGTTCGGGTAGTTGCACCCCGAATCTTATCAAAGGGTCAGTTCACGCCGGGGTTAGTTCTTGCCGCGGTCTTCCATCATGCGCTTGACGTTGTCGAGCTGGCGCGCGAGGCTGCGGCCTCGGGCGGCGAGCGTCAGGGCGTAGACCACCAGGATGGCCCAGGCGGTGATCAGGCCGTAGGCGAGGTAAGTGAAGTTGCGCTGCAGTGCGTCGTTCATGAGGATCTCCCGAGGCTAAATCATGTGCGCTTCACGGCGCAGTGCGTCGATCTCCCGCTGTTGCTTTTCCTGCACGTAGCGGATGGAGATGAGGATGGCGGCAACCAGAAGCAGCGGCACCCAGTTGCCGTAGAGCATGGCGCGGTAGCCGGAGTCCATCTTGCCGTCACCGAACAGAACCGGCTGCGGATGTTGCGTGCGGAACCATTTGATGGAGAAGAAGACGAAGGGCACCACTGAGAAATTGAGGATCGACATCACGGCCGACATCTTTGCCCGTTCAGTGGGTTCCTCGATGGCGCGCCGCAGGACAAGGTATCCGGCGTAGAGCAGCCAGCAGATCAGCATCGAGGTGAGCCGCCAGTCCCAGGTCCACCAGATGCCCCAGATGATGCGCGCCCAGATCATGCCGGTAATCAGGTTGACTGCGCCAAAAGCCAGCCCGACTTCGATCACCGAGACGGAAAAGGCGTCGATGTTGAGGCTCCTTGTCTTCAGGTACGCCAGCCCGGCGATCAACGATGCCAGGAAGCACAGGAAGCAGGTGAACGCCGCCGGGACGTGAAAGAAGATGATGCGGAAGATGGCGCCCTGGAAGGCCTCATCGGGCAGCTGCGTGAGCATCACCCAGATGTTGCGCGCCAGCAGCAGAGCGGCAATGATGCCGGCGGTCAGAAGAAGATGTTTGCGCATCCGTTCAGGTTCTCCTTGCCGTGGTTCAGCCGATCAGAACCGTGTCGATCAGCAGCACGGCCAGCGAAGTAAAGATGATATCGAAGCCTATGATCAGCCGCAGCCAGGCCAGTTGATCGCCCGCGACCGGATCGCCCGCAACCAGCGTCGTGGTGAGTTGCATGGCGGCCATGAGGCACGGGATCAGCACCGGGTAAACCAGCATTGGCAGCATGACCTCACGCAGCCGCAGGTTGACGGTGAGCGCGGAGAACACCGTTCCGACCACGGTGACCCCCCAGGTGGCCAGCACAAGGACGAGGGCGAGTTGGGCCGGCTGCGAGTACCAGGTGACGTTGTAGAAGACGCCGAACACAGGCAGGCAGACCACTTCAATGGCAAGCAGCAGGACGTAGTTGGCAAGCGCCTTGCCCAGGAACAGCGCCGCGCCGGGCACGGGCGAGCTGATGAGCGCCTCCAGGCAATCGTTCGGCAGCTCGCGGGCGAACGAGCGGTTCAGCACCAGCACGCCGGCGAAGGCGAAGACCAGCCACAGCAGGCCGCCGGCGATTTCGCGCGTGGTCTCCGACGTCGGGTCGAAGGCGAAGCTGAACAGGATGAGGATGACCAGGGCGAAGCTGAGCGAGGCGTTGACGGCCTCCTTGGTGCGCAGCTCGCTGCGAAGGTCCTTGGCCATGACGGTGAAGGTTTGGCGCAGAAACAGCATCACGCCTCTCCGTAATTGCGGTAGATCCAGCCGGGATCGTCGAGCATTTCCTGCGTGCGCGAGCCGGTGAATGCGAGCTTGCCGCGGTTGATGAGCGCGACATGGGTGGCCAGTTCCAGGGCCTCGCGCAGTTGGTGTGTGGACATCAGCACCGTGCGGCCCTCGGCCAGAGCGTCGCGAAGAACAGTTTGCAGGACGGCGATGGCGCGGTCGTCCAGGGCGGTGAAGGGCTCGTCGAGAAGCAGCAGGCGCGGGTTGTGGAGGAATGCGCGGGCAACCGCGAGACGTTGCCTCATGCCGCGCGAGAACTCGCGGACCAGGCCGTCCTTGACGCGTTCCAGGCCTGTCCGTTCCAGCCATTCCATCGCCCGGCTCTCGGGCTCGGGCAGGCCGTAGAGGCCGGCGAACAGTCTCAGGTTCTCGATGGCCGACAGTTCTTCGTAGATGCCGATGCCGTGGCCCAGCACGCCGATAGACGCACGCGACGAGCGTTCGTTGGCATCCTGGCCGAACAGTTTCACCTGGCCCTTGGCGGGCCGTGAAAGTCCGGCGAGGATCTTCAGGAGCGTGGTTTTGCCGGCGCCGTTGCGGCCAAGCAGCGCGACGCAGGAGCCAGGTTCGACGCTGAATGAGATGTCGCGCAGGGCGGGGAAGTCCCCATAGAACTTCCAAACGCCCTCAATGGCGAGCGCGGTCATACCTTGCGGTTGAGGCCGGCCGTGGCAGTGCCCTTCATGTAGTGCGCGATGAAGCCGAGCGTCAGAAAGACGAGCGTCAGGATCAGCGCCCACTTCCAGTTCCGGTCGTAGCCGGGCGGGTTGATCTGCTTGATCTTGGGGCCGGCTTCCTCTTCGCTCTGGACAACGCTCAACGCGCCGGAACCCGAGATGGTGAGTTTTACGGCCTTGGCCGTGATGTCGAAAATCGACGCCTGAGTGGAGGGTTCAGTGCCCAGGTTGACGATGCCCTCGCCGGCGGCCTCGACGCCTCGGGGCAGGACCAGCTTCGGAGTTGCGCCTTCGTTCAGCAGGCGTGTCTCAAGCACGCCCGCGACCGAAGCCGGCAGCTTGTAGCTGAAATCGAAACGGGTCTCGCCGGGCTTCACCGGATAGTCAACGGTCCAGACGTTGGCCGCGGAAGTTTTCACCGGCTGGCGGTCCACCGGCATGGAACCGGGCGCGACGACGCGGGCCATGATGTTTTCTCCGGCCGCGGATGGGACGAACACCTTCACCGTGCCCGACTTGGGGTTGTTCCAGGTGGTCTGGGACGGGTTGTTGATCACCACGGTCTCATTGACGACCAGTTCCTCGCCATTTGTCTCGATCATGATCATGTGCTGCTCGGCCTTGGCCCCGGCGACGGTGGAGGCGGATTCGAACACAGAGATTTCCAGCGGCGCGCCGGCGGCCTGTCCCATCGGGGCGCTGTAGCGGACGCCCTGGTAGTCGGCCTGCAATAGATGCGCCGAGCCGGCATCGGTGTCAAACGTGAACTTGCCCCCGGCATCGGTTTTCACCGAGCCGGCGGGTTCCATGCCGCCCGCACCAAACTTGGTCATCGTCACGGTGACGCCGGCCTGCGGCTTGCCCGTGGTCTTGTTCACGACAACTCCGGTGACCGCGGCCTGCAGCGCGCATGAGACAAGGAGCATCAGGACTGCGGCTCTCATGACTGGGCCTCCCCCATGGGCGCGGCGCATTCGCCGCAGAACTTCATTGGCCGCTCGAACAGGGCCCCGCACGCCGGGCACTTGTAGACGGGCTTGGCGGCTTCGGTCTTCGGAGCCGGTTGCACCGCGGTCGCGGCCGCTGGAGCAGGCCTTGCCCTTTTGCCAACAATCGACTCGATCTCGTCCGTGACCTTGGCGAGTTCGTTCTGCAACCCGAGCTTGGTCTTCTCGTAATCGGCGTCGGAGAGTTTTCCCAGACGATACTCGAAGTTCAGGTCGCGAAGGTTCTCGTAGATGGCTTCCTTGCGCTCATCGAGGTGCGCGGTGGGCGACAGCGTTTCATTGGGCGGAATTGCGCCGGGCCGGACAAGAAGCACGAAGGCCAGCACGGCACTGATGAGGAGGATGGATACTGCAAGGGTCATGAGTCGAGATCGGCGAGGTCTGTTTCGTTCCGGGCCTGGCAGCGGTGGCGTTCAGGCATGAGTGGTTGTGCGGCCTGGCCGGGCCGCACGGATGCACACGTGATGCGGGCGTTACTTGGCCAGCGATTTCTCTTCGGCATAGACGCCCACCAGTTCGGTTCTCGGATAGGAGAACTTCGCCTTGCTTGGGATCAGGCAGACCATGGTGCCGAACATCAGCACAGCGAAGCCCAGCCAGATCCAAGTCACCAGCGGGAATATATAGGCCTGAATAATGGCCTTGTTCTCCTCGGTCTGTGACATACCGGCGAAGTTCAGGTACACGTCCTCGTTCAACCTCCGGCGGATGGAAACCTCAGAGGTCGGTTGCTCGCTCACCAGGTAGACGCGACGTTCGGGTTTCAACTCCTGCAGGAATTTGCCGTCCTTGTACACGCCAACCTCGGCCCTCTGCCAGGTGTAGTTCGGGTTGTCGCCATCGGTGATCTTGTCGACATGGAACTCGTAGCCGCCCATGGTGAAACGGTCGCCGACAACCACCTCGCGCGTGGTGTCCTTGTTGAACGCCGCCCCGCTGAAGCCGATAAACATGATGACTACACCCATGTGGACCATGTAGCCGCCATAGCGCCGCGTATTGCGGTGGGTGAGTTCAATGGCCGCGCGCAACAGGTTCATGTCGCTCTTGCCGGCGATGGCGCGGGAACCTTTGAAGAACTCCATCATGATGGTCGTGGTGACGAAGGCGCACAGCCCGAAGCTCATCGAGGCGTAGAAATGCCGCGAACCCATGGCGAGCGAAACCGCCACGGCCACGGCAAACATAATGGCTGGCCAATAGAATGCGCGTTTCAGGCTCTCCCAGGAACTGCGCCGCCAGGCGATCAGCGGGCCGACGCCGGTCAGCAGCAGCAGGAACAGTCCGATGGGAACATTCACCTTGTTGAAGAACGGCGCGCCGACCGTGATCTTTTCGTCCAGGGCCCATTCTGTCAGCACCGGGAACATTGTGCCCCACAGAACGGCGAACGTCGATGCCAGCAGGATCAGGTTGTTGAACAGAAAGCTCGACTCGCGCGACAGAACGCTCTCCAGATGGGTCTCGCTCCTGAGGTAGTCCAGGCGGCGCAGGATAAGGATCACCGTCAGCGTGATGATGATGCCCAAAAATCCCAGGAACCAGCCGCCGAGCGAGGACTGTGCAAAGGCGTGGACGCTTGAGACGATGCCCGACCGCGTCAGGAATGTGCCGAAGATACAAAGGAAGAACGTGGAACTCACCAACACCATGTTCCACACCTTCATCATGCCCTTCTTCTCCTGCATCAACACCGAGTGCAGAAAAGCCGTGGCGGTGAGCCAGGGCAGCAGGCTGGCGTTCTCCACCGGGTCCCATCCCCAGTAGCCGCCCCATCCTAGAACCGCATAGGCCCAGCCCGCGCCAAGCAGAATGCCCATCGACTGGAAGCCCCATGTGATCAGCGACCAGCGACGGGTGGTGGCGATCCAGGCATCGCCGGGTTGCTTGGTGATCAGCGACGCCATGGCGAAGGCGAACGGAACGACGAAGCCGACATAGCCCAGATAGAGCGTCGGCGGGTGGATGGCCATTGTCCAGTACTGCAGCAGCGGGTTGAGACCCTGGCCGTCCTGGACGGCGGTGATGCCGCGGCCCACGGCCAGCATCTGGAACGGCGGCTCGATGAAGGTGTTCAGGGTCAGGAAAAAGACCTGCGTGAACATCAGGATGGCAGTCACCCAGGGCATCATGTCGCGGAACTTGCGGCGATTAGTGGCCAGCACGATAGCCGAATACAGGCTCAGCAGCCACGACCACAACAGCAGCGAGCCTTCCTGGCCGCCCCACCAGGCGGCGAACTTGTAGACGGCCGGCATGGCCTTGTTTGACCGCGCCGCGACATAGGCAAAGCGGAAGTCCGATGTCATCAGCGCATAAACCAGGATGCCGCTGGCGACCGTCAACAACGCGAAAATTCCGTAGACGGCGCGTTGTCCGCTGACGGTGAGATACGGCCGTCTGGTGAGCGCCCCAACCACCGACGCGACGACGGAATAGATCGCCAGACAGAAAGCGACCAGAATGGCGAGCGCGCCTAAGGTCTCCATGGTGCGGTTGTCTCTCCTTTGTGGATACGCAGGCTTCGTGCCATCTTTGTCAGACTAGATAGCCGCGGGCTTTGCGCCGTTCAGCGGAACTTCAGACGGGTGCTTGTTGGGATCGGCCTCATACTTCGAAGGACACTTGGCGGCGATGGAAGAGGCATGGAATGTGCCCTGCGCGGTCAACTGTCCGTCGGCCATCGCCTGGGCGTTGTCACGGAAGGTGTCCGGCAACGGATCCTTGCCGGTGTAGGTCACGTTCAGGAATAGATTGTGTTCCTTTTCGACGATCCGGAAGTGGACCAGCGTCCCTTCCCTGCGGATCGAGCCCGGTACCACGTCGCCAGTCACGCGGACCCGCTTGCCTATCTGGCTCGAGTCCGTCCTCAATTCCGAAACCGTCTTGTAGTACGTTTTCGATTCGTTGATCCCGCTCGCGGCAAGCCACACCAGCGTGCCGATGATGCCGACCATCACGATGCCGAACTTGACGTATGTCTTCATATGAGTCCTATGCCTTCAGTATAGACCCAATCTGTACCAGCAGGGTCTCAATGACACCCTCTTCCAGCTTCATTTTGTGAGAGTTAGACCTACCACCACTTTAACACTCGCGCGATGCGCGCAAACTATTGAGATCAGAGCAGTCCGGCGTCGATCAGCGCCTGCCGGATCTGTTCGCGCGGCTCGCCTGTGATGGGCTCAAACGGCGCTGCCATGCCGCCGGCGCAGATGCCGCGCAGTTGCATCGCGCACTTGAGTCCGCGGAAGTATCCTGAGCGCTCCGGGAGCACCGAGTAGATCCTGCTGGAGATGATCTGCGAACGGGCTATCAGCGGCGCGGCGTCCTCCGGCTTGCCGGCGACCGCGGCTGCGTAGATTCCGGTGAACAACTCAGGCGCAAGGTTGGCGCCGCCGGTCACCGCGCCATGGCCGCCCATCATGACGGCATCCCAGAGCTTCTCTTCGGGACCCATCAGAACCGTCAGGTCGGGCCGGTCGCGAAGGGCGTCGACGAGAGACTGGTAGAACTCCACATCGCCGGTGCTGTCCTTCACGCCCAGACATCCGGGCAGTTCGGCGATCCGGCGCACGGCGTCGAGTTCGAAATAGTCCTTCGTGCAGAAGGGAATGTTGTAGAGAACAAAAGGCAGCGGCAGTTCTTTCGCCAGGGCGATGGCGAAGCCGGTGAGTTCGTCTTGCGTCATGGGGTAGTAATGCGGCGCGGCGAACACGACGGCGTCGCATCCGGCATCGGCCGACTTGGCGGCCATCCACGCTGCCTCGTCCACGCTTGAATCAGTGATCCCGGCCAGCACCGGGACGCGGCCGCGCGTGATGCGGGTGACGTGGCCGAGGAATTCGGCGCGGAGATGGCGCGACAGGTGCGGCGCTTCGCCCGTCGTGCCCAACGGGAACAGCCCGTGCACGCCGGCCTTGAGCAACATTTCGATCAGCCGGTCAAGACCGGGCAAATCGATAGAACCATCCAGATTCAGGGGCGTTACCAGCGGCGGGATGATGCCGCGCAGGGGCCGGGGAAGTTCGCTTGACATGGGAATGAAAAACTCACTCTATCATGTTGCGCGATGTGGGAATCATTACCCATCCTATTGATTTTCCGTGTATAGTGTGATGGAGAGGATCAAGGCTGAGGCTTCTCAACCAATCGATCCGGTCCAGCCGGAAGACAACGTCACACGCAGTGGGCGTATTGCGTCTGTGCGCCGGCAAACTCCTCGCAAACCTTCGAAGGAACCCCAAAAGCTAGCTTCCCCGCATGTATCCACCCAGATTTGTCCGTCCCCGAGTCAGAGTCAGAGAAAACGTCAATGAGGCCATTCGCGCGCGCGAAGTGCGCGCTGTATTCCCCGACGGCAGCGTCGAGGTAATGCCCACCCAGGCCGCTGTCCGCAAGGCCCTGGACATGGGCCTGGATCTCATTGTCGTCTCCCCAACGGCTGAACCACCCGTCGCCAAGGCCATGGATTACGGCCAGTGGCAGTACGAGCAGAAGAAGAAGCAGCACGACGCTCGCAAGAAGCAGCACGTCATCCTGGTGAAGGAAGTCAAATTCCGTCCCAACACCGACGATCACGACTACGACTTCAAACTCAAGCACGCCGTGCGATTCCTGGGTGAGGGCAATCGCGTTAAGGCCATCGTGCAGTTCCGCGGCCGCGAAATCGCTCACGCCGACCTTGGCAGGAAACTCCTCCTGCGCCTGGCCGAGGATCTGGCCGAGCATGGCGCCGTCGAGGGTACGCCGCGGCTGGAAGGCCGCAGCGCCCACGTGATCATCAGCCCGGTGAAAAAGGAAGTGAAGGAGAAGAAGAAGGAGAAGCCTCCTTCATCCGCTCCGCCTCCTCCGTCAGCCGCTCAATAGAACAGGTACTTGCGCCACTGCTCCTCGGCCCGGCCGACCAGCCGCATCAGATGACGCGACGTGTGCAGACTGAAGGGCCTGGGGTATTTGAGCAGCCGCATCCCGGCCTCGTCCGGCGTCCTGTTTCCCTTTCTGTTGTTGCAGGTGTGGCAGCAGGCCACCAGATTCTCCCAACTCGTCTCGCCGGCCCGTGATCGCGGAATTACGTGGTCCAGAGTCAGGTCGCCTCCTGAAAACGTCTTATGGCAGTACTGGCAGGTGTAGCGGTCGCGGATCAGGATGTTCTTGCGCGACAGCGCCCGCGTCTGGTGCGGGATGCGGCGGTATTCGAGCAGGCGGATGACGCTGGGCAGCGCGAAGTCGCGGCGGTGGGCGTGGAGGAACACGTCGGCGTGGGCTTCGGCCGAGGCGACTCCCTTTAAAATCAGCACCAGGGCCCGCCGCGCGGCGCAGATGTTGATCGGCTCGTAGCTGGCGTTGAGCACCAGCACGGGTCGGTGTAATGGCTCGGCCTTCGTCGTCATCGTTTCGATCCCTCTCCGGTTGTCCGCTGCAGCTCGAACTGCCCTTTCTGGGCCCATAGACTCCTGCGATCCACCCTTGCCACGGTCAGCACCGCCACCCTGGCCGCACCGTGCCGCTTCAATTCCTGCGCAGCCTCGTTCACCGTCGCGCCGGTGGTGAGGACGTCGTCGATCAACAGCAACCGCCTGCCTCGAATCGCCTCCGCATGGCCCGTGCCGAAGCTGCCGCGGACGTTCCGGCGCCGCTTGGCCCCGGCGAGATTCGATTGCTTCTCGGTCCGCCTCACCCTGACCAGCAGCTTCGCCATCGGAATGCCCGTGTGCCGCGACAACTCCTTCGAGAGCAATTCGCACTGGTTGAATCCGCGTACCATGCGGCGCGTCCAGTGGATCGGCATCGGCACGATCGCGTCGATCCGCTCGTTCCGCGGAAACGCCTCGGACAGATAACCGCCCAGCGTCTTCGAAAGCGAGCGCATGCCGTGAAACTTGAAGCAGTGGATCAGTTCTTTCAGCACGCCATCGTATCCGCCCCAGGCGTAGGCGGCATCGAATGCGCCCAAACCGGCGGCACACAACCGGCAAAGGCCGTCCTCGTCCAACGCACGCTCGCGCAGGAAGGGGGTCCTGCACTTGGCGCAGCAGATCTCAGGGCTCAGCGGTTTCGGCGTATCCAGGCAACTCGGGCAAATCGGCGCCCGGCTGTAGCCCGACAGCAACTCGTCGCAGATGCGGCAATTGTCTGGGAAAATGGAAGCGAACAGGCGGGAGGATGCCTGGATGAACCAGGAAGCGGGAGCCGGACGGTCGCGCCTGAGGCGTCTACTCGAGAAGACTCACCTCCAAGCCACAGTATACATCGGACCGGCCAAAACAATGCCACCCGTTCTTGTGCTGAACTGAAACGGAAAGATCACCACCCCTAATGCCCCCGCTGCTCAGTTGTTTCGACCTCACGAAACAGTATGGCGTCAAGCCGCTGTTTACCTCCATCTCCCTTGCCGTCAACGAGGGCGAGCGGCACGGCCTGATCGGCCCGAATGGGGCGGGCAAGTCCACGCTTCTGAAAATCCTCGCAGACCTTGAACACGGCGACTCCGGCGAAGTCGCTCTGCGCAAAGGGGCGCGCCTTTTCTACGTCGAGCAGGATCCCGAATTTGATCCTTCACTGACGGTGCAGGAAGTGGCATCGTCGGTGGCGCATGAGGAGGCCGTGATCCCGGCGTTGCTCGGCCAGGCCGGTTTCGACGATCCGTCGGTGGTCTCAGGCACGCTCTCGGGAGGCTGGCGCAAACGCCTCGCCCTGGTTCGCGCGCTCGCCGCCCGGCCCGATCTCCTGCTGCTCGACGAACCAACAAATCACCTCGACCTCCAGGGCATCCAGTGGCTTGAACGCACGCTGGCCTCGGTTCCGTTCGCCTCCGTCACCATCAGCCACGACCGCTACTTCCTCGAAAACGTCGCCACCAGAATGATGGAACTCAGCCGGGTCTACCCGGAAGGCCTCTTCAAGGTGGACGGCAACTACAGCGACTTCCTCGAAAAGCGAGAAGCCTGGCAGGAGGCGCAGACGAAAATGATGGAGGGGCTCGCCGCTCGCGTCCGCCGCGAAGTGGCTTGGCTGCGCCGCGGCGCCAAAGCCCGCACCCGCAAGTCCAAGGCCCGTTTGGATTCCGCCGCCGCCATGATCCGGCAACTCGACGAGATGGAGCAGCGCGCCGTCGTCTCCACCGCGGCGATCGATTTCTCCGCCAGCGACCGCAAGACCAAACGTCTCGTCGAACTCGATAACGCCGCCTGCGAACTGGGCGGACGCCAACTGTTTTCCGGCGTCAATCTCGTGCTCGCGCCCGGTCGCCGACTCGGCCTGGCCGGTTCGAATGGCAGCGGCAAGACGACGTTTCTTCAATTGCTGCGCGGATCCATCGAGCCCTCGGAAGGCTCCATTAAACGCGCCGACCACCTCAAAATCGTCTACTTCGACCAGAATCGGGAGAGCTTCGACCCGTCAACCACGCTCCAGCGCGCCCTCGCGCCCGAAGGCGATTCGGTCCTCTATCAGGGCCGTCCGATTCACGTCAACGCCTGGGCACGCCGCTTCCTGTTCCGCGAAGAGCAACTCGTCCAGCCCGTCGGATCGCTGTCCGGCGGCGAACGGGCCCGCATCCACATCGCCCGGCTCATGCTCGAAGAGGCTGACCTCCTGCTGCTCGACGAGCCCACCAACGACCTCGATCTGGCAACACTGGAAGTCCTTGAAGAGCGCCTGCTTGAATTCCCCGGCGCGCTCGTCCTGGTCACCCACGACCGCTACCTGCTTGAGAAGGTGACCTCGGCCGTTCTCGGACTCGACGGCTTCGGCGGCGCCGGCCTGTTCGCCGACCTCAATCAGTGGGAGGACTGGCTCGACCAGCGCCGCGCTGAGAAGGCCCGTTCCGAACAGCCCGCCGTAAAGCCTCTGGCCGGCGCCGCCAAGCCTGTCCTGCAGAAGAAGCGGCTCTCGTATATCGAGCAGCGGGAGTTCGAGGGTATGGAGTCGCGCATTTTGGTAGCCGAACTCAGGGTCTCGGAATGCGAAGCGGCGCTGCATGCCTCCGGGGCGGCGGCAGACCCGGCGCGCCTGGAAACCGCCTACCGCGACCTGCAGCAGGCACAGGCCGAGGTTGAATCGCTCTACGCCCGCTGGGCCGAACTCGACGCCAAGTTTTGAGCCTACTGAAACTGCTCCCGGAACCGTTCGAACTCCGCCCGGAGTCCGCGAAGCTCCGATTCCAGATTCTCAACCCGTTCCGCCAACCCCACACCCGCCGCCGGTGCGGCTTGAACCGGCCCCGCGTCGGCCGTCAATTCCGGCTCGCCGCCCAGTAACTGGGCCCAGCGCGGCTCCTTCAACCCCGATTGCCGAGGCATCAGTCTCGCCAGCGCGCCGCCTTCGCGCGTCTCCATCCGGTGCAGCGTGTATTCAAGCGCCGAGCTGTCTTCAAACGTATGCAGCCGCGCCGAACGCTCTCGTAGTTCGGCCATCGTCTGCGGCCCCCTAAGCATCAGCACGGCCAGCACCGCCAGTTCACCTCGCGTGAAGTTAAAAAACTCGCCCAGCCGGTGACGGTACTTCTCCACCCGGCAGCCCGATTCATGTACGAACACAACCAGCCCCTTCACTCTCAACCCGTCAAGCGCCTCCATGGCCGTCTGCTCGTCGTAGGCCACCACCGGCTCGCGGTTCGTCTTCTGGTTGCAGGCGTTGACCAGCGCGTTGAGCGACATCGGATAGTAGTCCGGCGTCGACATGTCCTTCTCGATCAGGGCGCCAAGCACCCGGATTTCCACGGCGTTGAGTTCCATCGCTCTCCCAGCATCCCACCGCCCGCAGGGGTGGCGCAAAACAGGACCTCAAGTTGTGTTGTCATGGAGTTGTAACAAATGCGCTTCGGGTCTCTCGCCATCGCAGTGCTGCTGTCTGTCTCTGCTCTTATGGCGGATGACGATTTCGGCCTTCTTCACATCACCAACGCCAACCTCGAACTGAACGGGAAGTCAACGCTCCAGATCCACACGCGGGTCAGGACTTACGACAACGCCACCAGTTTCTTCCAGTTCCGCGCCGGACCGATCCTGATCCATCAGTTCAAACCTCGAGTGGTCGGTCTGGCCGGTTACTACTACATGAACCAGGATGGCCCGTCACCAGCCAATAGGTTAATCCACCGCTTCTGGGCGGGCCCGCAGTTCCGTGTCATCGATAGCCGCAAGTGGGCCATCGACACCCGCCACCTCGCCGAGCGCTTCGCCGTCGTCCGCGATAAAGACTACACTCGTGTCCGCAACCGCGCCATGCTCATCCATAAGAATGGCACCCTGCAACCGTTCGCCAGCTTCGAAGCCCTGGTCCAGAATGGCGACTGGTACGAGCGTCACGCCGTCGGCCTGCAGATCATCACCCGCCGTGCTCTCAGCTACACCATCAGCTACGAATACCGAGCCTCGCCCACCGGACCCGGCATCCACCTCATCGCCACCACCATCCAGTTCCGCGCCTGGCGCCCCGGCCCGCCCCACATCGACTGACTCGGGAAACCACAAACCCTCCGCCTTGCTTGCCGCGTAGACTGGTTACTGCATGAGCTTCCAGCTTGGCATCGACTACAAACCGCGCGGCGATCAGGGACAGGCGATCGAAGCCCTGGTGCGGGGCGCTTCGCGCAACGAGGCGCATCAGGTTCTGCTCGGCGTCACCGGATCCGGCAAGACCTTCACCATGGCCAAGGTGATCGAGGAGACGGGACGCCCTGCCCTGATCATGGCCCACAACAAAATCCTCGCCGCCCAGCTTTACCAGGAGTTCAAGCAGTTCTTCCCCGCCAGCGCCGTCGAGTACTTCGTCAGCTACTACGACTACTACCAGCCCGAGGCCTACGTCGCGGCCACCGACCTCTACATCGAGAAGGAATCAACCATCAACGAAGAACTCGACAAGTTGCGCCTCGCCGCGACGAAATCTCTCTTCGAACGCCGCGACGTGGTCATCATCGCCTCGGTCAGTTGCATCTATGGCCTCGGCTCGCCCGAGGCCTATTTCGGCTTGCTGCTGATGCTTGAAAAGAGCCAGCGCATCCGCCGCGAAACGCTCACGCAGCGCCTGGTTGAAATCCTCTACGCCCGTAACGACGCCGACTTCAAGCGCGGATCCTACCGCGTGCGCGGCGATGTTGTCGAAATCTGGCCCACCTATGACGACTGGGCCTACCGCATCGAACTGTTCGGCGACGAAGTGGACGGCCTGTCGCAGATCGACCCGCTGTTCGGCCAGGTCCGCCAGACCTACTCCCGGCTGCCCATCTATCCGGCCTCACACTACGTCATGAGCACCGAGGCCAAGGAATCGGCGATCAAGAGCATCGAAATGGAACTGGAATGGTGGCAGGCCGAGCTCATCAAGCAGGGCAAGGGACTCGAAGCCCAGCGCATCTACCAGCGAACGATGTTCGACCTTGAGATGGTCCGCAACGTCGGCTACTGCCACGGCATTGAAAACTACTCGCGCCACTTCAGCGGTCGCCTGCCCGGTGAACCGCCGCCCACGCTGCTCGACTACCTGCCTCAGGACGCCCTACTGTTCATCGATGAAAGCCACCAGACCGTGCCCCAGATCGGAGGCATGTACCACGGCGACCGCTCACGCAAGGAGACGCTGGTCAGGTACGGCTTCCGCATGCCGAGCGCCCTGGACAACCGCCCGCTGACGTTCGAGGAGTTCGAAAACCGTATCCATCAGACGGTTTACGTCAGCGCCACGCCCGGCCCGTACGAACTGAAGAAGACCGGCGGCGCCGTGGTCGAACAGATCATCCGCCCCACCGGCCTGGTCGACCCTGAGGTCGAAATCCGACCCATCCGCGGGCAGGTGGACGACCTGCTGGGCGAGATCCGGCTGCGCGTGGAGCGTAACGAGCGGGTGCTGATCACCACGCTAACCAAGCGCATGTCGGAGGATTTGCAGGAATATTACAGCGAGCTCGGCGTGAAAACCAGCTACATGCACTCCGAGGTTGAGACGCTTGAGCGCGTTAAGATCATCCGCAATCTAAGGCGCGGCGAGATTGATGTCCTGATCGGCGTCAACCTGCTGCGCGAGGGGCTGGACCTGCCCGAGGTCAGCCTTGTGGCCGTGCTGGACGCCGACAAGGAAGGCTTCCTGCGCTCGGCCGGCTCGCTGATCCAGACCATCGGCCGCGCCGCCAGACATATCAACGGCAGGGCCATTCTCTACGCCGACCGTCATACTGACTCAATGAAAAGGGCGCTCGACGAGACCTCCCGCCGCCGCCAGATCCAGCGCGCCTATAACGTGGAGCACGGCATCACGCCCGAGTCCATCGTCAAGCCCATTGACATGGTGCTGGCCCGAATCGCCGACGCCGATTATGTCACCCCGCCAGCCGAGTCAGATGAGGAAGTCGCCCTTCTCAGCGTCGAGCAGCGCAACTCGCTCATCGAAGAGCTTGAAAAAAAGATGCGTGAATCCGCGAAATCGTTTGAATTCGAGAAAGCGGCACAGTATCGTGATCGAATCAAGGCGTTGAAGGCGCCGAATCCATATGCGAAAGATGACGCCCCCCGGTGCGGTGATCTCGGGACGGCTGGCTGACAGCATTCTTACCCGGCTTCCAGTGCTGGCGCGGAATCTTGGTCCCGTGGCGGCAGGCTCGAAGCGGCTCGCCAGCCGTTACGCCAACACCCTCAGAGGAGGGTGGGCCGTGGGCGACTGGTCGGAGTTGTCCCACTCCCGCCTCATTTACCTGCAGGCGCCGGCTAGCGAACTGGATTCCATCCTGACCCGCCTGAACCGCGCCATCGGCCGCTGGGACAACCGCATCCTGGTGCTACTCGACGACGACGTCGATTGCGGCGCTCTTCACTCAGCCGCCGCGGCCGGAGCCTCCGTGGCCAGTTTGGCGCACCTGCAGATCGGCCAGTCCGATTTGGCATTCGTTGAAGGCGGAGCCGCGGCAGTATCGAGATTGAAGAGCATTCTGGCGCGCACTGGAGTTCACGTTATCCTCATGCAGCCGGGCGATAAGACCGTCTACAGCGCCGGAGTCAACCTCGGCAGGCTGGTTTCGTCCGCGTTGATGGACTCCGTCGTGCGTTGCCTGCGAAAGGCCGGCATCGACGCGGCGACGTCAAGGAAGATCGTCGGCTGGATCGCCGACCGTTCGGTGGCCGAGGTGCTCACCAGGGGCAAGACCTCCGCGGTGGCGCGGCGCATCCCGGTTCCATTGCTGGAGGACTGGCAGATGGATGCGCTATGCATCAGGGATGCCCGCATCGGACTCTTCGCCCGTCAACTGACGGCTGCCACGGCCGAGTTCTGCTGCGAGGAACCGGACACACCCTTAACCACGCAAGGCCCGCAGGGCCGCGGGCTTGCCGAAGGGGTAAAGGCAGCCGGGATGTGAACACGCTCCGGGGCTGGACTTGGGGCCGCAAAACCCCGGGAGCTTTTCGGGCCCGCCGATCATCATGAGGAGTGAGGCGGCTGCCAACGCAGCAACCGGTTTGCAGGGCCTCGCGAATCGACGGTAAAATTAGAGAGTTCCCACTACAACCCAATGCTGCGCAACAAGATAGAGAAACCCGAAGACCTGAATCCTGTCGAAACGCGCGAGTGGCTCGAGTCGCTCGGCCAGGTGATCGAAGAAGCAGGTCCGGAACGGGCCAAATTCCTGCTCGAACGCCTGGCCCACGAGGCTGCGCGGCAAGGGGTCCCGGCCGCGTTGAATCCTTTCACGCCCTACGTGAACACCATCCCGGCCAGCGATGAGGTGCCCTATCCTGGCGACCGCGATATTGAACGCACCATCAAGAGCCTGGTCCGCTGGAACGCCGTCGCCATGGTGGTCCGCGCCAATAAGTACGACGAAGGCATCGGCGGTCACATCTCCACATTCGCCTCCTCGGCCACCCTGGTCGAAGTTGGCATGAATCATTTTTTCCGCGGCTCCATCGGCGACCAGCCCGGCGACCTTGTCTACTTCCAGGGCCACGCCTCGCCCGGCGTCTACTCCCGCGCCTATCTCGAAGGCCGCCTCACCGAAGAGCATCTCAAGAACTTCCGCCACGAACTGCGCGAGCACCCCGGCCTGTCCTCCTATCCGCACCCCTGGCTGATGCCCGACTTCTGGCAGTTCCCCACCGTTTCCATGGGCCTCGGCCCCATTAATTCCATCTACCAGGCGCGCTTCATGCGCCACCTCGAAAACCGCGGCATGCTGCCGGCCACCGACCGCAAGGTCTGGGTCTTCATGGGCGACGGCGAAATGGAAGAGCCCGAATCCACCGGAGCGCTCCGTATCGCCGCCCACGAGCATCTCGACAACCTCATCCAGGTGATCAACTGCAACCTCCAGCGCCTCGATGGCCCCGTGCGCGGCAACGGCAACATCATCCAGGAACTCGAAGGCCTCTACCGCGGCGCCGGCTGGAACGTCATCAAAGTCATCTGGGGCGCGGGCTGGGACCGCCTGCTGGAAAAGGACAGGTCCGGTTTGCTCATCCGCCGCATGCACGAATGCGTCGACGGCGAGTATCAGAACTACAAGGCCAAGGGCGGCGCCTACGTCCGCCAGGAGTTCTTCGGCAAATACCCGGAACTGCGCGAACTCGTCGCCGACATGACCGACGATCAGTTGGCCAACCTGCCCCGCGGCGGCCACGATCCGGTGAAGGTCTACAACGCTTACAAGCGCGCCTTCGAACATAAAGGCTCACCCACGTTGATCCTCGCCAAGACCGTCAAAGGCTACGGCATGGGCGAAGCCGGCGAGGGCCGCAACTTCACCCACCAGCAGAAGAAGATGAACGAGCAGGAGCTCGAACACCTGCGCGAACGCTTCCGCATCCCCATCCCGGTTGAAACTGTCCATACCGTCTCGTTCTACCGTCCGCCGGAAGACTCGCCCGAGATGAAGTACATCAAGGCCCGCCGAGAGGCCATGGGCGGACCCGTGCCCGCTCGCAAGCCCAAGGCACCGGCTTTGACAGCGCCCTCCCTAAGCGAGTTCTCAGATTCACTCGCCGGCTCGGGCGGACGCGCCGTGTCCACCACCATGGCCTTCGTCGGCATCCTGAAGGCGCTGCTGAAGAACAAGGAACTCGGCAAGCTCATCGTGCCCATCATCCCCGACGAGGCGCGCACCTTCGGCATGGAGAGCCTGTTCCGCCAGATCTCCATCTACGCCCCCCACGGCCAGCTCTACAAGCCGGTCGATTCCGACCAGTTCCTCTACTACAAGGAAGCCAAGGACGGCCAGATCCTCGAAGAAGGCATCACTGAAGCCGGCGCCATGGGCAGCTTCACCGCCGCCGGCACCGCCTACGCCAACTTCGGCGTGCCGATGATCCCCTTCTACACCTACTATTCGATGTTCGGCTTCCAGCGCGTCGGCGATTCCATCTGGGCTTTCGGAGACTCCCGCGGCCGCGGCTTCCTGATGGGCGCCACAGCCGGCCGCACCACGCTCAACGGCGAGGGCCTCCAGCATGAGGACGGCCACAGCCAAGTCGTTGCCGCCACCGTGCCCAACTGCGTCAGCTACGACCCGGCCTACGCTTATGAACTCGCGGTGATCATCCAGGACGGCCTTCGCCGGATGTACCAGGACAACGAGGACGTCTTCTACTACATCACCGTCTGCAACGAGAACTACGCCCAGCCGCCCATGCCCGCCGGCGACGAGATCGTCGAAGGCATTCTGCGCGGCATCTACCGAGTCCACCCCAGCGAGCATGGCCCGGCACAGGCCCAACTCTGGGGCTCGGCCTCGATGTTGAACGAAGCCGTGCGCGCTCAACGGATCCTTTGGGAGAAGTACCAGGTTGCCGCCGACGTCTGGAACGTCACCAGCTATAACGAACTCCGCCGCGACGCTCTGCGCTCGGATCGCTGGAACCGGCTGCATCCGGCCGAACCGGCCCGCAAGCCTTTCGTCCAGCAGGCGATGGAGTCAACCCAAGGCCCCATCATCGCCGCCAGCGATTACATGAAGGTGATGGCCGATCAGCTTTCGCCCTGGCTCAGCGGCCGGCTCACCGCCCTGGGCACCGACGGCTTTGGCCGTAGCGAGTCGCGCAACTACCTGCGCCGCTTCTTCGAAGTCGACGCCGAATCCATCGCCATCTCCACGCTTGCTCAACTCGCCCGATGGGGACAGTTCGACTCCCAGCGCGCCGCCCAGGCCGTGGTTGAACTTGGAATCGATAGCGAGAAGCGCGACCCGATGTCTACCTGATCGTGCCTACTCGTCGTGCTCCTCGGAGATGAACGTTACCTCGAACGAACGGTCGAGCAGTTCCGCTGTCAGCCGCAACTCCAGCCGCTCGAAACGGATCAGGTCGACGGCGTGAGATATCACGTCGCGCGGGTGGCAGCGCCGGAAACGCTTGCCGGCCCGGTGATAGTGCTTGTCGATGAATGAATCCAGCACCGCCGGATCCACTTCCAGGCCCTCACTCTGCGCGAACCGGTTGAAGATCTGGACGTATTCCGGCTCCTCCGGACTCCGCACCAGCATCTTGTACTGAATCCGCCGCAGGAACGCTTCATCGCCTAGTTGCTCCGGCTTCAGGTTCGACGAAAAGATTAAGAACGTTTCAAACGGAACCTGCGCCTTGCCGCCGGTCTGGAAGTTCAGGAAATCCACCCGCCGATCCATCGGCACGATCCAGCGGTTCAGCACCTCAGTCGGCGAGACGCGCTGGCGCCCGAAGTCGTCGATCAGGTAAATCCCGTTGTTGGCCTTCATCTGTAGCGGCGCATCGTAGACCTTTGACCCCGGGTTGAAGCTCAGATCCAACATGTCGAGCGTCAACTCGCCTCCCGATACGATGAACGGCCTGCGCACCTGAAGCCACCGCCCGTCGAAAGTCCGTTCGCTGGCGAACGCCGAGACCTCGGATTCATCCGTATCCAGACGCTCGTGGTAGACCGGGTCATGGATCTGGATGATATTGCCCTGGCACTCGATCGCCGACGGGATATAGACCATGTCAGTTTCGATGTTGAACAACGCCTCAGCCAGATACGTCTTGCCGTTGCCCGGCTGGCCGTAGATTAGAAACGACTTGCCCGAGTTCACCGCCGGCCCCACCTGCCACAGCACCCGCTCGTCCACAATCATGTGGCTGAATGCCTTGCGCAGCATGTCGATGGTGAGCCAGTCTCCGCGATGGCGCTGCAGCCTCACCCCCGACGCGTATTGCGTCAGCGGCACAGGCACACGGCCCGAATAGGCATTAGTCTCGGTATGCTGCTTGGCCAGATCGCGCCCTTCGTCGGTCAGGCTGAAAGTGGCGCTGATGTCGCCCAGCCCCAGCGACGACTTCACCACCACGTGACGCATTCGCTTCAGGTGCGCGATGACGGGTTCGATCACCGAGTAGTTCAAACCCAGCGCATTCGCCAGCACCCGCCCCTTCAAGTCGCCCCTGAAGAACAACGTCTTGAGGACGATCTGCTCGACCATCGAATGCGGAAGTCCCAGATCCTCGATGCTCTCCGGCACAGGAGGGACAAATCGCACCTCCCGCTCCCGCAGCAGTTGCTCAGCCGCAAGTGTCTCGCTGTCAGCCATGTGTACGCACGACTCTACCTCAGTTTCGCCCGGCTCTGCATCGGGGCCAATCGGGCGAATGCCGCGACTCAGGTGGATGACACCTTACGGGTTGATGGATAGACTGATACGCCGATCGGCTAAACACCTTAGCACCGTCCGTCCCATCAGCGCCGCCAGCGCCCCCATCGCCACCGCCGCGCCAGTCGAAACCACCACAAACGAATCCGCCGACTCCAGCGGCCTCACCATTGACGGAAACACCCGGCTCAGCATCACGCCCATCAGCAACAGGAAAAACAGCCCCAACCGGAACATCTGCCGCGCCATCGAGGCCGTCTCAAACCGCACCGCCAGCGCCGCAGCCGACGTCGATGCCAGCGCAGACACGGCGACGGTGAATACCACCAGACAAGCCATCACCCCAACCGGCGGCAACAGCAAGCCCCACATCGCCGAGGCCAGCGAAGCCAGGCTCGCCCCCAGAATCAACAGCCATGAAGCCACTCCGTAGACCGACGCCACCAGCGTCTTGCCTTGCAGCACGTCGATGTCTGCCGGCCCCTCATCGCCACGGCTCTCCAACCACGCTTTCTCGTCCGCTCCTGCCCAGGACTGGATCGAATACGTCCCCGCAAAGATCGCCGCCAAAAGCGAATACGCCAGCAGGTAGACAGGATCGAGCAGCGCCGGTCCCAGCCGCATCGGCAGCAGCGTCCCCATCGCCGCCAGTGCGGCCAGCATCAGCAGTCCGCGCACTCCGCCCAGCCGGTGCCAAAGCTGGGAAAACTCCAAGGCGACTACTGTCCGCATCTCGATACGAGTTTAGCTGGACTCAACCTCTTCCGGTCGTTCGAACTAAAATCGCCAGTCCATGCCGATCAAGGGAAACAGCCCCAACTGCCGCTGGACAACCGGCCCGTTGTCGCGCCGGTTCCAACTGACAGCCTGGAAGTTCCGACGGTCGAAGGCGTTCTGGAGGCCGATGAATACCAACAGCGGATTGTCGCGCACCGTGAACGTGCGGTCCAGCCTGAAATCGAAGCGCGAGTAGTCGCCGGCCCTCACCCCGCTGGCCCGCGCCGTATCCAGCACCGCCCGGTTCTGCTCGTACGAGGCGGTTTCGTTCAGCGGCGTATACGGCCGCCCGGTCAGGTAGATCGCCCTCATCGAAATCTCCCACTTGGCGTTGAACCGGTAGCCGCCGACGGCGTTGAAAAGAATAGGGGAATCAAAACTACCCCGCCGCATCACCCCGTCCAGCGCCGCATGATAGGACCGCGCATAGCTCAAGTTCGCCTGGCCGAACCACTTGTTGGTGAATTTCTTCTCCAAAAACAACTCCACGCCCTCCGACCGTCCCCGCCCGGCGCTGGTCAGCGGGAACAGGATGTTGTTCACCGCGAACGTATCGCCCGTGTTGGCCAGCGTGAAGGTGGGGTATTCAATCGACACGGCATAGTCGCGATAGTACTTCCGGTAGCCCTCAAGCGTGATCCGGAACGTCGGTGACACCGTGTAGGAGAACCCGCTGATGTAATGGTCAGACCGTGCCGGGATCAGTCCCCGGTTCACCGGAAACGCCGACAGGAAGAAGAAAAACGGCTGCTGGTAATACTGCCCGTAGCTGGCGCGCCACGCGAGCCGGTTCGTCAGGCGATACGTCAATCCCGCACGCGGCGAGAACCGTGTCGCGCCGATGTAGGAGTAGTTATCCACGCGCCCGCCCCAGGTCAGGCTCAACCGCGAACCCAGATCCCGTGTCGACTGAAAATATCCGCTCGACTGATACGCCAGGTACTTCGAATCCAGGAAGAACGGATTCGCCCCCGGCCTCGGTGCCAGCGGATTGTCGAAGCCAAACGGCTGCTCGGTCAGATAACGGATCCGGAAGACCTTGAAGTTCCCGCCCGCCTGGATCTTGTCCAGCATCGGCGTATAGAGCGTCAGGTCGTACTTCACCGTCGACTCGCCCTCGCGGTTGTTCTCGTTGTAGATGTTCAAGTTGTTCTGCAACTGGTTCTCCAGCCGCGCCTTCAGGTTTGCTTCCGAGTGCGTCACGCCCAGCAATCCGACGCCGCGCGCCCCAAACAGCCGCTGCCAGTTGAACCCCGTCGCCGACCGCCAGCCGTCGTAGGTGATGTTGTAGATGTTGTCGCGCTGGTCTTCATCCTCGCCGTCTGGCCGGATCCTTACTCGGTCGTTACCCGAGACATTCACCACCCAAATCCTGTCGTTCGGCGTCAGGTCATAGAGCGCCTTCACGTTGTAGCTGTAGTTCACCGGCACGCCGCCGAAGCCGATATCGTCGGTGAACAGGTCCAGAAACGACCGCCGCACGCTGGCCACAAACGAGCCCTTCTGTGCTCTGCCGATCGGCCCTTCCACAATCCCGCCAGCACCGGCAAAACCGGCCGTCAACCGCCCCCTGAACCGCGTCCGGTCGCCCTCGCGCTGCGTCACCTGCAACACGCTCGACAGCCTGTTCACATACGGCGCCGGATAGCCGCCCGACAGGAAACTGACATCCTGAAGCAGCGCCGCATCCAGCATCGAAACCACCCCGCCCGCCGATGCGAAACTGGCGAAGCTGTTGATGTTCGGGATCTCCACGTTGTCCACAACATAGAGATTCTCCAGCGGGCTTCCGCCCCGCACTACAATGTCGTTCCGGAAATCGTCGGCACCGAACACCACGCCCGGCAGCGTCTGCAAGTACCGCGAAACGTCCTGCAGCGCGCCGGCCGACTTATAGACCTCCACGGGCTGAATCAGGAAACTCGACGACTTCACCTCGTCCGGAACCATGCTGACGCTTTCGGTAACCGTCACCTCCTGTTTCAGCGCGTCCAATGACGGAATCACAAGCTGCAACCGGTTCGTGATGCCTGCGCGGATCTCGACGCCGGCCTGCGTCATCGCCGGACGTCCTGCCACCGTGATCTCCAGGTCAACTGTGCCCGGCCGCAGTTCGGGAACCAGAAACTCGCCCGTGGCGCCGGATTCCACGCAACGCGTTGTCCCGGCAACGCACACTTTGGCGCCCGCCACGGCCACGTCGCCAGGCAGCAGCACTTGGCCGCCCAGGCTGCCCGTGCCCGTGGTGTCTTGCGCGTTGAGAGGAAGAAAAAGGAGTGAGGAGAGGATCAGACTGCGAATAATCACACTTTGCTGATGCCGCGACTCTGTGCCCGGTTGAACAAAATTCCGCTCTTCTGTTCGTAACACTCTACGCCTTACCAGTGCCGCTTACTTCTTGCCCGGCGGCTTGGCCTGCGGTGTGGCCTGCGGTGTGGCCTGTTGGACGCTCTCTTCCTTCATCGCGTCGGAGGATAGTTCATCCGGAATGTCGTAGGTGATCGTCGCCTCGGCGCCGAACTTGCGATAGTTGCGGAACTCGACATTATTCCGCACCAGGAACTTTCCCTCCCGCATCCGCATCTCCGCCCGCAGCGGCAGCAGGAACTCGCTGCCCGAGATGTCGGTGTACTCGTAGTCAAGCTGCGTCCTGGCCTCTTGGATCGGGAACGACGGCGGCAGCGTTTCGGCGTCCAGCGTCACGCGGTAGATCACTGGCACATCCTTATCGATGTAAATCAGGCCTTTGTAGCCTGGGACATGCTCGAGTTCCTTCTGCCAGACGATATGCCATTTCGAACGCGCCTGCTTCACCCGGTAGCCGAACACGTGCACCACACGCCCGCGCAGTTTCGCCCACCGCTCCCACCAGAACTCGGCATCAGTCTCCGGCTCGAAGATCTGCTTCAGCATCGATCCGAACTCGCCCGACGATGTCGCCCCGCCCAGTTTCTCCATGTCGATGTCGGTCAACCGCCCGTTCACCGAAACCGTTTTGTAGTTCTCTTTCTGTTCGAAATACGACAGCCTCGCCGCCAGCGTATCGGCCAGATGAAAAACCTCCAGCCCCGACGGGTCCACATACCGCCGCGTCACCTGCAGGCAGATGAAGTCCGGCAGTCGCTTCGTGTAGTTCAGCGCAATGTCGCGCGCATCGGCAATCAGGCGTTTCTGCTCTGCCTCGGACGGCCCGACCATCTTCGGCTGTTCGACCGTCCGCAGAACAGGGTCGCGGGTTGCATTCGGCAGGTTCACCGTCGATGGGATCAGTGTCCTCAGTGCTTCAATCGTCCTCGGGCCAATCCCCTCGCCCGCCAACTCCTCCACATCGCGCTCGGTGATCCGTTCCGTCAGAGCCACCTTCTTGACGTAATCGGCCACCCTCCTGTCCTCGTGCTGCAACTGAACCGACGAGCGCAGGAACGCTCGCAACTGGCCCAGATTCAGCCGTAGCGCCTGTGCGGTCAACAACAGGCAGAAAGCGAGGGTAAGAGACAGCAGTCTCGTCATCATTAGAATAGACGCCGTTTCTTCTTCTCCGGTTGTGGGTGAACCGCTTTTTCGATCGCCGCCAGCGCCAGCGGAGCCATCGCACGATACCCGGCCGGGTTCGGATGCAACCCGTCGTCGGCGTAATCGGCCTTCAATTGCCCTCCCTGATCGGCCAGCCCAGTGAAGTAGTCAAGGTAGACATAATTGCGCCGCACGCAGAAATCCTTGAGCCACGCATTCATCGCCTGTATCACGGCCGGCGGCCGCATCGGCGTACGAGCATACGATGGGTTCACACCCTTGTGGTAATCCGACACCGGCAGGATGGAGGCGAAGATCGGTTTGACCTTATGCGCATCGGCCAGATCGGCGATGGCGGTCAGATTGGACTGAATCGTTGACGGAGCCGTGCCCCGCGCGATGTCGTTCGTCCCGGCCAATATCAGCACGGCGTCAGGTTTATGAGCCGCGACATCGGGCAGGAATCGCGCCAGCATCTGCGACGTCACCTGGCCCGAGATGCCGCGATTGATGAAATCCTGACTCGGAAAGTACTCGTTCAACCGCCAGCCGTCCGTAATCGAGTCGCCGAAAAAAACAATCCGCATCTGCCCCGGCTTGCGCGAGGCGATGGACGTGTTCGCCTCGGCGTAGCGGCGGAAGTTGTCGCGGTCCGGATCCCGGAGCGAACGCTGCAACTGTTCCACCTGCGACTGGAAGTAAACCTCAAACGACGCCAGATGGTCCCGCAGTTCGGCCAGTTGCCTCCGCGACGCCTCGGGGAAGGGGACCGGCTTCGGCACCGCGTCCGAGACCATCAGAAACGCCCTCAGGTTGGCGATCATTTTGTAGTGCAACTGCGCCGACCTGTAGCCCAGAAAGTCCAGGCTTTCCAATGTTTGGCGCATATTCTCCATCAACGGGGCCCCGGCCCGCGCCAGCTCCGGCATGGCGAAGCCCGACGATTCCATCAGTTGCAGCGACCTCTGATACAGCGCCTTGGCCTGCGCGTCGTTCAGCACCGCATCGGGCTGTTGAGCCGCCAGTGGCAAGGTGGCGGCGCAGGCCAGGCTCAGCACTGCCGTCCGGATGTAGGTTGCAAGTCTCATTATTCTTTGTTGGCTTCCTGGAACTTCTCCAGTTGTAAAGTGACCGTACCGATGTAGAACGGCAACTGGATCCGAAACTGCACCGGCATCCGGCGCTCATCGTCGGTCAACCACACAAACAGACGTCCCTTGCGGCGGTAGAGTTGCCCGTTGAAAAGGAACGCCTCGTACTTGATGGTGTCAAACTGCCCCGCCGGCGTCTTCACCTTTTCCCGCACCAGCGCGTCCACACGCGCAGAGATCAGCTTCTTGCCGTCCGATACCGGCCACTCCAGCGTCGCGCCCGGCTCGGGCTTGATGCTGCGCAGGCGCATCAGCGCCCCGGTTACTTCATGTACGCAAGCCGGGATCTCCATGTCCTTCTTCGCCAGGACTTTGCCGTTCTTCAGGTCGCGCTCGGTCATCGACGCCCGCCGGTGCTCGCCGTCATACGCCACCCGCGTCTCGCGGTGCTTGCGGCCCTCCCGCGCGTCCAGCAACAGCGACTTGGCGCAAAAACCTTCGCCGTAGTCGGCCGTGTACCGGTCCTCCACCGAAATCAGCGTCGACACAAGCCCCACCGTTTTCAGATTCAATATTGTCCGGCCCGCGGTGAAATCCAGCGTCACCTGCCCCGATCGCAGGAATCGCCATTCGGCGCCATAGCTGAACGACTCCGGTCCGCTCTGCGCCCCGCAGGGCGCGGCAACGGCCAGACAAAACAGCAAGGCGGCTCTAATGGCGACGGATCGCTTCACCACCCTAGTCTGTCAAATGGGGCTCACCAGCCGCAAACCTCCGGCGGCGAAACGGTAAGATCGAATTGACCGTCTGGATACTCGAGTCAAATGATGCGATTGCTCGGCTCACTCCTGATCTTGTGTTCGCTCGCCAGCACCGCCGGCCAGACCCCGGCCGTCCAGTCGTTGGTGAAATCCGCCCCCGGCCTCCTTCAGGATGGGTTGGCCAGCTACCAGAAAGGCGACCGCGCCACCGCCCTCAGCCTCCTCGAGGAGGCCCGTCAAATCGCCGATACCGGACCCGCCGAGTCACGCACTCGATATGAAGTTCTCAAGGCCCTGACGGCCGTCAACGCCTCCATCGGCGACTACGAAAAGGCCGAACAATACCTTGAAATCGCCATGAACTGGCGTGAGCGCTACGAAAAAGCCGCCCTGGTCGATCTCTCCGACGACCGCATCGAACTGGCCGGCATCCTCGAATGGCGTAAAGAGTATGAGCGCGCCGCGGCACTGCTCAAGTCCATTGAACAGCAGTACGCCAGGCAGCCCCAGGGCATGGCCGATCCCCGCCTTGCCGACGTTCTCAGCCGCCAGGCCCAGGTCTATTCGGCCATGGGCGAAAAGCCGGCTGCCGTTGTCTATTCAGAACGTTCCATACGTATGCGCGCCGCCCAGCTCGGCGAATGGCACGTCTGGCTCACCACCGAACTCGAACGCCTGGGCGTCTACGCCCTTCAGGCCCGCGACTACGCCAAGGCCGAGGAGGCCTACCAACACGCCGTCCTCATCCGCGAACGCGCCCAGGGCCGCGACCACATCGACCTGGTTTCTTCCCTCGACGGGCTCGCCTACGCCCTTTACGGCCAGAAGAAACACGCCGAAGCCGAGCAGGTATACGAGCGGCTGCTGAAGTCCTGGATCGGAACGGCCGGCCAGGAACATCCGATGGTGATCCTGACGCTCGACAAGATCGCCTCGCTCTACCGTGACTGGGGCAGGGAAGACGACGCCCAGGCCGCCGAAGCCAAGGCCGTCGCTCTGAGGGCGTTGTTCCACGCCAACGGACTCGTCCGTCAGGCCGGCGAACTCATCCGCCAGAAGCAAATGAAGGAAGCCCTCGCCCTCTACCGCAAGGCGCTGGCCCTTACCGATGCCAACCGCATCGAACATGCCGAATTGCGCAAGAAGCTGACCGCTTCCCTCGCCGAATACGCACCCGCGAAACCGGCCCGCAAGCGTACCGCCGTCCCCGCGAAACGCACCCGGTGAGCCCTAACGCTTCACCAGCGCCCAGAGGATCGCCCCGCCCATGCCGGCGGCGATGGCGAGAGCCTCCGCCAGCATGTGCCCCAACCTCAGCAGAACGCACTTCCAGAGCGTGGTTCTAAGCCGCTGGCCGTAGATCCGCCGGATCGCAAAAAACAGATAGGCGGTGGTGATCAGAGCCATCGGAGACGAGAGCCAGGGCCGCTTGGCGAAGATCAGGCCGGTCACGGACGAAACCAGAAACCAGAAGGCGTAGACATGCAGCGCGAAGATCAGGTGCTGGATGTAGTAGGGATGGCGCTTGCGGTAGAGCAGCCAGGGAACTAGCGCGAAGAAACAGACGGCTACATACTGGGCTGCGCCGTAGACTCGCTGGAACTGGAGATTGAGCCGATCCCCGGCGGCGGCCGTATCCATGCCGGAACTCTTCGCCACCATCGCAACCAGGCTGTCGAGTTGAGGCGACTCCTTGCCGATCTTGATGAAGTCCACGGCATAGAAACCTGAGCTGACAGCCAGCAAGTGAACCGCCGCCGCGATGATGTACAGCCGCAGCGGCCGGATATAAGCCGTTCTTCGCCCGCTCCAGTATTCGGTGGTCAGTAAGCCCGGCCGCCGGAACAGCAGCCAGAACGTCTGGAAAATCTTCGAATCCACGTGCGTGAACTCATGCACCGAGTGGTGCAGGAAATGCCGCCACGACCATTCATGCGCATCCGGTCTCGCCTCTCCGCAGCCCTGGCAATAGCTGCCAGAGAGCATTTGGCTGCAATTCCGGCACTGGACGGGTGCATCGGTAGGGCTATCCATTGGTGATATTGAAGCACATGCTGCCAACCTCCCGGTATGCCTGAATGCCGCCCGCCACTCTGCTAATTTAATGAATGTGAGCAAGACCTTGACGGGAATCTGGCAATACGGCCTCCCGGCCCTGCTCATGCTTGCCGTTCCGGCCCTCACTCCCCCGTCCTGCACCGTCGAGGCCTCGGTCCGTCTCACCCGCCCAGCCCCGTCGTCCCATGGCGCCGGCTCCGCTCCGGGCAGACAGCCAGGCGATTCGCTCCTGCCTCTCGGCAAGGTCCAGAACGAACGTACCTCGCCGCGCAACGATTCGCCCGGCGCCAGCCTTGTCTGGACCGCCGTCGCTTCGTTATTCCGGGCCGGTGCAGTTTCCGCCTCCGGTCCCGACGCAGCCGTCCCTCCCGGTTTCACCGCTTCCAACACCAGCCGCGCTCCCCCCATCCCGTCCTTCCTTTAATCGTGTCTGCGGGCGCGGATCTCTGCGTCACCGCTTACGGATAATGATCGTCCTCGCATCTCCGGCCTGCCCAAGCCCTGCCGGTTTCACCTTGCGTGGCGGTTCAATCACTCATGGCCGCAAGGCCTGCTCAAGGAAGGAATACTCATGCCCTCAACTCTGCGTTGGAAGTGGTTGCTCATTCTGGCAATCGTCGTCTTTAGCATTATCGGCATCACTGGTCTGCCCGCATCGCGCCAGGACCTGCTCAACAACTGGTCCAACAAAATCAGGCTCGGCCTCGACCTCAAAGGCGGCAGCCATATGGTTCTACAAGTCCAGGTGCAGGACGCCTTCAAGGCCGAAGCCGATCAGGCCATTGAACGCCTGCGCAACGCCATGGCGGCCAAACAGATCTCCTATGATTCGATCGGCGGCAACGACCCCGCCACCTTCGACGCCGCCGGCACAATCGCCATTCAAATTGGCGGCATCGAAGCCCCGCTTTTGGGCGAGGCGTTGACCGTCCTGCGTGACGCCGCCGGATCAACCTGGCACATCGCCCAGGCCGGCCCCGGCAGCTACCAGGCAACCATCCGCAAGGAAGCCCAGATCGCCCTGCGCCAGGATACTCTAGACCAGACCATGGAGACCCTCAACCGCAAGGTCAACGCGCTCGGTGTGGCTGAGGCCAGCGTCCAGCAGCGCGGCGGATCGGAAGGCGAGGCTGAAGTGCTTGTCCAACTGCCCGGGGTCGGCGACCCGGCTCGCGTCAAAGCCATCCTCCAGACCTCGGCCATGCTCGAACTCTGTGCCATTAAAGGCGGTCCATACTCCTCCCAGCACGACGCCATGGCCGCCCATGGCGGCGTCCTGCCCGCCGGTACGCGCCTGGTCCAGGGCGCTCAGCAGTCTGCCGAAGGCCCGTCTTGGTGGCTGCTCAACCGGTCGCCGGTCATCACCGGCAGAGACTTGCGCGACGCCCGCCCTCAGCAGAGTGAAAACGGAATGGGCTGGGACACCGGCTTCGTGCTGACCCAGGATGCCGCGGGACGGTTCGAACGCTTCACCGAGGCCAACATCCACAACCGTCTGGCCATCGTGCTCGACAATCAGGTTCTCAGCGCGCCGGTGATCGATGGCAAGATCTCTGACCAGGGCCGTATCACCGGCGGAGGCAGCCAGCAGGAGGCTTCTGATCTGGCATTGAACCTGCGCGCCGGCGCTTTGCCGGCCGGCATCAAAGTTATCGAGGAACGCATTGTTGGTCCCTCTCTCGGCGCCGATTCCATCCGCCGGGGCCTGACCGCGGGTCTTGCCGGCTTGGCCCTGGTCATCGCCTCCATGGTCCTCTACTACCGCGGCGCCGGCTGGAACGCTGTCCTGGCCTTGCTTCTGAACACCATCCTGACCGTCTCCGCCCTCAGCTACATCGATGCCACCTGGACCCTGCCTGGCATAGCCGGCCTGGTCCTCTCCATCGGTATGGCGGTCGATTCCAATGTCCTCATCTTCGAACGCATCAAAGAGGAACTCCGGGCCGCCAGAGCTGTTCCTCAGGCCATCGCCTCCGGCTTCCAGCGAGCGCTTGTCACCATCGTCGATACCCATGTCACCACCGTCGTCGCCAGCGCTTTCCTCTTCATGTTCGGCACCGGTCCCGTGCGTGGTTTTGCCGTCACCCTCGTCATCGGCCTTGTGGCAAACCTCTTCACCGCCGTGTTCGTCTCTCGCGCCATCTTCGACTGGCAGATCTCCCGGAATAGGCACATCCACTCCCTCAGCATCTGGCCGCGAAGCGGCGCCAGGGAACTCTTCAAGCCGGCCAGCATCGCCTTCCTCGGTAAACGCCGCCTTACGCTCGGTCTCTCGGCTCTCATGCTCGCCGTCAGCCTTGGTAGCCTTTGGTTCCATGACGGCATCGAGTATGGCCTCGACTTCCGCGGCGGCACCTTGACCGAAGTCCGCTTCTCCCCAAAACCTCCAATCGATGAGGTCCGCGCGGTGCTTTCGTCGAAGATCCCCGGCGAGATCTCGGTTCAGGAATCCCAAGGCTCCGGCGAGTTCATCATCGGCACTCAACTCGCCGATGAGCAAACCCTCGAACGCGCCCGCACGCTTATCCGTGCGACACTCACCGGCAAATACGGCAACACCTCCGGCAAGCTCGACTTCAACAACGCCCCGCCCGCGGCTGTCGCTGAGGCTCTCGGCGAAACCAACATCTCGCCTGAAAGCCTCACCGCCCGCATCCTCGCCTTCCGCGACCGCGAACGCGGCGGCATCATCCGCGATTGGAACGACCTGAAGCAGATCCCCGGCGTCACCGGCGAGGTCATCGCGCGGCTCAACGGCAGTGCAGCCCTCGGCACGTTCCAGGTCCGTTCGGTCGAGATGGTCGGTCCGCGCGCCGGTGAACAAATGCGCAAACAGGCTCTGCTGGCCACTGTTGGCGCACTCGCTGGCATGCTCGTCTACATCGCCCTCCGCTTCCGCCTGGTGGACGGCGTCACCGCCGTGCTCGCCACCATCCACGACGTCGTCATCACCCTCGGCCTGCTCTCGCTCACCGGCCGCGAACTCAACCTCAATATCCTGGCTGCCCTGCTGACGCTGATCGGCTATTCAATGAACGACAAGATCGTCGTCTTCGACCGCGTCCGCGAAAACGAGAATCTCGCCAAGTCGACAGGCTCTTTCCTCGATCTCGTGAACCTCTCGATCAACCAGACCTTGAGCCGCACCCTGCTCACCGCCGGCCCCACCATCCTGGCCTGTCTGGCCCTCTACTTCCTCGGCGGAGACATGCTCAACGGCATCGCCTTCACCCTGCTCGCCGGCATCATCGCCGGCACTTACTCGTCCATCTTCGTCGCTAGCGCCCTTATGGTCGAATGGCGCAGACGCAGCGGCTGGCCGCGCGGCAGACAGCCAGCTTAGCTCTACGGCGCGTTAGTTCGCGCCGCGGCCTGCTTCGCGATCCCCGTCGCCTCGCCAGCCCCGCGCGAACGGATACACTGCTGAAGGTGCATGTCGCTCTCAGTTGTCTCTCCAGCGCGGCCGGGCTATGGTCCTACTGGCTCGGCTGCGCCTGGACCGCCGCTGACGTGAAACGCTACCAGGATCGTCGCATTCGCGGCCTCGTCGCCCGCGCAGCGCTCAACCCGTTCTACTCCCGTCTCTGGCGGGAGGCCGGAGCCGATCCCCTCTCCCTGCGCACCGTGGACGATCTCCCGCGTCTGCCCATCGTCTCAAAAGGCCAGATGCAGGAAGCCGACGCCGAACTGCCCCCGCCCGCCATCGACCGCTCCAGACTCGTCCGCATCAGGACCACCGGCTCCACCGGCAACCCCATGGAGATTCGCCGTCATCCGGCCGAAGACAAACTCCTCAGCGCCTTCCGAATCCGCGCCTTCGCCAACTACGGCCTCTCTCCCTGGGACGCTCGCGTCCACCTCCACTTCGTCGCCGACCCCCGTCCCGCCCGCCGCCGCGCCAGACAGTACCCATGGTGGATGCGCGTCGGCCTGTTCGAACGCTATGCTCTGAGCTTCGCCGAGGGCATCGGCGAGTCATTCGACACCGCCAGGCAACTGCGCCCGGCCATGATCGGAGGACACGCCGGAGCCATCTGGAGAATGAGCAACGAGGTGCCGCATGAGCGCTTGCGGGCTCTCGGGCTGAAGTTCATCACGCCCAGCGTCGAAACCGTCCCCCCGCTTGCCAAAAAGCAGATCAGCCACGCCTTCGGCGCTCCGGCCTACATCACCTATGGCAGCACCGAATTCAACCTGCTGGCCGCCGAATGCCCGCAAACCGGCCTCCTCCACCTCAACGAACTCTGCAACTACGTCGAGGTCCTCACCGGCGGCCGCCCCGCCACCGAGGGCGAAAGCGGACAGGTCGTCGCCACCAACCTCCATTCAGAAATCGTCCCATTCATCCGCTTTGATCTCGGCGACTGGGCCACCATGGGCCCTGAGCGCTGCCCCTGTGGCGCGCCGTTCAGAACTCTCCAGGCCGTTGAAGGCCGTATGCTCGAACTGTTCCCCTTGCCTGATGGCGGCTCGATTCACCCGTTTCAACTCGCCTACCCGCTGCTCGACTTCCAACAGTGGCTCGGCGAGTACCGCATCATCCAGGAACGCCTGGACCTCATCCGAATCCCTTTCACCGTGCTGCGCCGCCAGGATGCGCCCGCCGGCGCCGAATCCCTCATCGCCTCCACGGCTGCCCGCGCCGCCGGCCGCCGCGTCCGCGTCGAAGCCGTCAGGGTTGAAGCCCTGCCTACCTTCGAAAAGGGGAAAAATAAACTCTTCGAGTCCCGCCTCGATTCCTGATCCCGGCCTAGCGTTTACCCGCCTTGCCGGGATCCCAGATCGTCGCCCCGATGTAGCGCTCGGCGTCCTTATCGTCGTTGTAGTAGTAAATCGTGACGATCTTGCCGTCGGGCCGCTGCACCGTCCGCGGATAACCCAGATCCCAGTTGCCGGCGTCAGACCGCAGCACAATCTCATCGCCCCACGTGTTGCCTTCGTCCCCGCTCAGCCGCGCCCGGATGCCGAACGGAGCCGCCCGGTAGCCATATGTCATCGCCAGCCGCCCGTCCTTCAGCCGGATCATCGACGGCGGATTGCCACGCCCAGTATCCGGCGCCGGCTTGTTCACAAAGGTCCACGTCTTGCCGTCGTCCTCTGACCGGTACATGTCGATATACGGCCGGTGCCGCACGGCGGTCAGGATCCGCTTCTTCGACAACCGCACCGACGAAGGCATAATTGCGAAATCATTGCCCTCCGGCTCCGGACCCACCATTCCTTCCAGCGTCCACGTCTTGCCGCCATCGCGTGTCCGGACCGCAATCACGCGCCCCTCCCGCTTGTTCGCCTTCGCCGCCGTCAGAAACATCGTCAGATCGTGCTTGCCGTTCACCAGGTAATCGGTGCGCGCCGCAATGCCGGGCTGTCCGAAATCCGGCAGCCGGAACGGTCCTTGCCAGGTCTTCCCCTTGTCGGTGGAATAGTAAAACCGCGATGGTCCTACATGGATGTCCGCCATCCGAGCCGTCAGCGCAAACCCTTTGGCCGTGAAATCGATCCCGCCCGCGCAGTCGGTCACCGCACGCCCCGCTTCAGTCGGCACGCCGGCCTGCTTCGCCCCCGGCGGCGGCTTTAGTCCTTCAGGCCTCTCGATCTTCCAACTCTCGCCGCCGTCCAGGCTCCGCGCCAGCACGTGCTCGGCGGGCTTCGAATAGTCGATCGCATGGCCAGTCTCGGTCTTGCGGAAATACCCGATCTCAAACCCCACCACAATCTCGCTGCCCCACTGCCAGATGCCGTGGTTCGCCGGCCACCCGCCGTACCGTCCCGCCTCTTTGTAGACAACCACGTTTCTCGGCGGCGTCGCACTCTGCCCCATCGCAAGGGCGACTGACATGATTGCGGCCGCGGCGCTGATCTGAATCCTGAGCATCGGGGTGTAGCTCCTCAAAACTGAATCACGGGCCGGCGGTCAAGCAGACCCGCTTCCAGTATATTGACGTGGCGCTCCTCCGCGATACGCCTCCTCGCGCGCGTGCACCCCTCAACGTTTCACTGACCGGTCAGGCTATGCCCGCCGTCTGCCCTTCCATGCCGGCGCCGTCAAACCCAGTCCCGGAGGTTGATTTATAGCTCCGCCGGCTTCAGACCTGGTCCGGCAGCGTGTACGGCTCGCGGTACTTCCGGCCCAGCAGCGTGTTGGCCTCGGCATCGCCGGGGAAGGTCTCCGTCGCCGGGTCGAACGTCAGCTTCCGCCCTGTGCGGAACGCGATGTTGGCCAGGTGGCACAACGCCGTCGACATATGCCCTTCCAGCACTTCGCAATTGAGGTTGTCGCGCTTGCGCGACCGCACACAGTCGATGAAATTCTGGAAGTGGCTGGTCTCCGGCGCCGCGATATCCGGAATCGCCGGACCTTCCTTGTAACCGATCTTCGGAAAGCTCAGGTTCACCGCCCGCAGCGAGATCCCCGACGGCGGATCCGGCGTCGGCTGCGCGATAAACTCGCCCTCCACCGCCGTCCACCGCTTCGCCGACGTCACATAGCCCTTCGGCGTATAGAAGAACTCGCCCATATGCACGCCGCCAAATGTCGGGCTGGGCAGCGTCGTCACCTCCAGATCCACCAGCGTCCCGTCGGCGTACTCAAACACCGCGTTCTGCAGGTTCGGCGTCTCCTGATCCGTATTGTCGTCGGCAAACTTGCCGCCCGCGCAATGCACCTTCACCGGGTGCTCGTTCTTGTTCAACGCCCAGCGCACGATATCGATCGCATGCACGCCGTTGTTGCCCACCTCGGTCGTCGCCGTGTCCCAGTAATAATGCCAACTGTAGTGGAACCGGCTCAGGCTGAACGCTCTGTACGGTGCCGGACCCAGATACAGATCCCAGTTCACCCCCTGCGGAATCGACGACTCCTGCACCCGCCCCACGCTCAACCTTCCGCGATACACCACCGCCTTGGCCCTGTACGCCTTGCCGAACGAAGCCTCGCGAACAAACTTCACCCCCGCCTGGTTGCGCGCCTCGCTGCGCCGGTTCAGCCCCACCTGCACAATCCGCCCATACTTGCGCGCCGCCTCCACCATCTTCCGGCCTTCCTTGATGTTGTGGCACACCGGCTTTTCGCAATAGACGTCCTTGCCAGCCTGGCAACCCCAGATCGTCTGCAAAGCGTGCCAGTGGTCCGGCGTGGCGATCGAAATCGCGTCCAGGTCTTTGCGCTCGAGCATCTTGCGCAGGTCGACGAAAGTCTCAGGACGGTTGCCGGCCATCGACTCGATCTCCTTCACCGCGCCTGGGTGCAGCCGCTCGTCGATGTCGCATAGGAATGCCACTTTTACGCCAGGTATCTTGGCGAACTCCCGGTAATGGTCGCGGCCCCGGCTGCGAAATCCCACTACTCCAAGCCTCACCTCGTTCGACGGCCGGTTCTGCCCCCAGGCCGTCCTGACGGCGGGCGCGCCGATGATAGCGGCGCTGGACACGAAGCTTCGGCGTGTGGTGTCTGACATATCTGTTGCTCCTTAAGGCTGCTGGTAGCGTAGCGTATTCCGACGGCCAATGCCAGCCCGCGACTTGCCTGCGCCTACTTCGTTGCGTCGAAGACGGCCAGTACGGCGAAATGGTCGGACGGGTAGCGGCCGTTGCGGTTGTCGTCCACAGCCCTTGCTTCCGTCACGTTCCAAGGCGCGTCGAACAGGACCCAATCGATGCGCGCCTCGCCGGGCTTGCCCCTGAATCCATGGAAGGTGCCTTCGGGCCCGCTCCTCCAGGCCGAGACCAGCCAGGCGTCCTTCATGATGGCGGTCAACTCCTGATAGGGCGGCGTGCCGGCGCCGGTGTTGAAGTCGCCTGTCAGCACGACGGGCAGCTTCTGCTTGCGCGATTCGATCCATTTCCTAATTACCTGCGCGCTCTTCAGCCTCGCCTCGCCGTCCTCGCGCCGGTGTGCGAAGTGCGTGTTCACGTACAGGAACCGCACACCCGCCTTCGTCTTGAACACGCCCCATGTCGCCATCCTCGGCAGGCTCATGTCCCAGGCGATCGAGCCGGGCACTTCAGGCGTCTCACTCAACCAGAAATTGCCCGAGTCCTCCAGCGTGAGCGCCGCCTTCCGGTAGAACACGCCCATGTACTCGTCTTTCTCATTGCCCCGGCGGCTCACGCCAAACCACGCATACTCAGGCAACTTCCCTACGATATAGTCGCCCTGCTCTTTAAACAGCTCCTGCGTGCCCATCACATCGGGCGCATACTTCTTTACCGTGTCGCAGAGCAGATCCCTGCGATTCACCCAGATATCGGCGCCATCCTGCGCCGACGGGTACCTCACGTTGAACGACATGACGCGCAGCGACTCGGCCGCGCAAGGCATCAGCGCGGCCAGCCCAATCATGAAGAGCAGCTTTAGGGTTCTCATCCGTTATAGAATCGCACGCATGGCTTACCGGATGGTAGCCTCACGTTGCTATGTGGTTGTGGAATCAGTAAGTTGCACGCCATCACATCACCCGGCTTGCCGCGCGTTCTTCGGTCTGTGTGACTATAGTGTGACTTTCGCCAGAATCGGTCTGTAGCTGCTGCCGTTTCAGGTACTCGCCAAGTTGCCGCGCCGCCCGCTTCAGGTCCGCTTCATCCACGATGTTGTACCGCTCGAACACGGCCCGCGTTTTGTGTCCGCTGATGGTCTGTGCCACCTTCTCAGGCACGCCCGCCCGTACCAGATTCCGCACGCCAGACCGCCTTAGGTCGTGAAACAACTTCGTCGGCTTGCCCGTCTTGTCATCGCCCTGCCAGAGGCCCGCCGCCTTGCACGCTGTTTTCCATGACTCGCGGAAGTCGCGCCACTGTTGCCCGCCGTCATGGAAGAAAACCCACTGGCAGTCTGGACACTCCGCATCCCTCTTCGCCCGCTGAATGTCGAGCATAGCCAGGAGGTCAGCCACTAGCGGAATGATGCGCGGTTCGTCGTTCTTCGTCTCGCCAGGGTTCAACCGGACGATGCCCTCGGTCAGATCGACCTGATTCCAGCGAAGGCCCAGGATCTCACCCTTCCGGCATCCCGTCAGATAACCGAAGGCGAGGATCGGCTTCACATCTTCGGGCAGGTGGCGCATCAGTGCCCGATAGTCGGCATCCTCGAAGAACCCTTTACGGACGTTGTTCTCTGCCAGCGTCGGGATTCTTGGAACCTTCATCACGCGCGGCGGTTCTTCGTTGGCCGCAAGGTTAAACGCCCGCCGAAGGAAAGCCAGTTCGCGGTTGATCGTCGCGTTCGTCGCGCCGGATTCCTGCCGCTCGGTGATGTACGTCTTGATATCGGAGGTCGTCAGTTCTACAGGTCGCATCTTGCCGAATGCTGGCTTAAGGAACCGCCGCGCGATTGACTCGCATCGGTCATCACGCTTACCGTTGATGCGGTAGTCTGCGATCAGGTCATCTAGGAGCCCGCCAATAGTCAAGTCGAGCGCCTGAACCGCCGCCGCGCCGAAGGTGTCGCGTTGCCGCTCTCTGTCGTTGCCCCAATTCTCCGCATCCTTCTTTGTGCCGGTGATAGTGCGGTTCTTAAATACCGGCTTGCCGTCGGAGCCACGGCCCAGGAACACTCTCACCAGCCACTTGCCTCGGCCCCTTGCAATTATCTGTGCCATCGTGATTCCCTCCCGTCTCGAAAGATGGGGCGAGCCCGAAGGCCCGCCCCTCGTGGGCTATGCCGCCTCCAGATGCCGCGCTATTTCGGCCCCGGCTGCCGCCGTCAGCATCTCCTCAACCGTCGCGTAGTGCTGCCATTCGGCTTGTCCGCTGATGTGGTTCAGGTGCTCGCCGGCGCAGTAGAGATCCACTTCAACAGAGCGCCCGGTGTAGTACGCCACGGCCTCTATGCCGTCGCGGGTGATGGTGAGTTCTTTGCGTTCCATGTCAGCCCTCCACCTGCGGGCCTTCCGGCCACTGGCGAAGAAACTTCGCCGCCGCCGATAGTTCGGGTTCGGTGCGGGCAGAATCACGCGCCCATGCCGCCACCACAGCAGCCGCCGGCATCAGCGCCCCAGGCTGCCCAATCAAGTCGGACGGCCCGAAGTCGCCTTCGATGTCATCAGCCGTGATCCGCAATACCGGGATGCCGTAGCTACTCGCGGGTGAGTTCGTTGTCAGGACGGCCCTGCCGCCGTCTGGATCGGTGAGAATCAGGTGTTCCATGCGTCCTCCAGGATATTCGAGAAACGCGCGGGATGAGGCTGTAGGGGAAGGTCGGACTGGTAGGATGGATTCAGCCGCATCGAGCGTATACCTCGGTTCGGTCAGAGCCCGGTGGAAGTTCGCGCTTCTGCCGGGTTCGCTTGTCAGCATACGCCAACCGCCCGCCCGGTGCAAGGCCATCCGTCGCCCGAAGTCTCGCCTACGGCCAGCCGGTGACGCGGAATAGGCATCCGGTCAGCAGCTCGCCTGTGCCGCGTATTTCTCAAACCATTCGAGCCCGCGCTCATGCAGTTCGACGCGGCAGGCCTGAACCCGCCCGCCAGGTGCATCACAGATTTTGAAGGTGACTTTCGCGCCAACCGGCAAGGCTTTCAGGTCGCCGATCAAGACGCTGTTGTGACAGTACACGTTCGGGAGGTCGTCGTGGATGTGGATGAATCCGTATCCG
>JACZJQ010000222.1 GCA_014860455.1 Bryobacteraceae bacterium | reverse complement strand
GGTTGATAACGAATGCCACCAACGCCAGGACCAGCAACAAGTGCACGAGGCCTCCCATGGTGTATGAGGTGACCATTCCCAGCGCCCAAAGCACAAAAAGAACCACTACGATTGTCCAAAGCATTGTCTTACTCTCCTGTGATTTGTCTACACTTCTACTTGTCTGTCTGGTGTGAGAATGGCGGCCCATGCGGGTCGAGCCGCCATTCACCGCTCCTACTTGGCGCGGCTCTACCAAACGAATCCATCAAAGATCTGCCACTATCGACAGCCTCTTCATCCGGTCTCCGCTTTGCCGGTCACTGCTGCTTGAAGCGGACGGAGTACAGCATCTGCTGGAAGACGTTCTCGTAGCTCTGGAACTCGCGCTCCGGGGCGGTGAAAACGAAGAACAGCAGGCCCTCCTGCTTCGGCAGCGTGACCAGCCAGTTGGTCTCCCTGCCCCCGTTCTGGACGGGAGAGTCGTTTGACAGGAAGGTCGAAAGCCCGCGCTCGCCGCTCATGTTGACAGTCCCTTGGCGGCGAACAACGCGCATGTTTCTGTTAGACTGCTGAAGCGCCAGGATCAGTTGGTTGGTAGCGGCCTCGGGGGTCATCTGCGAACTTGCGCCTTGACCGTAGCCGCCTCCCTGCAACTGTTGGCCGGTATTCTGGTCCCAATGCGGCTCGTAGAGGTTGACGACTACGCCATAGGCTAACGCCTGATTGCCGTTGCTATCGCTGACCATTCCTCCGCGGGGCGCGATGGTCACCGCGTCACCCTGCCCGTAAGCCTGCCAGTTGTCCGGGTGGTTGATGCGCAGCATGGCGTTTTCGAAGGTTACGGAGCGCTGTGAAGTGGCGTCCCGCTGGTTCGAGGTGTTCTGCTGCTGTTGGGTTTGAGTCTGGGACTGGGATTGAGATTGGAGTTGGTTGGGCCGCGGCGCGGGCAGCGACTGGACATAACGCTTGATCTGCGCGAACTCCTGAGTCCCGCCAGTGATGCGCTTTGAGCCGAGTCTGGCCACTTCCTCGTTCACACTGTCGATGCGGCGGTCCGGGTTGGGGTGGTCGCTGAAGAACGCGATGCCGTTGCTACCCTCGATCTTCTGGAAGAACTGGCCCATCCCCCGCGGGTCGAGACCTGAGTCGAAAAGGATCTGAGTGCCCATCAGGTCGGCCTGTCTTTCCGCATCGCGAGAATACTTAAGTAGGATTGAATTCACTGTGAACCCAGCCCCGAGCTGTGCCAGTGCGGCCCCCGTAGAGTTGCTGCCAAGCAGGCCTCCCAGAATCGCGAGCGGCATCTGCGCGGCTGACGCTTTGCTGGCCTGATTGGTGCCGTGGCGCAGCGCCACGTGGGCGGCTTCGTGCGCCATCACGCCGGCCAGTTGGGATTCAGTGTCGGCCGCCTCGATCACACCACGGTTGATGTAGATGTGACCGCCGGGAAGGGCAAAGGCGTTGATCCCGCGGTCGTTGACAGTCTGAAACGTGTACGGAAACTTGAATCCGGGGGCGTTTGCCACAAGCCGTTGTCCCAGTTTATTCAAGTAGTTGTCCACCCGCGAGTCGTTCAGCATGAGAACTTGCTGAGAGACTTCGTTGGCAGCCTGCTGGCCCAATTCGACGTCCTGCTCCGCCGAGAACATGTTCCAGCCTGGCTTCAGCGAGGTGCGGCCAGTCCCGGCGTATGAGGCCACGCTGCCGGCGTTGGAAACGACGCTGCCGGCATTGTTCGACGCGGGGTACCGGAAAGGGACGTTGCCGGCCAATCGCCGAAACTGAAATTGCTGGTTTGAATCGCCGTTGCTGTCGTAAGTCTGTATTGCAACCCCGTCGCGGGTGGAGCCGTCCGGGATGTCCAGGACCTTGCCCAGCCGCGAGAGGATGAGGGCACTGCCCCCATTTGCTGCAATGAAGCGCCACTGCTGGCCTGCGCGGCCGTCGAAACGAGTAGCCCTGACTGGTGTGCTGTTGCTGGTTCCGACGGCTTCAAGCGCGTTGCCATTCATCCCGTTTCGCAGAGAGTAAAACCCTCCGCCCGTCTCACGGATTTCCCAGATTTGGTTATCGGTTCCCCGCGAGCTGAACTGGACCACGCTTGTCTGGTCGCTCCGGTCCAGGTCAAGAACTTTGCCTGACTTCACGTTCGTGATCTGGTACCGGCCTGTGCCGTTGAATCCGCCTTGTGCTAGTGCCTGGTGTGGAAAGCACAACGCCAGGACGATTCCTGCCGCCAACGCTGTGCGTCGGCTCATTGCGTAAACTGAGTTGACTAACTGCTGCTTGCTATTCATGTTGACCTCGCGGCCTCTTGACAACTGGGCTGCAATCCATCACCGCCCGATGCGGAAGGTAGACACGTCGCCCCACAAACCAACCGCCTGCAGAACCCAGATGCCGACAAACACCACGACCACGACATTCAGAATCGTCTTGATGCTGGATGCCATGGGAATGAATCGATTGATCAGCCACAACAGCATCCCGACCACGATCAACGTGATGACCAGATTTATCAAAGGCATGTCTCGATACTCCTCACCAACCTAGACTGGCAAGTTGCGGTCCAAATCCTGAGCCTGAGGGGCACCTGTGTTTGCTCCACGATCCGGGAGTCAGCCGCCTGGCCAAGTGACCGCCGAAGGTCGTTCGACGACTCGCCGTCACTGACAACGCCTCCCCTCCGGCTCTGCCAGTTCAGTACCTTCCTGACTTGAAGGCTGGGCCGGGCCGCCCAGACGGCAATCGGGCGTCTCTTAATTACGTCTTCTTCAACTCCTCGGTGCCGGCCTGAGGAGTAGAAGTGACACAAGGGCTTGGGAGCGAGCCCAGACTTGTCTTGTCCATAGATGGCTCAGGGAAGGGTTGAGGGGACAGTTTAGGGGTCCACATCAGACCAGGTAAGTCAGATGGGCCTGAACCGGGGGAGGCGGGCTCTTCATTCCAGGAGATCTCTCGGCCCCGGCGCTTGCTTCCCCCAGCGCCCAGAACACGAGCAGACTGGCACTCAGGGTAAAGAGCATGCACCTTGTTACATCTCGTCGAGTTCGTATCCGCTGGACGCGCCACACTTCGAAACCGCCGAACGTGAGCGACAGTGCAAGAACCCGCATCCCGGCGATCTGAAGATCCCGGGAATCGAAGTAGGCAAGGATCATGCAATAGACAAGCCCGCCGGCGAGGCTGCCAACGAAGCCGTCGGCGAACGCGCGCAGGGCCGGCACCAGCGGCACGATGGAGCAGCGCGCCCCCCAAAGCCGCCCATTCCTCGTAATACATGGGGACACACTCGCCTCTGACGATGACACCAGCGGACTCTGCATAGTATCGGTGTGTGTCCCCATGATCTCGTCCTCCTGCAATCGCCGCGCGGGTTCAGCGCCGCGCTGTGTCAGAGGTGAGCGGCCGTCCGATCACTTCAGCCACCTCTTCTGCGCGGCCGCGCAATTCCCCGGCGACCTCTTCGGCCCGGTCGAGCAATTGCTCTCCGCGACCTCTGGCGTAGGCCTGCGCGGCGGCGGCTTTGTTCTTCACCCAGCCTTTCCCCTCACCGACTTTGTTGCCGATCAGCCGGCGCGTCACCGCACCTGAGCTTGGAGCCAACAGCAGCGCCACAGCGACGCCCGTTCCCAGTCCGGTCAAGAAGAGCAGCAGCGAAGAGCCTATCCTGCCGTTGATCCCGTTCACTTCGATTTGTTCCATGGTTGTCATCCGTTCCTCTGGTGAACTAAAGCAACTCAGAGGCCAAACCGCGCGGCGCATGCAGGGAGAACCGCCGCTTCCTTCCGGGTGCTTGTTCCGCTGTTGCGGCTGACCGTCCCCGGTCAAGTGACCGCATATGGTTAATCGCCGCCGCCTTTGCCACACCCGAACTGCCTTCCGCAAACAGCTGCGAGCGAATCGTCTCAACAAAAGCCGGCGATGGCGCGACTCGTGCACTAGCTAGGCT
>JACZJQ010000221.1 GCA_014860455.1 Bryobacteraceae bacterium | reverse complement strand
GATAGCAGGAGCCGCCAGATCCAGTAACACCAGCACCCAGTGTCAAGGCAACCAGGTTTCCGTCAGGACGCCGGCGCAGGGGCTATCTTCAATGGTTTCAAAAAGGAGTGGATCCGGGACGAGCTAATTTGCACAGCAATGGCAGGTAGTAGAACCTGATCGGGCGCGAAACGTAGCGGATCATGACAATGACCTGCTGCCGAATCCCGAGGGTGTCCCGCATTTAGTTGAAGGTTGCTTCGGCGGGCTTCATTGATCTTACGCCACCCGTTCTTTCTTTGAGGGGCGTTGGTCGGTTTCACGGCCGAGGATGGCGGCCAGACTCCACAGATCCTGGTGGCCGTCATTCCGTCGGAAGCGCGTCTCGGTCACCGGCTCACCTCCCTGCTCTGCTCAGGGGCACTCTCGTCTGGATTGGCAGCGCACAACCGAGCTCGCGTTACAGGCGCCGGGCAGATCTGTTGTCGCGTAATCGTCGTTCGCCGCGTCGAGTGTCAGTTGTCAGCATTCTTGTCAGCATCCGCGTTCGTCCCATGTGTGTTGTGATGTCGGCCCGTGTCCAGATTGCCAAATTTAGCATTCTCCCAACGAGATGAAAACAAACAATTAAGCACAAAAAAGACTTGACAGGCCTGCACTACGAACCAGTAGGTCGGGTGTTCGAATCACGCCGGGCGCACCACTTCTTTTGGCTCTACGCCAAAAACGGGGGACACCCCGGCTCCCAGAACAGTTTACGCGCATAAGACCCTCACCCGCATTCTGTAGTCCTTGAAGCTGCGGAAGTCCGCTGTTCCCGAAAGTCTAAAGCCGTCACCCGCCTGTCGAGCATCTATTCAGCTGTAGCCATTCTCCGTGCGCGGTCACGCAGGCGACACTTCAAACCATCGATCGCCGCGCCGTTGGCGGCCAGTCCGATTACGGGTTTGAATGCCACTATTCGTCCATCCACATTTCACTTAAAAATGTCCGCCGAAGCCACTCCTCCTCCTCAGACCATGGATGATCATTGCCCAACGAGGATCGCTGTCTCCGGAGCGAGCGGCTACATTGGCGGCCGGCTGACGCGCCGGCTGGTAGAGTCAGGCTATCGGGTGCGGTGCCTCGCCCGCTATCCCGCCAAGCTGCAGGGCAGAGAATGGGCGGCGTCCCCGAATGTCGAGATCTTTCAGGCCGACCTGGAAGACCACGAAGCGCTGGCTGAGGTCCTTCGGGACTGCGATGTTGCCTACTATCTGGTCCACTCCATGACCTCGGCTGGCGCCTCCTATGCCGACCACGACCGCGCTTTGGCGATGAAGTTCGCCGGCGCCGCCCGTGCTGCCGGCGTTGGTCGCATCATCTACCTCGGCGGTCTGGGCGAAACCGGCCCGGACTTGAGCGAACATCTGGCCTCGCGGCGTGAAGTTGAATCAGCGCTGGCCTCCACAGGCATCCCAGTCACCGTGCTGCGGGCCGCCATGATCATAGGCTCGGGTTCGGCGTCGTTTGAGATCCTTCGCTATCTGGTCGAGCGGCTTCCGGTTATGATCACGCCAAAGTGGGTGAGTACACCCTGCCAGCCGATCGGCGTTCGCAACGTGATTGAGTATCTCGCCGGCGTTCTGACCACGCCCGCGACCATTGGCGGCACCTTCGACATCGGTGGACCTGAGGGGCTGCGCTACCGGGAAATCCTCCGGATTATGGCCGAGGAACTCGGCCTCCGACGCCGCTGGATCATCCCCGTTCCAGTGCTCACGCCGCGGCTGAGCAGCTACTGGATCCACCTGGTCACGCCATTGACCCACGACATCGCCCGTCCGCTGGCCGAGGGCCTGAAAAACCCCGTGGTCTGCCGCGAGAACCGGATCACCGGGTTGATCCCGCAGCACTTGCTCAGCGTCCGAGAGGCGATACGCGCAGCTCTGAACCGAATGGCGGGCCACGATGTGGAAACAAACTGGTCGATGGCCGGGCCGATCCCCGGCGATCCGGACTGGGCCGGCGGCACTGTGTATGAAGACACCCGGCTTCTGGACGTCGATGCGCCGCCGGAGGCTGTGTTCCAGGCCGTCTGCCGCGTCGGCGGGGGGCATGGCTGGTATGCGGCCGACTGGCTGTGGCGGGTACGTGGCTGGATCGATCAGTTGGCCGGCGGTCCGGGCCTGCGGCGCGGCCGCAGAGACCCGGAGCAGGTCGGCTACGGCGAGGCTCTGGATTTCTGGCGTGTCACCGGATATGAAAAAGACCGCCGGCTGGCGCTGCGCGCGGAGATGAAGCTGCCGGGCGAAGCGTTGCTTGAATTCCTGATCGACGTTGCCCCCGGCCGCGGCTGCCGGTTGCGCCAACGGGCTTTGTTCAAGCCCCGCGGCCTGCTCGGCATCGCTTACTGGTACTCAGTGGCTCCCCTGCATCATTTCGTCTTTCGCGGCATGCTCGAGGGCATCAGGAAAGAGGCGCTGCGCATTTCGTCTGCCGGACCTCGTTAGCTGCACGGTTCGGCGGCCGCGCCGACTGGCTCAAGATCAAGAGGTGTTCTCATGAGCTTCGAAAACTGCAGGTTTGTGATCATTGGCGCCGCCGGCGGCATCGGCTCCGCACTGGCGCGGAGGCTGAAACGCGGAGGTGCGGCGCTTGTCCTGCTTGGCCGGTCGATGGATCGGCTCACCCCGCTTGCCTCCGAACTCGGCGCCGAGGCGTTGATCGCCGATGCCGCGCAACCCGACGAACTTGAACGGCTCGTCGGTAGGCTGGAGCCTTTCCAGGGGATTGTCAATTGCGCCGGCAGCATCCTTCTCAAACCCGCTCACTTGACCACCGAAGCCGAGTGGCGCCAAACGATGGAAGCGAATCTGACCACGGCCTACGCGACGGTCCGCGCCGGCGCCAAGGCCCTCATGCAGGGCGGGGGATCGATCGTGCTGTGTTCGACCGCCGCGGCGCGCACGGGCCTGGCAAACCACGAAGCCATCGCTGCGGCCAAGGCCGGCATCATCGGACTCACTCTCTCGGCCGCGGCCACCTACGCCGGGCGCAACATCCGCGTCAACTGCGTTGCGCCGGGCTTGACCGATACGCCGCTCGCAGCTCGCATCACATCGAACGAAGCCGCACTGAAGGCCTCGGCGTCGATGCACCCCCTTGGCCGCATTGGTCGGCCCGAGGAGATCGCTTCGGGCATCGCCTGGCTGCTGGACCCTGAGAACAACTGGGTCACAGGCCAGGTCCTTGGCATCGACGGTGGTCTGGGCAGCCTTCGTCCACGCTAAACCGCCGCCAGTTGCCTGCCCAGCCGCGGCGAGGAATCCATATCGCCCGCCCGGGGACGTTCCCACCGCCCATAAGATCGCAAACGCGGCCACAGGGTGGAAAAGGTAAACTTGGTTTAACGGGTCAACCTGGCAGTACCTGCCGGTCCGCCATTCTGGGAAGAACCATCGGGAGGAGCAATACCCTTGTACACATCGAGAGCCTATTCCGCCGCCAGCGCCACTGCGCCACTGGCCGGCACGACCATTAAGCGCCGCGAGCCAACTCCGCAGGACGTCCAGATCGAAATCCTTTACTGCGGCATCTGCCACTCGGATCTCCATACCGTCCGCGACGAGTGGAATGCCATCATGCCCACCGTCTACCCCTGCGTCCCCGGCCACGAAATCGTCGGCCGCGTCACCCGCGTCGGCTCGGCGGTGACGAAGTTCAAGCCCGGCGACCTGGCCGGCGTCGGCTGCCTGGTGGACTCCGATCGCACCTGCCCCAACTGCAAGGAAGGCCTCGAACAGTTCTGTCCCGGCATGGTGCTCACCTACAATTTCCCCGACTCCCACCTTGGCGGCGTCACCTATGGCGGCTACTCTGACAGCATCGTCGTGGACGAAAATTTCGTCCTCCGTATCCCCGCAAATCTCGACCTCGCCGGAGCCGCGCCGCTGCTCTGCGCCGGAATCACCACCTACTCGCCCCTGCGCCACTGGGGCATCAGTTCAGGCAAAAAGGTCGGCGTCGTCGGACTCGGCGGGCTCGGCCACATGGGCGTCAAGTTCGCCCATGCTCTCGGCGCCCGTGTCGTCGTTTTCACAACTTCGCTCAGCAAGAAGGACGACGCGCTGCGCCTCGGCGCCGACGAAGTCGTGCTCTCCCGCGATGCCGCCGAGATGCAGGCGCACGCCGGCAGCTTCGACTTCATCCTCGACACCGTCTCGGCCAACCACGACATCAACGCCTACATCCAATTGCTCCGACGCGACGGCAACATCACGCTGGTCGGCGCGCCCGACCAGCCCTTGCCGGTCTCCGCATTCGGCCTGCTGTTTGCCCGCCGCAGCGTTTCGGGATCTCTCATCGGCGGCATCGCAGAAACCCAGGAGATGCTCGATTTCTGCGGCCGGCACAACATCACGGCCGACGTCGAAGTCATCCCCATTCAGAAGATCAACGAGGCCTACGAGCGGATGCTCAAGTCCGACGTCAAGTACCGCTTCTCCATCGACATGGCCTCGCTGAAGGCGGAGTAAGCCTCAACGATCCGAGTGCCCGGCGGACACAAAAAACCGCCGGTCACTGGGGCCCGGCGTTAGAGCGATCTGCTTGCGGAGGGAGTTCTTGAATTATCTGCTGGGGCTGATTGCGGCAACACCGATGCCGACCGCCGCGGCTGCGGCGCCGCCGAAGACCAGGGCCATATTCCGGCCGGTCCAGAAGGCCCCTGCCTTTTTTGCCCCGCCGATGGAATAGGTGTTCCTCAAACCGGAAACCGCCACGTTCTTGTCCAGCGCGAAAAGGATGACTGATTCGGCCGATCTCAGATCGTATGCCGCCTCGCCTTCCTGCAACCGGAATACCGGCTTGCCGTTTTGCGATTCGATCCGAGCTTTCGAGCCGGGCGCGAGAGAGATGCGCGATCCGTCGGGGAAGGTCAGGGTCACCGGCGCGGACCCGGCGACGATCTCAGCACCGGCCATCACCGGCCAGGAGGGTACGCCGGCAGGGTTTATCGCCGCTCCATTCATCGTGAAGGGCTGGCTGGACGACACCGTGGCCACTTGCGTGCCTTGGGCGAACACCAGACCGCCCATAAGGCAGGTCAGGATGATGGCGGTAAGAACTCGGTACATCTGTACTCCCACTCTCGACGAATAAGCTACTAAACTCCACTGTAGACCGGAATACGACCCGTTGCAAGGCGTAAGTTGCATGAAATCAATCAGTTGTATGACAATCTGGAGCTGCTTGTCTGACGAGTTTCTTCGACTCCAACTCAGCCGCCAGTTCGACTACATCCTTCTCGATCTGCGCCTGCTCGACCTCATACTCCTCAAGCATCACCCCGCAGATCTCGCCCAGGCTCTTGCCCTCAACGATCAACTGCCAGATCCGGGCCCCCACCGGGTCAAGCCCGTAGTAGGTCCCCGATTCGAGGTGCAGGATCACTGTCTCCTCGCCCACCTGGCGCGCCATCACCTCCACGGGCACTTCGAGCGTGTCTGACAATGTCATACATCGGCCTCCAAATCCCTTTCAATTGCCGCCCTCACCGCATCGAGTTCCTCGTACTTTCGCCGATAGTCGAGCCGTCGGAAAATGGGCAACGCCGCGATCCGCGCTACACTGTCGAACTGGCTGGCGATCAGCGCCTGCTCCTCGATGTCGAGCAAAAAGGAGTGCTTGGTCAGTTCCAGAAAAGCCTCCGGCGGGCTCATCCGCGTGATCGCCGGAGTCGCCGGATCCTCATCCTGCAGGAAGTAGACCCGCCGCAGCGGCTTTGGCTCAGGGCAGAACCGGATCGATTCGTCGGCCAGGATCCGCGCCTTCGATGTGTAGTCAACCGCCGGCGCCAACCGGACGTCACCGCCCAGAAGCGCCTCCTGGCTGTCTTCCCACAACCGGATCGACGGGTGGCTGGGATAGGCGAACAGTTCGTTTCCCGCCAGTTCGACCCGCAATCCGTCGTCGGTCAGGAATCGCCGCCCCGCGGCCGTGAACGCAGCGGCGATCGTCGACTTGCCCCTTCCCGACTCACCCAGGAACGCCGCCGCCCCCCCTCCGATTTCCACCGCGCTTCCATGAAAAACCAGCTTGCCCTGCCTGCTCCACGCCAGCGGCATCACCTGGTTCAGGTACAGGTGCTCCACCGTCGCCCGCGGCGTGCCGTCCAGCGCCGATTCGGAGAGCACCCGGCCCTCGCGCGACAACGCGAACTCGGCCAGCCCTGGGAACCGCAACAGATAGCCCTCCGGCGAGCGGAAGAAATGGAGCCACTCCGTGCCGTCGGGAAACTTCCAGATATGAAACGGCGTCTCCAAGGCTCTCAATCCAACTCCGCGCCCGTGCTCAGAGTGCGGACCACCACGTCCGACAGCGCCTGCCTCGTCGGCATCAGCCCCGGGTACTCTCTCCAAACCAGTTCCTCGATCTCGGCCACGCTTCGCACACCGTCACAATAGCTCAACACCGCCCTCCGCGCCTCGCCCTCGCGGTTCAGCCTCGGGACGGCCAGCGGATTGCCCGCCCCCAGGTCGCGCCAGCCCAGCAGCATCCCGTTCAGCGTCGAATGGCTCTGCCTCTTGCCGCTCGCCTCCACCACCCAGGCCAGCACACCCTCCTTCGGCCGAGCCATGATCGTGCAGCCGATGCTGTCGCCCGCCTTGGCGCGGACAGGCTCAGCCAGCGGCAGAAACGCCTGCGGCCTTTGAATCCGCTCTTCCGCGAGCGGGGAATTCGTCATCCACACGCCCTCGCTCAACTCGCACCGGAACCACCCGGCCAGTCCGTGCAGCGTCGCGTCACGTTCGCATTTCAGTTCCGCCCGCCAGCAATGGTAGTCCGGCGCATCCTCGCGCAGGTCGATCGATCCAAGCTCCGCCGGCCCCGCCGCCACCTCTGCCCGCTCCAGCGTCACCGGGCATTTCACATTCTCGGCAAACCGTCCCAATCCACGGAACTCCGGCGCCAGACTCTCCGCCCGCCACCGGCTCACCTCCGCATAGCACTTCTCGGATTCGATCCCCGCCAGATCCAGGTCGATCTTGCTCGGGATCAACACGCCCCCGGGCTTCAGAAACCGCCGCCGGGCGTCCTCCAGATACTGAACGATCCCCGCGTCAAAGCCGAGATAACCCACCTGGTCGCAGATCACCACATCGGCTGGCTCCGCCGCTGTCACCTCTGTTGACATCCCGCGAATCAACTCCACCCGGCCGCCGAAGCCAGCCGCGTCATAAACCATCCGCGCCGCTTCGATCATCGACGAGTTGTCGATCGCCGTTACCTTCGCCGCCCCTGCCCGCAAACACATCAGCCCCAGCACCCCACTGCCGCAACCCAGGTCCACCACCGTCATTCCCAGATGCACAACCGACTCCACGGCGCGTCGATAAGCATCCAACCGGACTGCGTCCGTGATGTAGCCGAAATGTTCGTCGAGAGATGATCTGCTCACAAGATCATTGTCCGCCGCAGTGGTGGCTTGGCCTGCGCCGGACCTACCAGCCCATGCCCATCCCGGAGTTGCCGTCGGGATTTGGGCCCCTGCTTGCGCCCTGAGTGAGACTGCGGAGCGAGCCGTGACATAGCAGAGTCGGCCGCTGGTACTGCTTCCTGGCCGGCGTCGCCGCCGCATGAGTCGACATGGGTATACCCTTGTCCAAACATAAACCATAATTTATGTTCTGGCAAGCATCCAAGTCCGCGGCGATTTGTGGCGTGGGCACAGACGTCTATCGTCTGTGTCGAGGGATTACTTCAGGCTTTGCGGCCTGTGGCAGAATGCGGTAGTAAGCTTATTCCCGATCGACGCCCTCCATTCAGCCTGGGCGCAGCGTTCGCTGCAGTTCTTCAAGGCTCAGATCGAGTCATCGTGGTTTTGGCTTGTGTGGTGCTCGTCCACGAGGCCGCCCGATGATCTCTTGGAACAAACAATCAGCGAGCAGCCGAACGCGCCCCAAACCTGAAACCCACCCCACGAAATCCCAGCGTCCTTGCCACTTACCACTTCCAGATATCGTCCCCGCACCTGGCCAGAATTGACTTGCCCGGTGAGCGACTTGGGGACAGTCTCTTGAAAGAGGGAGTCCAGGCGGCTTAGCGCACATTTGTATGTCACCGAGAACCCGGCCTTCGAGTTCCGCTGCGTGATCATTTGCGGCAGCATGCAATTCATGGCCGCCCTGTGCAACCACTTGTTAGTTCGACCACGCGCCAGCATCCGTTCCGGCAGCGAAAATGCGAACTCGACGCTGTCCCGCGCCCGATAAGGACTTCTCACCTCCAATCCATGTGCCGCCAACTGTCTCTCGACCCATTCCCCTGACCCCTGGATGAACGGATCAATGAGCAGCGAGAACTTTGCCGCTTTCTTGCGAACCCTGCCGCATAGCACACGCCTCGACTCCAACTTCACCTGAAGCTCCGCTCCCAGAATCTCTTCCCCCGATCCAGGCTGCTTCCGTGCCAGGCGTCTACGGCGTGCATCCAACGCCCACCTCGGCAACACGCCATTCGCAGCCTGCCGCAGCAACCGGATCGCCGCTTCGCGCGGCCCGCAGTCGATCCAATCCCTGCGGACACACCTCGCCAACTCAACCCACCGCCCGGCCCGCAACTCTTCGCCGTAGTATTCAAACGATCCCCCCAGCCACTCATCCCCGCCCAGACCTGTCAGAACGACCCTCGCACCCCTCGACCGCGCCAACTCATGCAGCCCCAGGCTCATGATCCCGTTCGGGTACGGCGGCACTTCAGCATACTTCTCCGCCCATGCCTTGAACCACTCATAATCCGGATACGACGGTGCCACCTCATGCACCGTCAGCCCAACCTGCTTCGCCACCGACCGCGCGAACTCCATCTCGTCCGCGTCGCCCTGGCCCTCGAAATCCAGCGTGTACCCCTCAAACCCCGGCGCGCAAAGCCGCCCCTCTTTTCTCAACCCGTTCGCCACCGCGAACAGAGCCGACGAATCCAGCCCCCCGCTCACCTCATACGCCAGCGGCGCATGCGACCGCGACGTTCGCCGCACCACATCAAACAGCACTGAACGGTAGTGCTCAATGTATTCTTCGTCTCGCTTGTAGACGAGTTCAGGCAGATTCTCCGGCTCCCAATACCTTTGCTGCTTCCGCCCTGCGCTCGAAACTGTCATCCAGTGGGCCGGTTCCAGTCGCGTGATCCCCTCCCACAGCGTCTCGGTCCTCGAATGCCACTCGTCGGCGATGTACTCCGCCATCATCCCGTCGTTGATCCGCCGCGGGACCCACGGCAGCTGAAACATCGCGTGCAGTTCGCTCGCCACCACGAGCGTCCGACCGTCCCAGTGATACTGAAACGGCTTGACGCCCATCCTGTCCCGCGCACAAAACGCCCGCCTGCGCCGCGCGTCCCAGGTCAGCAGCCCGTAATCGCCGTCAATGTGCTGGAGGCACTCCTCGCCCCACTCCTCATACGCCCGCAACACCAACTCGGCATCCGATCGGTTCCGCAGCCGCGCCCCGCACCCCAGCAACTCGGCCCGCAACTCCTCCCAGTTATCCACCCGCCCGTCCATCACCAGCACCAGCGACTCATCTTCGTTCGCCCAAGGCTGCGTCTCTTCCAGTGACTCCGGCGTCGGCCGCATTTGGCACTGCCCCAGAGCCGCATTACCTTTCACCCAATGCCGGATCCCGTCCGGCCCCCGGTGCGCCATCGACGCCGTCATACGCTCGATCTCGCCCGGCTCCACCGGCCGCCCGTCGAAGTGAATGATGCTCGCAATCCCGCTCATGCAGTCACCGCAGCAGAGGTGTCACACCTGTGACACCTGTCTTCCACTGCGAGTCGCACCGCAGACAATGCTCCATCCCTAGCTGGTCTCCTGCCTCCTCCCCAATCGGCTGTGACTAGGGTCTCTTGAACTTCTGGCTGTCGTTTTGTTCGCCTTTGGAACCCGCTCCGCCCTGCGTCATCCGGCTTAACCGTCCATAGTCACGGACACCCGGCCTCTTGTAGCCCTTGCGAGTTCGCGTCGGTGCCGAGTCGGTCTTCTTGTTTTGCTCTTTCATTGATATTGCTCCATCCTCTTGATCTGGTTCCACGCCAAAGGCGTTCCGGGTGCCCGAAAGCCAGCCCGCCCAAGCCACTCGCAAAACGCCGCAGCCGCCCAAAGCCTAAATTGTTCCTCCAACTGGCGCTCCCGACCGCCCCTGATTACTGGTCCATTCAGCAGCCCCGCGTCCACCCAATTGGCGGCACATGCCGGCGCCGATTTGACCAGCCTGCTCAAGGTGCCTTCAAAATGCCGGCTGATGACTGCCGTGAACGGCGGCCCCGGATGGGCGTACGAGGTCCGCCCCAACGTTTTGCGCGGTAGGACGCCAGCCATGGCACGGCGAAGGACTTCCTTATAAGAGGGGCGCAGAAGCTTTCCCTCGACTGGCATTGAGATGGCGTACTCTATCACCCTTCGATCGGCGAATGGACTCCGGGTCTCCACCCCAAAGCTCGCCGCGATCAGGGAGTTCCTCTCCTGCGCAAATGACAAGCAACCCGTCGTGAAGTTTCGAGAATGGATCGCCTGGACCGTGCGAGTGTCCCCACCCGGGAGGGTGGACTGATTGGAGAACATCCCCGCAGCGTCCCAGCGCTGAATGCGCTCATTCGACGCGATTGGGGGTTCAGCAAACGAGCCCGCATTGAGCCGTCTGCGCTGCCGGACCAGGGCGCGTAAGCGTTCCGGAACCAGGGGGCGGACCAGATAGCGAGAAGCTAGCGAAAGGATAGAGTCGCCCCACACCCGATTCATCGCTATCAGTTCGCCGACGGCAGGTACCCACTTGCTCTGTGTGAGTAGGCTCTGGATCGGATGAGGACTCATTTGGAAACAGCAGTCCCCTGCCATCCCGTCCAGAACCGACCGTAGCCCGAGTCGGGCCGCATATCTGTAAGCGACGAAGTAGGTGTGGTTGAGGTTCGTAGTGAACGGCTCGTCTTGGCTCTTGGCCCAGTCCCAGAACCCTTCGTAATGCTCTGCCGCCTGGGAGGAGTCGATCACGTGTGGTTCACAACACCCTTGGCCTATCACCTCTCTGGCGTGTTGGTGCTCAAGACAATTTCCCCTGTCGGCGTCGGTCAGTGTGATCGTGCGTAGTGGACCGTGCAGTTGGTCGCGAAATTCCTTCTGAATCAGTGCGACCACGGATGAGGAGTCCAGCCCACCGCTCAACATTGATGCAAGCGGAAGGGTGCTTCGGAGTCGGCACCGAACCGCGATTCTCAATTGCTCGGCAAACCCCTCCGCGCAATCGTCCAGGGAGGCAGCCTTCAACTCAGGTAGCCCCGATGGGTCCCAATATCGCCACGTTCTCACCCCGTGCTTGCTGGCCGCCATCGCGTGGCCTGCCGGTAGCCGGAGAATCCCCTCGAACAGGGTTCCCACCTCATCCGCCCTGTCATACGCCGGCACCAAAAAGCCAAGCAGCCTCGACTCGTTCAGCGATTCCTCTATCCACCCGAGTGCACGCAAGCCCTTGATTTCCGAGGAGAAACCGAACCACGCGCCAGCGTGGTGATAGTAGTAGTTCTTTGTCCCGGCGACGTCTCTCGCTCCAAAGAGAATTTTCCGCCTGGAATCCCAAATCTGAAAGGTGAACTCCCCGACAATCTTCGTAGTAGAATCTTCCCCCCACTCCTCATACGCCCGCAACACCAACTCGGCATCCGACCGGTTTCTCAGCCGCGCTCCGCGCCCCAGCAACTCGGCCCGCAACTCCTCCCAGTTGTCCACTCGCCCGTCCATCACCAGCACCAGCGACTCGTCTTCGTTCGCCCACGGCTGCGTCTCTTCAAGAGACTCGGGTGTCGTACACATCTGGCAGTGACCGAGCGCCACGTTCCCCTTCACCCAATGCCTGATCCCGTCCGGCCCCCGGTGCGCCATCGACGCCGTCATACGTTCGATCTCGCCCGGCTCCACCGGCCGCCCGTCGAAATGAATGATGCCGGCGATCCCGCTCATGCGGTGGCCGCCCCGGCCGGTACCAGCCGTTCGTACTCCCCGTCCTGCGGCGTGCCCACCACCGCCTGCCCGCCGGACTCGACCCAGGCGTGCGCCCTGAACCCGCCTTCCAGCGCCACCCCTATGCAAAGCTCCGGCTCATGCCCCGATGCCCGCAGCAGTGCCTCGCCTACCAGTGCCGTCACCAGGCACTTCGCGCCCGGCGCCCTGCCTGCCCCGGCCATGGCCGCCCAAGCCGCCTCGCTGACGCTCAAGCCACGTTCGCGGCCAGCCATCCTCGCCATCACCCGACGCGCCCTGTCATACGTCCCAAACTGCAGGCTGATCACGCATGCCACGCCCATCACCCAAGCGCGCAGGACCATTCGCCGCTGCTGCCCGGTGACTGCGAGCCACTTCAATGTTTTCATTTGCAATGTCATATAAACGTATGACAAGTCGGGACTTATCGCCCTCTTCGCCTGCTGGAAGCAGTATACTCCAGTGTGCGCACCTTGCGTGCTGCCGGCTTCTCTTTCTCTGATCATTTCGCTAACCTGACAATTGCCAGACACTGCCTCAGTCCTGTTTGCCGAGCGCTTCGCCAGGTTCTCCCGTGAGTTCCAGCACCTTCCGGCCACCCTTGCTCTTGTCCGTCAGGCTGCCGGCGGCTGGAGCATCGCTTGGGCAGCCCTTCTCCTCGCCCAAGGCTTCGTCCCGCTTGCAACCGTGCTCCTCTCGCGGCGTGTGGTCGATCAGTTGCTCGAAGCTCTCAAGACCCTCGAACTCGAGCCGACGCTCGTCTCAGCCGCCCTGCTCGGCGCAGTGCTCCTGTTTGCCGAACTCCTGTCTGCCGCCGCCAGCCATGTCCGGGCGGTACAGGCGGAACTCGTCCAGGACCACATTCTCAATCTCGTCCATGAGCAGTCAGTCCGGGCCGACCTCGCGTTTTACGACTCAGCCGACTTCCACGACCATCTCCACCGTGCCCGTTCCGAGGCCACATACCGTCCGGTTCAACTGCTCGAAGACTTCGGCGCCGCCATCCAGAGCGCCCTCACGCTCGCGGGCCTCGCTGCGATTCTGATCACATATGCCTGGTGGCTGCCGCTGGTGTTTGTCGCCGGCGCCGTTCCCGCTCTGGCGATCCTGCTGCGGTCCAGTCTGCTCTTCCATCAATGGCGCCGCGCAGCCACCGGCTCCGAGCGCCGCACCTGGTATCTGGACTGGCTCCTCACGGCCACGCAAACCGCCGCGGAAATTCGCCTGTTCCAACTCGGCGGCCGTTTCATCCAGGAGTTCCGCGACATCCGGACAGAACTCAGGCGGAACCGGCTCGCCTTCTCCGCACGCCAGGCTCGTGACCGCCTGGCCGCCGCACTCATCTCTTTCGCCGCTGCCGCCGCCATCGGCGCGTGGATTCTCCTGCAGGCTCTGTCGGGACGTCTCACGCCGGGCGATCTGGTTCTCTTCTACCAGGCCCTCCAGCAGGGGCTGCGGCTCGTTCATTCCTTGCTCGGCAACGCGACCGAGATCTATGGCAGCATGCTCTTCCTGGGCAACCTGTTCGAATTCCTCGAACTCCGCCCCCAAATCACTGCCCCCGAGAACCCTCGGCCCCTGCCCGCGCCGATCACCCAGGGTATTGAGATCCGCAATATCGGCTTCGCCTATCCCGGCCGCGAATCCATGGTGTTCGACGATTTCAGTCTGTCGCTTCAGGCCGGCCGCATCACCGCCATCGTCGGCGCAAACGGGGCAGGGAAGTCCACCCTCATCAAACTCCTCTGCCGTTTCTACGATCCCGCTCGTGGCTCCATCCAACTCGACGGCATTGATCTCAAGCAATTCGATCCCTTGCTGCTCCGCCGCTCCATGACTGCTCTGATGCAGAATCCGGCCTGCTTTCATGTGACCTTCGCCGAGAACATCGCTCTCGGTGATTCGCTCGCGCCGGCTGACGAGCAACGGGTGCATTTTGCCGCCGATGCCGCAGGCGCGTCGTCCGTCGCCGGATCGCTGCCGGAAGGCTTCGAAACCAGGCTCGGCCGCGAGTTCGAATCGGGCCATGAACTCTCCGCCGGCCAGTGGCAGCGCCTCGCGCTCGCTCGCGCGTTCTATCGCCAGGCGCCGGTTCTCATCCTCGATGAACCCACCTCCGCCATGGACCCCTGGGCCGAAGCCGACTGGCTCACCCGATTCCGCACCCTCGCCGCTCGCCGTACAGCGCTGCTGATCACCCACCGCTTCACCGCCGCCCGCCACGCCGATATGATCCACGTGCTTGAAGAAGGCCAGATCGTCGAATCCGGCGCCCACGATCACCTTCTCTCCCTTCGCGGTAAATACGCTCAAGGCTGGGCTTCTCAGATCGGCCAATCCTCCTTCGAATGAGTCCCGAACTCCAACTCGTCATCGCCGCCTCGGCGATCCCGCCCTCCCGAGAAGGCCTCTCTTGCATCGAACAACTCACATCGACGAACTCCCTCGATTGGGACGTCGTCCTGATGCTGGCCGCTGCACACGGCGTGCGCCCGGCCCTCCTGCGAAACCTCGTCCCGTTCATGCCCGCTGGCCCACTCGATCGCCTTCAGTCGGAGTGCGCCGCCTTGTCCGCGCACAATCTCTTTCTCGCCGGTGAACTCGTCCGCGTCATGCCGGCACTGGTGAACGCCGGCCTCCCGGTAGTCGCCTTCAAAGGCCCGGTCCTCGCTCAACAGCTCTATGGCGATGTCTCGCTGCGCGAGTTCAGTGATCTTGACCTTCAGGTACCAAGGCATCGAATCTGGGAAGCCGTTGAACGGCTGCGCCAACTTGGCTATGATTGCGAACCCGGCCCCGTCGGTCGCGTCAGCCTGGCGTTCATCGACTCCGAATGCGAACTCATGATGACCCATCCGGCCGGACACACCATTGACCTGCACTGGACTTTCAGCGCTTCCTTCTACCGCCCCTTTCCCATCGACTCTCCCTCGGCGCCGCACACCCTCAACCTGTTCGGCGTCCAGATCAATACCCTATCGCCCGTCGACTCCGCCCTGTTCGCCATCGGACATTTCTACCGTCATGGCTGCTGGTCGGTGAAAGGCGTCGCCGATACGGCAGCCGTGCTAGGCCGGCTCACCGCGGGCGAGTGGCACGAAACCCTCGAAGCTGCCACCGCTCGGCTTTGCCGGCGAATGGCACTGTTCGCCACCGGCGTCTGCGCCCATTTCCATCAGATGCCATTGCCTCCAGAGGCCGGGTTTGCCCCTGATTCCGTCCCGCGCTGGCTCACCCGTGGGATCTCCGCCATCGAGGCGATGATCGCTTGCGCCCATGCCGGCACGCCTGGATCAATCGCTCGCCTGCGCCTCCGTCTCAGCCAGATCGATTCCCTTTCAGCCCGCGCACGCCACGCCGCCCACTGGCTTCTTGCCCCCCGCAAGTCCCTCTGGCGTGCAAACCCCGACCGAGCCTTCATGCTCCACCGGCTCACCGGCGCATTGGCTGTTCAAAGCAGCCGTCGCAGCGTGTAATACCCTATCCCCATCCACTCCCGCAACGCCCGCTCGCTCCACATCAGCCCCTCGGCGTTTGGCACAAGGTCCTGCGCGAGTCGTCCTTGCCGTGCCTGATTGAAATCGGTCGCCAGCGCTACCGGCCCGATCCCATGGCTCGAAAATTGCAGCATCGCCCGCCGCATATGGAACGCCGAGGTCACCAGCCCAAGCCTTGTCCATCCCCTGGCTCGCGCAATCGCCGCCATCGCCCGCGCCTCGTCTTCCGTGTTCAACACCGGCCCGGTCACCAGGATCTTCTCCTCCGCGACGCCACGCGCCACCGCCACCCGCCGCGCCCGTTCCCCTTGCGACAGTTCCTTCCTGTCGTCGCCCGCCGACAGCACTAACATCCCGGCCCGGCCCTGCTTCACCAGCCGGATCCCTGCCTCCAGCCTCTCCCCATGCGCCGCCCACTGCGGCTCACGATCCTCGCCCTGGTAATCCTCCATATAGCCGCCCAGCACCAGAACTGCCTCATACCCCCTGTCCGGCGTCCACGGTCCCTGGTAGTTCGCCTCCAACGTCCACAACAACCCGTCCGCCACCACTGGACATCCAGCGATGGCAACCAATGCCAGCCCCGCCGCTACCGGCCAACGCTTCCGCTTCCACGCCCCGTAGCAGCACAGCCAAAACGCCAGCCCTGAAGGAAGCGCCAGAGCCGGCAGCAGCTTGTTCAATGTCAGCCCGTCGATCACCGGCTATCCAGCCCCTCGCTCGTCGCCAGCCCGGCGATCCACGCCAAAGCCAGAGCGTTTGCGGGAATGTACAGGTTGAAGTCCACCAGGCTGTGCAGCGTCATCGCCGCCAGCCC
>JACZJQ010000220.1 GCA_014860455.1 Bryobacteraceae bacterium | reverse complement strand
CTCTCCGGCCCAGCAACTCCGCCGCCCGCCTCGGCCCGCCCTCAAACTCCTCGCTCCGGGCGTTCCACCTGAGCTTCGCCCCAGTTGCCAGCGCGATATTGCCCAGCACACCTGCGGTCGTCACCCTGTGCCCGAACTCCGCGCTCGCCTCCGGCTTTCGATTCTCACGGATGTTCCGGATGAACGACTGCGCGTGCAGCCTGGTCGCGTCGGCCCCCTGCTTCCACACCGCCTCTCCCGCTGGCATCTCCCCCGGCCTCCCCGGCTCCGGGTAGTGTTCATAACCTATCCGGTCGGCGAACAGCGTCCCCTGCGTGCCGTGGAACGCCATGCCGTTCGGCCGGTCCCACCTCCCGCGCTGGTTGTAGTGCTTTAGCCCGCTGCCGCCCCGCGGTATCCCGAAGCCGTTGAAGTTGGACCCCTCATAGCTGAGAACGAACCCCTCGTACTCATATGTCGCCGCAATCAGGTCGGGCATCTCGCTCATCCCTCCCACCGCGAATCGCCCGCCCGAGGCGCTCACCGTCTTTGGAGCATCCACGCCCATGATGTGATGCACCGTCCCGAACCGGTGGGCCCCGAAGTCCGTAATGAAGCCCGTGGCGTAGTCCCTGAACCAGCGGAACGTCGGTCCCGCGCGGAGCGGATTGTACGGCCGCAGCGGGGCCGGCCCGCAATAGAAATCCCAATCGAGTTCGGCGGGAGGATCGCCATCCGGCTGCGTCCCGATCCCCGTCGCACCCATGTTGTTCGCGTTCCAGATCCTCACGAAGTGGACCTTGCCCAGCGCACCCGATCTCACCAGTTCAGCGCACTCCTCGAAATGCGGCGCCGACCTGTGTTGCAGCCCTGCCTGGACGATGGTCCCGCCCGCCTCCGCCGCCCTCACCAGCGCACGGCCCTCGCGGATGTTGTGCGTGAGCGGCTTTTCGATGTAGACATGCTTGCCCGCCCGGCAAGCCAGGATGGCGACGCCGGCGTGCCAGTGGTCCGGGGTTGCCACAACCACGGCGTCGATATCTTTGCGTTCCAGCGCCTTCCTGAAGTCCTGGGCCACATCGGCGCCGCCGCCGGCAGCCTCTGCCGCCCTGCGGGCCTTGCGCAGATCCACATCCGCGCAACAGGCCAGTTCCACGCCGCTCACCTCGCGCATGAACCCGCTGACGTATCGGCCCCGCCCTCCGCAACCCACCAGCGCAACGCGCACCCGGTCGTTCGCGCCAAGGATCCGCTCATGTGACGCAGCCGTGACGGATGCACTGCCCAGAAAACTCCGACGGTCCATGACCGACAAGTCTATCGAGCTTTCATCGCATCCGTAGGCCTCTCGATGACAAAGGCCGGAGACGCACCCGCGCCTCCGGCCCCCATTCCATCTCAAATCAACCGTCTAGATGAACTTGTACTTGCCCGGCACCGGGAACGGTGTCGGCGGATTGGTCGCGTTATAGTCCCACGTCTTCGGCATCAGGTCCTGCTGCGAGTTCATGATCTGATCCCACGTCAACGCCAGACCCGAATACGCTGACTCCCGGCCCATGATGCACGTCAGCGTCGATTCGGCCACTTCCATCGCTTCGTTGATGTACGGACCGTCGCCGCGAATCGACTTGTACAGCTTCGTGTGCTCGTTCACATAGCCCGGCGCGCCCTTCGTCTGGTCCAGTTTCAACCGGCCCTTCGAACACGCCACGATCTCGTTCACCTGGTTGTACGACCCCCTGGGGTACTGCCGGCAGTAGGACGACATCCTCACCCCGTTCGGGTATTCGAAGTCCGCGCTCACGTTGTCGTAGATGTTGCCGTGCACTTCGTCCTGCGGCCGCCACGAAGCCCCGCCCGAGGCCACCACCTTCACCGGGTGCGTCCCCATGATCCAGTTGCAGACGTCGATATTGTGCAGGTGCTGTTCGACAATCTGGTCGCCGCAGATCCACAGGTTCGAATACCAGTTGCGGTGCTGCCACTCAAACTCGCCCCACTTCTCCATCCTGCCCTTCGGCTGCTGGATCACCGGCGAGCCCACCCAGTAAGCATAAAGCGCCACCACGTCGCCATGCTTGCCGCTCTTCAAATCGGCCACCGCATTCAGGTAGAGCGGATCGCTGCGACGCTGCGCCCCGCTCACCACCGTCAGCTTCTTCTCAACTGACTTCTTCGCCGCCGCCATGCACTTGCGTACGCCCGTCGCATCCACACCGAACGGCTTCTCGCAGAACACATGCTTGCCCGCCTCCACCGCCGCTTCGAAGTGAATGGGACGCCATCCGGGAGGCGCGCAGAGGAAGATCACGTCCACATCCGACGCAATCACCTTCTTGTAGGCTTCGAACCCGACAAACCGCTTGTCCGGCTCCACTTTGATCCGGTCAGCGGCGCCGATCTTCTCTGCCCGCGCCCGCAGGTTCTTGATGCTGGCTTCGAGTTTGTCCTCAAACGCATCGCCCATGACGTGCAGTTCGATCGCCGGATCGCCGTTCATGGCGTCGATCACCGCGCCCGTCCCGCGACCGCCGCAGCCGATCAGCCCTGCCTTCAGCCGCGCAGGGGCCCATCCCCGCACCAGTTCCGGCCTCATGATCGCAAATGCGCCGGCCACCGCCGGCGCGCTGGTGAACATCGAACGCCGTGTTCTCAGTTTCGAAAAGTCCATATGTTCGGCACCTCAGCCGCCTGCCATTGTATATCTAGTAGCGGGAGCAGGAGAACCGCAGCCCCTGGCGCCGTCCGCCGGTCCCGCAGTATTGGAGACCATATGAGACCCTTCGACATGTCCCCCGACGAGTTCCGCCGCCATGGCCACGAGGTCGTCGACTGGATCGCCAACTACCTTGAAAACACCCGCGATTACCCCGTCGTCCCCCGCGTCCAACCCGGCGACCTTGCCCGCGCCTTACCAGCCTCGGCCCCGGAACAGGGCGAGTCCATGGACGACATCCTCGCCGACTTCCAGCGCCAGGTGATCCCCGCCGTCAACCACTGGAACCACCCCCGCTTCCACGCCTACTTCTCCGTCAGCGCGTCGGCCCCCGGCATCCTCGGCGAAATGCTCGCCACCGCCCTCAACGTCAACAGCATGGTCTGGCTCTCCTGCCCGGCCTCGGTTGAACTCGAAGCAGTCGTCATGTCCTGGCTCCGTCAGTGGATCGGCCTGCCCGAGTCTTTCTTCGGCATGATCCACGACACCGCCTCGCTCTCCACCCTCCACGCCATCGCCGCCGCCCGCGCCGTCGCCGACCCCGATATCCGCCACAAAGGCGCAGGCCAGGGCCTCGTCATGTATACCTCCCGGCACGCCCACTCCTCCGTCGAAAAGGGCGCGCTCTCCATCGGACTAGGCCGCGACAACGTCCGCCTCATCGGGGTCGATTCCGAATTCCGCATGGACCCCGTTCTTTTGCGCCAGACCATCACCGATGACCTCAGGGCCGGCTTGAAGCCCTTCTGCGTCGTCTCCACCACCGGCACCACCTCGGTCGCCTCCATCGATCCCGTCGCCGCCATCCAGGACATCGCCGACGAATTCGGCCTCTGGCACCACATCGACGCCGCTTACGGCGGACCCGCCGCCATCATCCCTGAAATGCGCTGGATCCTCGACGGCGCCGCCCGCGCCGACTCGCTCGTCATCAATCCCCACAAGTGGCTCTTCACCCCCATCGACCTCAGCGCCTTCTACTGCCGCCGCCCCGACGTCCTCCGCCAGGCCTTCGCCCTCGTCCCCGACTACCTCAAAACCAATCAGGACGGCGTCGCCGTCAATCTCATGGACTACGGCATTCCCCTCGGCCGCCGCTTCCGCGCCCTCAAGCTCTGGTTTGTCATGCGCTGGTTCGGACGCGAGAAGATCGTCTCCATCCTTCGCGCCCACATCCAATGGGCCGCCGAATTGCGCTCATGGATCGAAGCCGACCCGCGTTTCGAAATCTGCGCCCCCACCCGTCTGTCGCTGGTCTGCTTCCGCCTCAAGTCCGGCGACGACGCCAGCCGCGCCCTGCTCGACGCCATCAACGCCTCCGGTACGGCTTTCCTCTCAGGAAACGTCCTCGATGGCCGTTTCGTCCTCCGTTTCGCGATCGGCAACGTCGGAACCACGCACGACGATATCGCCGCCGTCTGGGACAAAATCCGCTCGCTCGCCGGTTAGCCGCCCGCCCGCGCGCTCACGATCTCAGCTGCGCTTCATCCTCTTTCGCCGCCGGCCCGCTGAGCAGCCTCAAGTGCGCTTCCAGCGCCCCCAGACCCGTTTCGGCCCGGTCCCAGTCCTCAATCACTCCTGCCTGATGCACTTCCTCCGCCGACTTCATAACCTCGGCTGCGGCAATGCTCTGCGCCGCCCCCATCACTCGCCTCGCGTTCCGCCTCAGCGCCTCGCTGTCCCGGTTCTCCATCGATTCCCGCATCTTCTCCACCCGCTCCGGCGCAAGCTGCATGAACAGTCTCACCATCTGTTTGGCTATCTCAGGGTCCGCCTCGTTCAGAGACGCCACCCGCCCTGGATCTGCCGTGTCTGGTCCTCCTGCCGCCTCCTTGACCACTCCGGACATCAGCTCGTCGACCACCCTGATCAGATTTCGCTGATCGACCGGCTTCGCCAGGTAAGCGTTCATCCCCGCTTCCAGGCAACGCTCCTTATCGCCGCTCATCGCGTGGGCCGTCATGGCCACGATCGGCAACGCCCGGTACTTTTCATCGGCCCTGATCCTGCGCGTCGTCTGCAATCCGTCCAGCCCCGGCATCTGAACGTCCATAAGCACTAGGGCGTATGCTCTATTCCGCATCGCTTCCAGGGCGCTCAGCCCGTCGCCCGCGACATCCACCTCATATCCGCGTTTGCGCAGCATGGTCAGCACCACTTTCTGGTTGACCGTGTTGTCCTCCACCAGCAGAATCCGGCCCCGCACCTTTCCGGCATGCGGACGCTCTCCGTCCACCCCTGCCGTCTCCGGCCTCGCCAGCAGTGACGCCGCACGGCACGGCAATTCAACGTTGAAACAACTCCCCTCGCCCACTGCGCTCTCCACCCAGATCCTGCCCCCTTGCAGATCCACCAGGCTTCGCGTGATTGCCAACCCCAAGCCCGTGCCGCCATACTTCCGGCTGATGCTTGAGTCCGCCTGCGTGAACTTCTCGAAGATGCTCTCCAGCTTGTCTTGCGGAATCCCCGGCCCTGAGTCGATCACTGAGATCCTCAGCCTGTCTGTTTCCAGATCCCCCGTGCCCGGCACTTTCCAGATCCTCACGGATACCCCGCCTTGCGCGGTGAACTTCACCGCGTTGTTGATCAGGTTCACCAGCACCTGCCGCAACCTCAGCGGATCCCCCATCACGCCGCGCGGCGTCTCGGGATCCACCTCCAGGTCCAACGTCAGCCCCTTCGCCGCGGCTGCCGCCAGGCTCCCCCGCGCGCTCTCCCTCGCCAGTTGCCGGAGTTCGAACGGAATCTCCTCTATCACCATTTTGCCGGCCTCGATCTTCGACAAGTCCAGCAGGTCGTTTACCAGCGCCAGCAGCGCATGTGCGGAGTTCCTCGCCGTCGATAGATAGTCGCGCTGCTCCCGCGTCATTTGGCTCTCCGACAGCAGTTCCAACATCCCGATGACCCCGCTCATCGGCGTCCGCAGTTCGTGCGACATGTTCGCCAGAAACTCGCTCTTCGCCTGGCCGGCCGAAACCGACGCCGTCAGCGCGCTCTCCAACTCCTCGGTCCGCTCTTGAATCCGCTTCTCCAGAACCGCCCGCGCCCGGACAACCGCCGCCCGGTAGGCCGACAACGCGACCACCATGCGGTTGAAACTCTCCCCCAGATACTCGATCTCGTCCCCTGTCCGTGCCGGCCGGATCCTTCTCAGCTTCCCGTTCTCCAGGTTCCGGATTCCCTCTTCCAACACCCCCAGAGGCTTCACCAGCAACTTCGTCACAAACTTCGCGATCGCGCCCGCCACCAGCACGACAACGCAGCCCAGCGCCACCGGCTTGCCCATCCCCAGCAACTGCTGGTTGTTCTCAATGGCCAGTACCACCACGATCACCCACGAGACCAGCAACCCCGTGAAGATGCTCACCTTCGCCCCGATCGACTTGTATCTCTTGGGTCCCTGCACTCAGTACCTTCGCAAATCCCTATCTAATACTTCGGTTTATTTGGGACCCTAGTCCATCCATCGAATACCTTAGTCGCCCCACCCGAGAG
>JACZJQ010000219.1 GCA_014860455.1 Bryobacteraceae bacterium | reverse complement strand
ATGTAAATGAAATTCTCCAGGCCCCGCCCCGCCCCGTACCGCGCCTCGGCGATCGCCGCCGCGTTCACGTCCGTGTCAAACCCCACCGGCACCTCAAACGCCCGCCGCACCGAATCCCGCAACGGAAAGTCCCGCCACGCCAGCTTCGGCGTCGTCGTGATCCGCCCAGACGGGTAATCGATCGGCCCAAACGTCGCGATCCCCACCGCCTTCAACGGCCCATGCCCCTTGAAATAGCCGATCACCTCGGCCATCGTCTCCAGCGGATTGTGCGACGTCGAAAACCGCCGGATGTCGCGGAGATCCGTCGCCTCGCCGCCCACCGCGCAGACAAACTTGGTCCCGCCCGCCTCAATCGCCCCGTACAAAGCCTCGCTCATTTCGCTTTCAACACCTGTCGCGCATCAAGTATCAGATTCATTAACCCGTCGCCGCTCCGCCGGACCTCGGCCTCCACCGATCCCTCCGCCGCTCCTGTATCTGCACCTCGGCCCTCACGTAGGTAGTCGAACGCCAGCAGCCATTCCGCCGGACTCTCCTGCTTCATCGCCGCCCCGTTCAGAAACGTGATGTAGCTCTGCACCACGCCCTGCCGCATCGGCCCGTCGGGGACGATCGCCAAAACCGCGCTGTAGCTCATCGCGCGCTGATGGAACCAGCTCCGGTCTGTCTCGTTGTCGTCCTTTTTCCACTCCTCCAACGAATAGAGATACTTCCGCATGGCAGTTTCCCACTCGGAAGTCTTGCGCATCTCGATCGGCAGGAAATGCGCCATCCCGTTGGCCATCCGGGGCCGCTTGTTGTACTCGGCCTGCTGCTCCGGGGTTCCGAACCTCAGCGCCTTCATCTCCGCCATCACCTTCGCTGCCGCCGGGTTCGACCAGTAGGATGGGTTCTTCGGTCCCGGCCCGATCTTCTCTGCCTTGGCCGCCTGCGGGTCCTTCGCCCTGTCCGCGCAAACCTCCCCCGCCCAGTGCCGGGCGTCGTACTCCGCGATCGCTTCCGGCACCTTCGGGAACGACGGGATAAACAGATCGATGTGTTTCGTCAATCCGCTAAACTCCCGATTCAATTCGTCCCGCGACGAATAGTAGCTTCTGAACGATCCGTTCATTCCTTTCAGCGAGCCGGCCCACGCCACCACCATCAGGTCCCGCAGATCCTTGTCCATTCGCCTGATGTTCAGAACCGCTTTGATCGCAGGCGCAAGCTGTTCCGGAACCGTCAACGCCCTCAAGTCAAGCATCAGCCGATCGGCTGCTCCCAGGTCGCGAAGAAGCTCGAAGTAGGGATCCGGCGCGCCTGTCAGCGCACTCTCGCACGGCGCTCTCGGCGGCGCGGGCACCGGCATCTCCTCCAGGCGTTCCATGGCCGTTTTCCGGTCCAGGGGCAGCATCGCCCGGATCGCCCTCACCCGCAGCGTCAGCTTGTCCAATCGCGGACTGCCCAGAATCCGCCCGGCATCGGTGTCCGTGTTCATCCCGTTCACGGCCATCTTCGGCGGCATCTCCATCTTCGCCAGACCCGCCATCCGCCAGGCGTCCTCAAGCATCTCCAACCGCTTCTTCTTGTCCAGTGGATAACCCGAGTCGGCCAGCTTGATGTAGAGCTCCGCCGCCACCTCCGGCGGCACAGCAGCCGCACGGTCCATGATCGACTGCCTCGGATCCTCCGGCGGCGCGGCAAGAAGCAGACACAGGAAGAGCGCGGTCATTTCACCCTCCTCATCACCTCCGCCGCGGCGTCTTTCACGCGCTCCTCCACATCCGCCGCCCACTTCGTCGGCAGCCCGTACCATTTCATCGAGTCGGCGCCCTCATAGCCGCCCTCATCCAAAATCCGCTTGCTCGGAATATACGCCATCACCGCATTCGAATACCCCGCAACGACGAGCGGTTCCTTCGGGAACATCCCGCCCAGGATCTTCACGTAATCGATCACCACTTCGCCGCCCAGCGCGATCAGCGTGAACCCCCTCTGGAACCGCACCGCCTGCACCGGATAGTCCACCTGCTGCATGTTCTCCAGCGCCAGCCGGGTCATCTTGAACGCCGACTTCACCTTGCCCGAAACCGGCTTCATCTGCGTCGCCGCCACCCGCGCCACCTCCGCGCCAAGAGAATGCCCGTGCTGCTCGGCCAGCTCGTACTTGCCCCTCGGATACGGGTTCTGGTCGCCCGCGCACAGTGTCACGAACAGCGCCGTCGCCCCTGGAAAACGCCTCTCCAGGTCCGCCTGCGCGTATCCGGCATAGTCGCCGCTGATCTTGTAATGCTCGCCCGTCGCCGTCGTGTTGTGGCAGGCGTAGCCGAACAGCAGCGCCAGGATCTGCCCGTCGCGGCTCGTCACCCGCAGCACCGGCACCCGGTGATCGACAGGCCCGTCCGGATTCTGCTGGTTCGCCCAGCCCTTGGCGGTCTTCACCCGCCGGTTGCTGGCAAACTTCGCCTCGCCGAACTCGAACGAAAGCCGCGCCGGCTGCAGATTTCCGATCGCCGCGCCGATCACCTCCAGCATCTTGTCGTGCAGTTTCAACGTGTACTCACGGATCCGGGCCAGCTCCGCCGGATCCTTCGGAGCCATCGGCGACAGGTTGCCCTCCACCATCGGACCCGTATGCGTATGCGACGAATTCAGAAGCAGTTGCGCCCTCGACAGCCGGTACTTGTCCGCCGCCGACGCCGAAACCCGGTCCGACAGCGACTGCGGCAACCCGATCAGGTCCGTCGTCACGATCACCACCCGCCCGCCCGAGCCGTCCTCAATCGCCAGCGCCTTGGCCCAGATCCGCTGCTCGACACCTTCAGAAGGCTCGGTCCGCGAAGCGTAGCCCGACATCCACACCGGGTTCTCCGGCGTGATGTCCACCTTCGCCGCGCCGGCCCTCGACGCCGCCGCCAGAGCCGCTGGCGCTACCGACATCAATCCCGTCGCCAACAGGGAGCCGACTGCTGAAGTGAATCCCGGAACTCTCATAATGCACCGCCGTTCACCCAGGATACTCCCGTCACACCCCGCGCCGCTCCGCGCGGTTTGCCCAGACGAGCTCCTAGTGTTGACGGATCTGTTTTATCCGGGTAATATGATTTTACCAGGACAAAATAATGACTGAAGCGAACTCCAACAAAAACAAGACGTTGACGGCATTTGCGGGGCCAAGGCGGATCGCCTCGGGTCCAGCGGCGGATGTGGCGATCGCGCTACTGGAGGCGGCGGCCGGCGGAGGGGACGAGACAGTTCTCGTCTTCGAGGAGGGCACGGGGCGGCAGATCGACCTCGATTTACGGGGCGGCCCGGAGGAGATCGCGGCGCGGTACGGAGGTGAAGAAAAGACGCCAGCGCGGGGTCCTGGGCGGCCGAAGCTTGGCGTAGAGGCGCGGGAGGTGACCTTGTTGCCGCGGCACTGGGAGTGGCTGAACGGGCAGCCGGGGGGTGCGTCGGCGGCGTTGAGGAGGCTGGTGGAGGAGGCGCGGAGAGCCGATCAGGGAAGCGCCGCGCCCAGGAAGTCGCAGGAGTCGGCCTACAGGTTCATGACGGCCATGGCTGGAAATGAGCCTGGCTATGAAGAGGCGATCCGTGCGCTATTCGCCGGCGACCGGGCAAAGTTCACGCTCCTGACCGGCGGCTGGCCCGAGGACATCGGCGACTACGCCCGGCGGCTGGCCGAGGGCGCGTTCAGCCGGCAGTGAGCGCTACTTCTCGAGAACGAAGTTGCCGATCACCATCGAATCGATGCCCGAGGAGTAGAAACTCCTCACGGCGTCGCGCGGGGTGCACACCATCGGGTCGCCAAACAGGTTAAATGAGGTGTTGTACAGCACCGGCACGCCCGTCTTCCGGCCCCAGGCCAGCAGCAGCCGGTGGAACAGCGGATTCTCGTCCTTGTCCACCGTGTGCACGCGGATCAGGCCCTCGCCTAGCACTGCGCTCTCAAACCACTTGCGGTGAGCGGCCTTGACGCGTCCGACGCTGGCCAGGAACCTGGCATTCGGACCGGCGTCGAAGTACTCACCAGCCAGTTCCACCGGCACCGAGGCGGCGAACTTGCGGAATGGCTCACGGTGCTTGATATAGACGTTCAGGTTTTCCGCCGAATAGGGGTTCAGCGGCGACGCCAGGATGCTGCGGTTGCCCAGGGCACGAGGGCCAAACTCCATGCGGCCCTGCATCCAGGCCAGGATGTGATCGCCCGAAAGCCGCTCGACGGTGGCCGAGATCACCTCATCGGTGGTCAGCATGTACTTGAAGTGCAGCTTGCAGTTCTCAAGCACCCGCTTGATCTCTTCCTGCCCGTAGGAGTGGCCGAGCGCCAGCGTCTCCAGCGGTTTGCTGCGCGCCTGCCCGTGCAACTGGTGCCAGGCGTGCCAGGCCGCTCCCAGCGCCGTGCCGGCATTGCCCGAAACCGGTTGGACGTAGACCGTCTTCCACCGCCCGCACTGTTCGAGCGCATCCACCAGCAGCGCGTTCAATCCCAACCCGCCTGCCAGACAGAGATTCTCACCCTCCCCGGCCAGTTCGATGACGATGTTCTCGATCGCCCTCTGCAACCCGGCGGCGATGGCCGGAAACATGCCGGCCGGGATATCGGCGCCGTCTTCCAGCCCAAGCGCTGAATAGAACTTCGCGCTGAAGCCGCCGCGGCCGATTCGGTTGTGGTCAAACCAGGCGCGGTCAGCCCGTAGTCCGGCGCCCGGCTGCATCAGGATGGACCGGAAGACGGGTTCCAACGAATCGTCCGATGACGCCGACAGCCACTGCACCTTGTGTTCTTCCGACGACGGCTTGAAGCCGAGCAGTTCGGTCACCCGGGTGTAGAGGTCGCCCAGCGAATCCGGATAGGTGAACTCCCGTTCCAGTTGCATCGACGCGCCTGATGCCCGCCACAGCGCCCCACAGCGGAAATCGCCGGAATTGTCCAACGTCAGCACCGTGGCTTCGTTGAAAGGCGAACCGTAATACGCCGAGGCGGCGTGCGCCCGGTGATGTTCCACCCCGGCGACGCGGGCATTGGGGAACATCGCCCGCAGTTCCTGATTCAGGTGCCGTCCGTCGTGCCGGTCCACAAACGGCCTGGCGATGGCCACGGTTTCGATCGACGCTGCGTTCACCCCGGCCAACTTCAATGCCGACTCAATCGCCTCCAGCGGCAGCGCTCCTCGGTGCCGCCTCGGCGCCACCTTGCGCTGTTCCACCGCCGAAACGATCAGTCCATCCGCCAGGACGGTCGCCGCCGCCTCGTTCATCAATCCGCCCAGACCGAGTATGTTCATTTGACCCAATGCCTTCCGTCGTTGATTCCGGGCGCTCTCGCCCGGCCTATCCCTGCTGCGTCTTCTGCATCTTTGCCCAGGCGTCGCGCAGCCCGATCGTGCGGTTGAACACCGGCTTCTCCGGCGTCGTGTCCGGATCCACGCAGAAATAGCCCAGGCGCTCGAACTGATACCGCGCGCCAGCCGCAACCGCCTTCAACGAGGGCTCAAGCTTCGCATCCGAAACCACTTCCAGCGAATTCGGATTGACATTTGCCATCCAGTCGCCGCCTTCGTTTTCCTGGTTCGGGTTGGCCGTCAGGAAGAGATTGTCATACAACCGCACCTCGCCGTCCACGGCATGTTCGGCCGACACCCAATGGATTGTCGATTTCACCTTGCGCCCGTCCGGCGCATTGCCGCCCCGCGTCGCCGGGTCGTAGGTGCAGTGAACTGTGGTCACCTCGCCCGTCGCCGGATCTTTCTCAACGCCTGTGCAGGTGATCAGGTAGCCGTAGCGCAGCCGGACCTCCTTGCCCGGCGAGAGCCGGTAATAGCCCTTCGGCGGCACTTCGCGGAAGTCGTCCTGCTCAATGTAGAGCACCTTCGAGAAGGGGACCATGCGCGTCCCGGCCGATGCGTCTTCGGGATTGTTGACCGCTTCGAGTTCGTCCGTCTGGCCGTCGGGGTAGTTGTCGATCACCACCTTCAACGGTCGCAGCACGGCCATCGCCCTGAGCGCGTGCGCGTTCAGATCTTCGCGGACGGCATGCTCCAGCAGTCCCAGTTCGTTGATGCCATTGGTCTTCGACACGCCGATGCGCCCGCAGAACGTGCGGATCGCCTCGGGCGTATACCCGCGCCGCCGGATCCCGCTCAGCGTCGGCATCCGCGGATCGTCCCAGCCGGAAACCACGCCCTGCTGCACCAGCGCCAGCAGCCTGCGCTTACTCAGCAGCGTGTAGGTCAGGTTCAGCCGGTCAAATTCAATCTGCTGCGGCGGGAAGATGCCCAGCCGCTGGATGTACCAGTCGTACAACGGCCGGTGATCCTCGAACTCCAGCGTACAGATGGAATGCGTGATCTGCTCGATCGAATCCGACTGCCCGTGCGTGAAGTCGTACATCGGATAGATACACCATTTGTCGCCGACATGGTGGTGCGAGGCGTGCAGGATGCGGTACATCACCGGGTCGCGCATGTTCAGGTTCGGTGACCCCATGTCGACCTTCGAGCGCAGCGTGCGGGTGCCGTCGGGAAACTCGCCGTTCTTCATGCGTTCAAACAGATCGAGGTTTTCTTCGATTGACCGGTTGCGCCACGGGCTCTCCTTGCCCGGCTCGGTCAGCGTGCCACGGTACTCACGCACCTGCTCGGCCGTCAGGTCGCAGACATAGGCGTCGCCCTGCTTGATCAGTTGCACTGCCCATGCATGAAGCTGGTCGAAGTAGTCCGATGCGTAAAAGATCCCGTCCGGCTCGAAGCCGAGCCACCTGACATCGGTCAGGATCGATTCGACATACTCGACCTCTTCCTTGCAGGGGTTCGAATCGTCGAAGCGCAGGTTGCACTTGCCGCCAAACTCGCGCGCCAGGCCGAAGTTCAGGCAGATCGACTTGGCGTGGCCGATATGCAGGTAGCCGTTCGGCTCCGGTGGAAACCGTGTCTGCACCCGCCCGCCGTGCTTTCCTGACGCGATGTCGGCCAGGACGATGTCGCGGACGAAGTTCGACGGCGCCGCGGGCGATCCGCCTGCTGCTTCCGGGTTCATGCTCTCTGCGTTCGGCTCTTCGGCGGCCATGTGTCTTTCGCTCCTCGATCGGTCTTACTTCAACAGCTCAATCGCCCGCCGGATGCGCGGCAGGCAGACGTCGCGGCCCAACACTTCCAGCGTTTCGAACAGCGGCGGTGCGTTCTTGCGCCCGCATACCGCCACCCGGATCGGCTGGAACATCTGGCCCGCCTTGACGCCCAACTCCACGGCTGCGGCTCGCAACGCGGCGTCCAAACCGTCGTGGGTGAATTCGGCTGTCTCAAGCGTGGAGACCGCCTTGTCAAGCGCCTTCACGGCCATCGCCGCGTCGCCCTTTTGCGGGATCAACTCGGCGGGGTCGTAGGGCGCAAGCTCGGACAGGAAAAAGAAATCCGCCACCGCCGGCGCATCGTTCAGCGTCTTGATGCGCTCCTGGACGAGAGGCGTCACCTTCAGCAGGTAATCGTCTTCCACCGTGTAGCCCGCGCCTTCCAGCACCGGCTTCAGCGCGGCGGCCAACTCCGGGATAGTCATCGCGTAAAGGTGCTGCGAGTTCAGCCACAGCGCCTTCGGGTCGATGGGATCTTCGTCGCTGAAGTTGACTACTGCGTTCGAGCGGTTGACGCCCTCGAATCCGAACACGGCCACCAGTTCTTCCCGCGACAACTTCTCGCGGTCGTCTTTCGGCGACCAGCCCAGCAGGCAAAGGAAGTTCACATAGGCGTGGGCGAGGAAGCCGGCGTCGCGGTACGTCGTCACGCTGACCACCGGCCCGTGCCTGCGCTTGCTCAGCTTCGCTCCGTCCGGGGCGATCAGCAGCGGCAGGTGGGCAAACTTCGGCGGCGTGTAGCCCAGCGCCTCGAAGATCAGGACATGCTTGAAGGTATTGGTCAGATGGTCCTGGCCGCGGATGATATGCGAAATCCGCAAATCGGCGTCGTCGGCGCAGGAGGCCATGTGGTAGGTGGGCAGCCCGTTGCTGCGCAGCAGGGCGAAATCCTCAATGTCGGCCGTCGACTTGGACTGCTCGCCATAAACCTCGTCGGTGAAGGTCACCACCCGGCCTGTCTCGCGCGGCACCCTGTAGCGGATCACAAAAGGCTCGCCCGCCGCGGCACGCCGATTGCTTTCCTCTTTCGACAAATCCCGCATCTCCGGATTGCAAAGCCAAGCGGCGCCGCCCTCGTTGGGCTTGTCGTCCGAGGGTTGCGTCATCGGCGTGAAGTCGCGGTAGGCCAGGCCCTTGGCCAGGATGGCTTCGGCGGCTTCCGTATGCAATTGCAGGCGGTCGGACTGGCGGTAGTACTCGTCCCAACTGAGATCGAGCCACTTCAGGCCGTCGAAAATGGAATCGACTGAGGCCTGCGTATTGCGCTCGACGTCGGTGTCGTCCAGCCGCAGGATCATCGTCCCGCCGTGGCGGCGGGCGAACAGCCAATTGAAAATGAACGTCCGGGCGCTGCCGATATGCAAGTACCCGGTTGGAGAGGGAGCGAAACGGACTCGAACCATTAACCTTCAAGTATACGGGGTCCGCTTACGCGCCTGCTTCGGAAGCTGCCTTCAACCGCTGGTGCAGATCCATTATTTGCGCCACGGTGAGCTGCTCGGCGCGCAGGCCGGCCTCTGGCAGATCCTTCAGAATCTCCAGTGGATAGGCGGCGGCGAGGTTGTTGCGCAGCGTTTTGCGCTTCATGTGGAAACAGAGTCCGGCGAAGCGCAGGAACCCGGCCATTTCGCTCCGGTCCATGCCCTCGATCGGCGTCAACCGGATCACCGCGCTGTCCACCTTAGGCGGCGGACGGAACGCCGCGGCCTTCACCGTCAACAGCTTCTCGGCCCTGGCTCGAGCTTGGACCGCAACCGAAAGATAACCATAGTCCCGGCTGCCGGGCTGCGCCGTAATCCGCTCGGCCACCTCTTTCTGGACGAGAAAGACGGCCCGTTTCAGCACCTGGCCGAGTGCCAGCACCCGCTCAATGATTGGCGACGTGATGTAGTAAGGCAGGTTGCCGCAAACCACGGCCTCGCCCCATTGGGAAAGGTCGGTTTGAAGGACATCGCCTTCGACAACCTCCACCCCTTGCCCGCCGAATCGCCCGCGAATCCCCTCCGCAAGCTCCGGATCGAGTTCTACAGTCACCAGTCGCTCCGCGCGGCGAGCGAGGCAGGCGGTAAGCCCGCCGGGTCCAGGCCCGATCTCAACGACAAGGGGTTCCGGGCGCGGACACGCCGCCAGCGCGATCTTTTCGAGAATAGTCTGCGTGAAGAGGAAATGCTGTCCGAGTGGGCGGCCCAATATGTACCAGTCTAGCCTGTCACTTGAATCTGGCTTCTGCGGAACGAGACGCGGACCCAGCCCGACGTCGGCCGGCCGAATGTCGTCGCCGGATGGAAGCTGGTGAAGAGCAAAGAGTTTTCCAGGCTCCTGCGGAACGCGTGGGTATTGAACTGGCCGTATCCGGACGGGAAGGCATAGTCGATCACGCGGCCCTGTTCGTCCACAAAAACGTCCACTGCAATTTCGTCCGCGCCCAAGGCCAGATCCATGCTGCTGCGCAGCGAGGCGACGGTATAAAGGACAGTCGGGACATCCCGCTCGTGCGCCCTGACGATACCCTGGAAGTTGGTCATCACCATCGAAAACAGCACCACGGCCGAAGCCAATCCGCCCATGGCAGGAACGGCCAGCGGACGCATCAGGTTGTTGGCCCACAGTACGAATCCGGCGCGCCAGGTTCTGATGCGGTTGGCGAAGCCATAAATGGCGCGGCGGCGGGCGGCTTCACGCGAGGCGGCGACGCGCAGTTCCAGAGCCACGTCTGACGGGATGGGTTGCTGCGGCAGTTGCCTCAGGCTGTTGCGGATTTCCACGATTTGACGCGCCCGGCCCGTGCACTCGGCGCAATTGTCCATATGCGCCAGCGCCTCGCGGCGTTCGGCGTCCACCACGCAGCCGTCTGCCATCGCGGAGATGAGCGTTCCAACTTCTTGGCAGTCCATTGCCTTGACCTTCTATTCGACCGTCTGGGGCGAAAACTGCATGCCCCGGGCCGGTTCGAACTCCTCTATCAGGGCCTTGCGCATCGCCTCCCGGCCGCGCAGGATCCTGGACTTCACCGTGCCGATCGAAATATCCAACACGTCGGCAATCTCCTCATAACTCAAGTCCTCCAAGTCCCGGAGCACGACGGCTTCACGGAACGTTGGGCTTAGTCCGGCGAGGGCTCGCTCGATCGCATCACGCCTCTCCTGGTTCAGCACCAGTTCGAACGGCGTCTTGGAATGGTCGCTGAGATGCTCCAACCAGCTCTTGCCGGCGTCGTCGGATTCCAACTCGATCTCCGCTCTACGGTGACGGCCAAACCACCTGCGGCGGTTGTGCGCTTCATTCACCGAAATGCGGTAGATCCACGTCTTCAGCGAGCTCTGGCCCCGAAACGAGCCGATATTCCTGAACACCTTCAGAAACACGTCCTGCGTGACGTCACTGGCCTCTGATGCGTCGTCGATCAACCTCTGGACTAAGCTGTAGACGGGCTGCTGGAACCTGGCGAGCAAAGATTCGTAGGCCTCCTCCTCGCCGGCTCTCAGCCGTTCGATGAGGAGAGCCTCGGCTTGCGGATCGATCTGATCAATCTGATCGTCCGCCAGCGCTTGCTCGCCGATTTGCCGGCACTGCTGCATGGTGCCTCCGCACAATCATTCTAGCGCCGAGTCTTCCCGTCCGGGCCACGATTCTATCGAGAATCGCTACCTGCTACTCACATAGACACTTGCGCGACATTAAAAGTTCCCGATCTAACGCCAATGCCGCCCAAAAAGATGGACGATCTCGTCAAACTTCTTCTCCGCCTCCGCCGGTGAAGCTCCCTTGACGGCTGAGGTCACGCAGGTTTGAAGGTGGTTCTTCAACACCACCTTGCCCGTCGCCGAAAGCGCCTGCTCGACAGACGCCAGTTGTGTCAACACATCGGCGCAATAGCGGTCTTGCTCAACCATTTTTTGCAATCCCCGCACCTGGCCTTCGATCCGTTTCAGCCGCTTCAAGATCGCTTCCTTGTCTTTCAACCTAGCTCTCCTCCGCGCCAGCGTTCCTAATTCTTCACGGCGCGCCAGTGCGCCAACCTTAGGCTGTTTGCCACCACGCTCACCGAACTGAACGCCATTGCCAGACTCGCCAGCACCGGGCTCAGCAGAATCCCGTACGCAGGATAGAGCACACCCGCGGCCACCGGTATCGCCACCACGTTATAGGCCAGCGCCCAGAACAGGTTCCGCCGCATGGTCTTCATCGTTGCCCGCGACAGCGAAATTGCCGCCGCGGCCAAGCGCAGATCGGCCCGCATCAACGTCACGCCTGACGCCGCCATCGCCACATCCGAACCCGAACACATCGCAATCCCGGCATCGGCGGCCGCCAGGGCCGGGGCGTCATTGACGCCGTCGCCGACCATTGCCGCGCGCTTCCCCTCGGCCTGCAACTGGCGCAGATAGTTCAGTTTGCCTTCTGGCAGCACTCCGGTCACCACCTCGCCGATGCCCGCCTCACGCGCCATCGCCTCGGCTGCCTGCTGCTGGTCGCCCGTCAGCAGCACCACCCGCAAGCCCATCTCCTTCAGACTCTGAACCACCGTTGCGGCTTCCGGTCTCAACGTGTCGGCGATATCCACCCACCCCACAGCCTCGCCGCCGATCGCCACGGCGATCCGCGAAGCGCCCCCCTCCGGTGCCGAACCCTCCGGCAGAGCTATGCCCCGGCTTTCCAGCAACCCGGGCTTTCCGGCCAGGACCGATTGGCCGTCCACCACGCCCTCGACGCCCATACCCGCCAACGCGCGGAATCCCTCGACAGGGCGGATTTCGATGCCCTGCACCCGCGCATATTCGGCGACGGCGTGCGCAGCGGGGTGCTCGGACATCGACTCCACCGACGCCAGCGCCTGCCAGGCCTCGGCCGTCAGCCCGTGGGAAGCCACCACGGCGGGTTTGCCGGTGGTTAGGGTCCCGGTCTTGTCAAAGACCACCGTGTCCACTGCGCTGAGCGTCTCCAGCGACTCGCCGCCGCGGAGCAGGATCCCCTCACGCGCGCCCCGGCCCGCGGCCACCATCATCGCCGCAGGAACGGCCAAACCCATGGCGCAGGGGCAGGCAATGATCAGCACGGCCACGGCGGCGGCCAGTCCGCGCGCCGGCGGCGCACCCGCCATCAGCCACACGGCGAAGGTCAGAATGGCGATGGCCACGACCACCGGGACGAAAATCGCGCTGATCCGATCCGCCAACCGCTGGACCGGCGGCTTCTCGCCCTGTGCCTCCCGCAACAGCCGGACGATCTGTTCGAGCATCGTCTCGGTCCCGATTGCGACAACCCGGTATCGCAGGGCGCCGTAGGTGTTCAGCGTCCCGCCGGCTACGCGGTCGCCTGGGGCCTTGTCCACCGGCGCCGGTTCGCCGGTCAGCATCGATTCGTCAACGCTTGATTCTCCACTGGTGACGACGCCGTCGGCGGCGATGCGCTCGCCCGGTTTGGCGATGACGGTGTCGCCACGCCGCAAGCCGGCGAGTTCGATCATCTGCTCCTGGCCGTCACGCTCGACCCTGGCGGTCTTTGGCTGCAAGTGCGCCAGGGCATTTAAGGCGGCGGCGGTCCGGCGGCGCGCCCGCGCTTCCATGGTGTTGCCGGCCAGCACCAGGGCGATGATGAACACCACCGCTTCGAAGTAGACCTCCGCCTGGACGCCGCGCGATTCAAGCAGCGCCGGCGCCGCCGTGGCGGCCGTTGAATAGAGGAACGCCGCGCCCGTGCCCAGGGCGATCAGCGTGTTCATGTCCGAAGAGGCGTGGCGCAGCGCCGCCCAAGCTTTCACGTAGAACCGCCGGCCCGCCCAGGCCATCACGGCCAGCGTGAGCGCGAACAGGGACCACTTCAGCGCCTTTGGCGGCACGGCGTAGAGCCACGGCGCCAGCAGGCGCACGGGCGCATCCATCCACATGAACAAGTGGTGCAGCAGTGGGTCGATCGAGGCGTGCCCCATCAGCGGCATCGATGCCGCCATGGCCGCGAAAGCCGCCAGCAGGCTCACGACCGCCTTGAGCCTCAGCGACCGGTACTCGGCCGCCTCTGCCTGCTCCTGAATCTCCTGCTTGCCGGTAGCCGATGCGTCAGGGGTGGCGAGTTCGGCCTCGTAGCCTGCATCGTTGACTAAGGCGACCAGGGATTCCGGCGTCGCCTCCACCGGGTCAAAGACCACCGTGGCGCTGGCGGTCATCAGGTTCACCGTTGCAGAACGTACGCCGGGCTGCGATTCGAGCGTCCGCTGGACGAAACTCTGGCAGGCGGCGCAGGTCATGCCGCGGACAGGGAATGTGCTGCGCGCGGTCCAGTCGCGCCCGCGCGGCTCAGCCGCGGGCGGCCTGGAATCCGATCCGCTCGATGGCATCGGCGATCTCCTTCTCGCCCGCTCCGGCGCCGGCCACGCGAACTTCGGCCGAACCGATATTGACGCTTACCACCTCGACGCCGTCGAGTTTCTCGATCGCCAGCGTCACCCTGCGCACACAGGCGCCGCAGTGCATTCCGGCAATGGCGAAGGTGAGGGTCCGTTGATCCATATGGGGTTGTCCTGTTTTCAGAGTATATACCCCCACCCCCTATGTCAATGCACGCCAGCAACCCGGCGCCCGCCTGCGAGAGTTTACGTGCCTCCAGGCAGTCTCCGGGATTACACTGGCAGATGTCATGGTCCAATCCAGCGTTCACCCCACCCGAAGGGCGTTTGTCGGTGCTCTCAGCGCCGCCGGCTTCGTCTCCGCCGCGCCCCGGAAGATGAAGATTCTCATCCTTGGAGGCACAGGATTCCTGGGACCGGCGACTGTCGAAGCCGCCCAGAAGCGCGGCCACGAGTTGACGCTGTTCAATCGCGGCAAAACGAGGCCGGGCCTGTTCCCGAACATCGAACAGCTTCACGGCGACCGCGACCCCGACAAGAACGGCGGCATCAAGGCCCTGGCCGGGCGCAAGTGGGACGCCGTGATCGACAACTCCGGCTACTTCCCGCGTACGGTGGCGGCTTCGGCGAAACTGCTTGCGCCCAACGTGGGCCAGTACGTCTTCATCTCGTCGATTTCGGCCTATGCCGACAACAGCATCGAGGGCCAGGACGAGGACGCCAAGCTCGCCACCACCTCCGACCCGACGGTTGAGAAGGTCACCGAAGAGACCTTCGGCCCGCTGAAGGTGCTCTGCGAGAAGGCCAGCCAGGAGGCGCTGCCGGGCCGCGCGACGATCGTCCGCCCCGGCTACATCGTAGGACCCGACGACCCCAGCGGCCGTTTCACTTACTGGCCCGTGCGCGTGGACCGCGGCGGCGAAGTGCTGGCGCCGGGCGCGCCCACCGATCCGATCCAGATCATCGACGTACGCGACCTTGGCGCGTGGTTGATCACCGTGGTTGAAAACCGTTCGATGGGAGTTTTCAACACCGCCGGTCCGATACGCAAGTGGGGCGATATCCTGGCCGCGTGCCAGAAAGCGACGCCGAACAAGAGCACGCTCACCTGGGTCCCCGGCGAATGGGTCTCCAAGGAGGCGGGCGAGGGGTTCCCGATCTGGGCGCCGTATCTGGACAAGTACAAAGGCTTTCACACCTGGAAGAGCGACCGCGCCGTCAAGGCCGGCCTGAAGTACCGGCCGTACGCGGAGACCGTCGCCGACACCTTGAAGTGGTACAAAACGCAGGGCGAGGGGGGGCGCACCCGGCTGGCCGGCCCGAAGCCCGAAAAAGAAGCCGAACTGCTGGCAGCCTGGAAGAAGAAGTAGACGCCGGTCAACCGCTAAGCCAGCGCCAGACGAGGTAGATCTCGCCCAAGACAAAGAGCGTTCCGAAGATCTGTTTGTTGTATTGAGCCAGGCGCTCAGGCAGGTAGATGTCAAAATTGTGGGCGCGCTCGGCGGTGTGGCGCGCCGCGACATCGGTCAACGGGCAGCGGCAGCGGTTCAAGGCAAGGATGGCGCATTCGAGCCAAACCAGAGCCGAGAGGATGGCTGACCAAGGAAACTGCCCCAGCGCGGCGGTGATGGGAATCAGAACAATACTGCCGGCGAAAAGCGCCCAAGCGGCAGTGTGCAGCAGTTTGATTCTGACCAGTGGCGATAGACGCGCCAGTGTCGCCAGCATGGATTCGAGTCTATCAGGCCAGCGTGGACGGGCGAAATCCGCACATGGATTTGCCGGCAGGAAGGGCTCCGAGGGAGGTCTGCAGCCCCTGGAGGGCAGGCTAGAAAAAAGCTACCAAACGAACTGGTTTTTTAATTAAGTTGTTTATAATAAATAGTATAAAGAGAATGCAAGCAAGTCCACAGCAGGGCCTTGAGGGGGCTGGTCAGCGTCTATACCCTCAGGACGGAAGGTAGTATAACCAGCCAAGATCAGCCAATTGACCATCCAATGGTGACTTGGCTGGTTTCGATGTTTGATCGCTGCGGGGTATGGAGGGGTGTCTGGAGGCAGATGTCGCGCACGACGGTGGGGTGGAGCGAGGTCGGTGAAGGTGCGATTGCAGGGAGCAGACGATCCCTATGGGGAAATGGGCAATGGGCTGACGGGTTCTGGTGGATTGCGTCGCTGATGTTTAGAATCGGCGCCGCCTCCCGCCCGGCGTATACCGTGGGGCGAGCTGTTTATGGCAGGCGGCCGGGGAGCAGGGTATCACTCCAGACCACGGCGCCGGGCCACATGCAGGAGGCGAAAGGGTATACTGCCCTCAAATGCCCAATCACGGCCCGCCACATCCTATGAAAGATCCGGTGACCTGGCTCTATCCGCCCATTGAGCCTTACAACACGGGCCGGCTCCAGGTTTCGTCCGTCCATGACATTTACTATGAGGAGTCTGGCAATCCCGCCGGAAAGCCGGTGATCTTTCTGCATGGGGGGCCTGGCGGAGGTTCGGATCCGAAGCAACGGCGATTCTTCCACCCGGAGAAGTACCGCATAGTGAACTTCGACCAGCGCGGGTGCGGCAAGAGCACGCCGCATGCGTCGCTGGAAGCCAACACGACGTGGGACCTGGTGGCGGACATCGAGAAAGTGCGCGAGCTGCTGGGCATTGAGCGCTGGCTGGTATTTGGCGGGTCGTGGGGGTCGACGCTGGCCCTGGCGTATGCGCAGACTCATCCGCAACGGGTGACGGAGTTGATTCTGCGAGGCATCTTCCTGCTGCGCAAGCAGGAGCTCGAGTGGTTCTACCAGCGCGGCGCGTCGGTGCTCTATCCCGATGCGTGGGAGCCGTATCTGGCCTATATCCCCGAGGCCGAGCGTGGCGATCTGCTTTCGGCCTACCACCGCCGCCTGACAAGCGATGATGCGCAGGTGCGATTGGCCGCGGCAAAGCTGTGGAGCGGATGGGAGGGCGCAACGTCGAAGCTGCTGCCCGACGCCGCCTTCACCGGCCACTATGAAGAGGATGAGTTCGCCCTGGCGTTTGCGCGAATCGAAGTCCATTACTTCAAGAACAAGGGGTTTTTCGAAACCGATGACCAGTTGCTGCGCAACGCGTCGCGGATCCGGCACATTCCGGGCGTGATCGTGCAGGGGCGTTACGACGTGGTGTGTCCCATGGAAAGCGCCTGGGCGCTGCACCGGGCATGGCCGGAAGCCGACCTGATTATCACTCCGGACTGCGGCCACAGCGCCTTTGACCCGCCCAATAGCCGTGCCCTGGTGGCGGCGGCCGACAGATTCTCTGCGTGATTGCCGGGGCCGGCAAGAGGGGCGCCAGCCGCGGGCGGGGCGGGCGAAGGGCTGTTGCGGCAGTGGTACACTGCACACGATTGAGGTCGCGTTGTTCCGATTTCCAGGAGGCTGAAAATGCAGAAAGCAACCGATCCGGCAGGTGAACGCAGGAGATTCCTGGCATCGTCAGGAAGTGCGATGGGGCTGCTGATCCTGAAGCCTGAAACGGTCTTCGGAAGCCAGGCGAACTCGGCGGTCGAGATTGGGGTGATCGGCGCCGGTGGCCGCGGCAACTGGATCGGCGAGTTCTTCGTCAATCAGGGCGGCGCACGCATCACGGCGCTGGCCGACGCCTTCGTCGACCGGCTGGAGACGGCAGGCGCCAAGTTTGGCGTACCCGAAGACCGGCGCTACCGCGGCCTGGAATCGTATCAGGAGTTAATCGCTTCCAAGGTGGACGCCGTCGTGATCGAGACGCCGCCATACTTCCATCCGGAACAGGTGGCGGCGGCGGTGGCCGCCGGCAAGCACGTGTTTCTGGCCAAGCCCGTGGCGGTGGATGTGCCGGGATGCCGCAGCATTCTCGAGAGCGGGGAGCGGGCCAAGGGCAAGGTGAGCTTCCTGGTCGATTTCCAGACACGGGCGCAGCCTGCGTATCAGGAGGCAGCCGCGCGCGTTCATCGGGGCGACATCGGCGCGCCGGTGCTGGGTCACGTCTACTATCACGGCTCGGGCGGCGACTCGAAACCGCGGGCCGGGTGGAGCCGGCACGAGGAACGTTTGCGGTTGTGGCCGCGGGACCGGGTGCTGTCGGGCGACATCATCGTGGAGCAGAATATCCACGCCATCGACGTGGCCAACTGGTTCATTGGCGGGCATCCAGTGAAGGCGTCGGGCATGGGCGGACGCAAGGTGAGGATGAACTACGGCGACTGCTGGGACTATTTCGTCGTCACCTTCTGGTACCCGAACAACGTGACGGTCGATTTCAGTTCGGCGCAGTTCGTGCGCGGATTTTACGACATCTGCGTGCGCGTTTACGGCCCGCTGGGCACGGTGGATTCGCACTATGGGCTCGGCCCGCGCTATGAAGTGGATCCGCGGCTGGACGGCCATATCGGCATCAGCGGCGCGAATCCGTGGAAGGCGCCGGAACGGGACAAGACCTTCGACGACGGCGCGCTGGCGAACGTGAAGAGGTTTGTCGAGAGCATCAGGACGGGCAAGTTGTTGAACAACGCGGTCGAGTCAGTGGATTCGAACCTCGCCTGCATCCTGGCGCGCATGGCGGCCTACCGCGGCGGCACCGTGACGTGGGACGAGATGATGGAACTCAATATCAAGTTGGAGGCGGGGCTGAAGCTCTGAACGCCTGGTACGGGCCTCCGGCTTGCCGGGTGGCGCTGAAGGAGGTCTGCCGCGAAAGCAAGGGCCTGCCGGTTCACGATGCCTGCGATCCTGCGTCCTCAACCGCGAATTTGATCCATCAGCTTGCGATAGATGGCCCCGTCTGAGCTGTACACCAGGTAGTGCATCGCCAGCGTGATCAGTCCAAGGACAATTAGAAAGATGACGGCCGTGCGTTGCTCACCCGCAGCCGACTTTGCCGCGCCCCCTGGGTAGAGGGCATGCTGGGGGTTGCCGACGCTCAGGGACATATCCACGCGGCGCGGGCTCTCGTGATAGGTGCCCACGACGGTCACCTCGTCTCCGGGCGCCACCAGGCGCTCGAAGAAGTTCCAGTTGCGCTGGGCCAGCCTGTCGAGAAAATGCTGATCCGATCCCTTGCCCGCCTGGATGTCGAGCCACTCGGCCGTGGTGCGGTTGATGCGGTTCACGGGCATCTCGCCGCTGGCATTGGCGAAGTCGCGCTCGGCTTCGGAGAGGCTGGCATTGAGGATGTCCGGCAGGAGTTTCCAATCGGTCGTGGCCAGCTTGCGGGCGGCTTGGGGTGTGAAATCCTGGCTCCTCAGATTCTGCATGGGGAAGTGCTTCAGGCTGGGGAAGCCTGTCAGCGTGATCCGGCCGTACGAGGTTTCGAGGGCGCATTGGGCCATGTCCATGCCTTTCCACACCAGGTCGCGCTTTTTGCGCGGTGTGTTAGCAAAATCGGGCGCGCTGGCCTCATATTCAAGGAGAACCGCCTCGCGCTGGGTGAACGGCGTTCTCGGGGCCGGACCATTGGGCCGGATGGAACCACCAATTCGAATGACCTGACCATTTCGCCATTGCTCGGGGGGCGTTTGCGGTTCGGCTTGCAGCCGGCGAGCTTGCAGCAAACCCTGGACGGTGCCGGCCGTGAGCGTGATAGCTAGTGCGAGGGCGGACGCCGCGATCCAGGGTTCGGGGAGGCCGCGCCGGTCCAACTCCCGCTTTTCCAGAAGAAACACCGCCGCCAGGATGGCCAGCAGCAACAGACATCCCTTCAACATCCCGATCCTCCGATTGCCAGTTCAGGAGATTTTAGCAGGATGGAGGTTTACTATGGCAACCGGACGGCATGATCGAAGCCCTAACGGAAGGCGGGCAGGGGGTCACGAGCCGTGGTCGCGGCGGACCTAATGGCGACAGGACTTGCCCCCAGCAACGCCGGGATGTACTCCAGACTCAGCCTCTCTCCCCCTGCATGCTGTTGACCAATCCCCAGTTCGGGCCTCCTCTCCGCCTTCAGGATCTTCTTGTAATGTGAAGCAAGAATGTGTATTGACACGTCAGGATTGTTTCGTTAACATCTCAGCTACACAGGCCGCGCTCCGGGCGCCACCCTGGGTCCGGTGTCCGTGAATACCCGCCTGCATTTGGAGGGGAAATGCGACGAAGTTTCAGCTCACTACTTGTGTGTGCCTTGGTGTGTGCCATCGCGCCACGGGCATCGGCAGTCGATTTGGACACGGCCAATGCTCCAATAGAAGTGGTTATTCCGGCCGTTGTGCCGTTTATCTTCAGCGACATAGCTCCGTCCGGCATGGACGCCACCCTCGTGGTTCGCGCCACCACGCTCATCACCAACAGCTGGTTCGACGCCACCGCGCCCTATCATCCGACTGCGCAGGGCGTGTACTCGCGGCTCGGCCGCCGCCCGGCCAACGAAAACACCACCCGCAACCTCAACATCGCCTGTCTTTACGCCAGTTACCGCGTGTTGAACAGCATCCTACCCAAGCGCAACCCGGAATGGCGCGCTATGCTCCAGTCCGTGGGCTTGGACCCGGATGACAGCAGCGAAAGCACAAGCTCACCAGCCGGGCTCGGCAACCTGGCCGGCAAGGCGATTGTGGCCTTCCGCGAACGCGACGGCATGAACCAACTTGGCGACGAAGGCCGGGTGAAGTATAACCGCATTCCGTATTCCGACTACACCGGATACGAGCCGGCCAATACGGCCTATGACCTGCGCGACCCCTCGCGTTGGCAGCCCCGCGTCGTGCCGGTGCGGAACGGCATCTTCCGCGTGCAGCAGTTCGTGACGCCGCAGTACGCCGAAACGAAGCCCTATTCCTACAACACGCCGAACCGCTTCCAGACACCCCGTCCGGATGCGAGCAACCCTCGCGGTCCGCGAGGCCATCAGGCCTACAAAGCCCAGGCCGACGAGGTTCTGATGGCTTCGGCCAACCTGACCGACCACAAGAAGCTGATGGCGGAGATGTTCGACAACAAGATCAACAGCCTCGGTTTTTCGGCCGTCTTCGCCGCCCTCTCCCGTGGGCTGAGCCTGATGGAATTCATCCATCTTGACTTCCTGACCAACCTTGCGGCCTTCGACACGGGTATAGCCGTATGGAAAGAAAAGGCCCGATGGGACGCGGTGCGCCCCTTCAGCGCCATCCAGTACCTGTATGGCAACCGGCCCGTGACGGCCTGGGGCGGCCCCGGCAAGGGCACGGTGAATGACTTGCCCGCCAACCAGTGGAAAGAGTACCTGAATGTGGCGGACCATCCCGAATACCCCTCCGGTTCGGCCGCCTTCTGCGCCGCGCACGCCCAGTCGGCGCGGCGATTCCTGGGCAGCGACCAGCTGAACTGGTCGGTGCCTGTCCCCAAGGGCAGTTCCATCATCGAGCCGGGCGTTACGCCCGCGAATGACATCGTTCTGGGCCCGTGGCCGACCTGGACCGCCTTCGAGCAGGACTGCGGCATGTCGCGCCTGTGGGGCGGCGTGCACTTCCGCGACGCCATCGAGGCGGGGACTCCGCTGGGCCGCGAAATCGGCAACCTGGCTTACGAGTTCCTCAAACGGCATATCGACGGCAACGCGCCTCCGGCGCCGACCCCTTAAGCGTCCGCACTCGCTCCGTGGCGGCGCAGGGGATAAGTGCCGCTGCCGGTTGTATGCCGGCCCGGATCTCCCGCGCCCCGATGAACACAAATCGCCGCCGATTAGGTTTCTCCGCGCTGGGGGCGGGCCTCGCTGCCCCCGCGCTCTGCCAGGCCATGAACCCGCAAGCCGAGGCGATCCAGGGCTCGCGCAGATCACGCCGGTCTAACTCCCGGTCTTCCAGAGGACACGCCGGCTCCAGGATGGCCAGCAACAACAGACAGCCCTTCAACATCCCGATCCTCCGCTTGCCATGTAGCGGAGCCCAGCAAGACACAGGTTCGCTATGGCAACCGTGACGCTTGATTGCTGCCTCGACGGAAGGCGGGTGCGGGGGGCACCAGCCGTCGAGCGCGGCAGAGGTGATGGCGCGAGGAGTGGACCGGATCGAGAGGTCCGAGAGACCGTCGAAGGCCGCGGAGCCGATGCCGGGGCGCTGGCTAGAGAACGACTTCCCAGATGGGCGTGAGGAATCCTCCGCCGCTGGCGCGGACCTGGCTCACGCCGTACTGGCCGTCCTTCTTGACGATTTCCATGAGAAGACCGGCATTGCCGTCGATCGAGGAAACTCGGTCTCCGGCCACCTCCGTGACTACGAAATGGTGGTTACCCTGGGAGGGATTGATGATGCCGATGTCTCCGGGCTGAATTTGTTCGCCGGCGGTGCGGACACGCAACTGGTCGCCGGACTTGGGTTTGCCGATCGAGTACTTCAGCGGCCAGGAAGACAATTTCAGACCTGAACGCATATAGCAATACAGGCAGAAGATGCCGCACCAGGAGACGATATCGGTATTGTTGCGTTCCTGAGCGGAGTAGTTGCGTGCGTACATGGCCTCGGCCTGGGTGCTGAGAGTGAGGCAGCGGTTGGAGCCGGGAGCGCCGGTGGCGGTGAAGATGGCACAGATCTGGACGCCGCCTTGCCGTTTGCGCGTGGACGGCTCGGCGCAGCGCTTCCCCGCGATTCGGGGATTCGTGGGGTCGACGACCGTGCTGGTGTGCCAGCCGAACTCCTGATACTGGCGGCGGGCGAAGGCGACGATCCTGTCGCGGGCCGCCGATTCGTTTCCCGGCACAGCGGGGGGAACAGCCGGTGGGGCGCCGGGCACGATGGGCGGGGG
>JACZJQ010000218.1 GCA_014860455.1 Bryobacteraceae bacterium | reverse complement strand
CGCCTGGCAGGTCTCGGACAAGTGGGTGGTTCGAAGCGCGTACGGCCTGTTCTTCGAGGCCGACAACAACAACTCCTATAGCGCCATCAACGGCGCATCATCGTTCCCGTGGGCGGGCAGCTACATCCTGGCCGCCGACGCAGTGACGCCCTACAAGGGCATCTTCAATTGGGATGCCGGATTCCCCACCGACCGTTACGTCGCTCCCGCGTTCGATGTCTCTTACGCCAACCGGGGCGGCAGCCCATCGATGACCCACGAGCGTTACGGCAATCCCGGCTACACCCAGCAGTGGAATCTCAACATCCAGCGCCGGCTGCCTGGCAAGTTCCTGCTCGATGCCGGCTATGTGGGCAACAAGTCGACCGGCTTGAAGAATTCCACCCTGACCCGCTACAACCAGATTCCCTTCTCCCTGGTCACACAGTATGGCCGCAATTTGACCAATGCGGTCACCAACGAGGCCCAGGCTGCGGCGAACGGGATCAAGTACCCCTATGCGGGCTACCGGGGCACGGTTGCCGGCGCCTTGCGCCAGTTCCCGCAGATCCAGGGCGTGAGCACTTTCACCGGTTTCGGCGCTCCGCTCGGATTCTCCACCTACCACTCACTGCAACTCACCATCGACCGCCAGTTCGCCAACGGCGTTTCGATGTACGCCAACTACGTCTACTCGAGAACCCTGTCCAACATCGAATCCACGTTCGAGGGAGAAAACAGCGGTGCGCTCGATGTCTACAACCGGGCGCTCGAAAAGACGCCGGCGTCGTATGACATCCCTCATATGTTCAAGGCCTACGCGCAGTATGAACTGCCGATCGGTCGCGGCAAGGCCCTCGGCGGCGGCATGAACAAGTGGGTGGACGCGTTGGTGGGCGGATGGAATATCTCTGCCATTCTGAACTACTTCAACGGCGGACCGCTCGGCTTCGGCGGGGCCACCTCGCCGCTCGCGGGCGCCTGGAATGGCGGCCAGCGGCCCAACATCGCCGCCGGCGACATGAAGGCATCAACTTGGGATCGAAATAACTTCGACTTCGCGACCATCATGAACCCGTCGAACACCTACCTGAACAAGTCGCTGTTCTCTGACCCAGGCGCTCTCAGGCTGGGCACGGCAGCCTTGCGCTACTCCCAGATCCGCAACTTCGGCACGGTGATGGAGGACTTCGGCCTGCTGAAGTACGTCCGCTTCAACGAACGGATGAACGTCCAGATCCGCTGCGAAATGCTGAACGCCTTCAACCGGCATCAGTTCGGCGGCATCCAGACCTCGGTCACTAACGCCCAGTTCGGCCAGGTGACCAGCATCAGCGGCAACCGCAGCATCCAACTTGGAGCGCGTTTCCAGTTCTGACAATTCTGGGATAGCCCACCTCAACCGACGGCCCGGATTTGGATCGAATCCGGGCCGTCTTCTTTTTGCCTGAAAATTGTCCTGGACGTGCAAATTAGCATCTAAGGATCGGTTCTAAAGATCTTACATCCAAAAGATAGTCAAAAACAGACAAGTTTGTCTGCTTTAATATTGACCTGCCGCCCGCACCAGTGATAGCGTCGGGCCATAGATTGTTGCTTCGACTGTCATCGACGGTCAATTGAGGACAAAATGTCTAAACTACGGCTATTTGTGTGTTGTATGGTCCTGGCGGCGCCGCTGGCGGCGCAGTTGAACCGGGGCACGATTACAGGAATTGTCACCGACTCCACGGGAGCTTCGGTTCCCGCTGCCCAGGTGACAGTCAAGCAGACGGCGACGAACATGACCACCCGGGTGGCCACCACGGATTCGGGACAATACAACGTTCCCAACCTGCCGCCTGGCTTGTACGAAATCACGGTTGAAGCCACTGGCTTCAAGAAGTTCGTGCTTTCCAACGCCGAATTGCGGGCGACCGACGTTATCCGCATCGACGCCGTCCTGGATGTCGGCTCGATGGTGGAAACCATCGAAGTGGCTGCGTCAGTGGAGCGCGTTCAGACCGATTCGCCGCAGGTGGGCACGTCACTAACCAACTCCGGCCTGATCGACCTGCCGCTGAGCTTCTCTGGCGCCCGCAATATGGAGAACTTCGCCTACAAGCTGACGCCTGGCGTGGCCGGATCTTCGTGGACGTCGCACATCAACGGTTCGACAACGGCGTCGAAGGAGGTGCTGATCGACGGCGCCAGCACGACGACCAACCGCGGCGGCCACAACGGCGAATCGACGGTTTCACTGGAAGCCGTGCAGGAGTTCAAGATCCAGACCTCGGGCATGTCGGCTGAGTTTGGCCGCTTCCAGGCCGGCGTGTTCAACTTCGTGATGAAGTCGGGCACGAACCAACTACACGGGACGGCCTACGGCGCGTTGCGCAACGAGGCGCTAAATGCCAACACGTGGGTGAACAACTTCCGCGGCGTGGGCCGGCCCCTGGATCGCAGGCTGAACGGCGCGGGCAGCATCGGCGGTCCGGTCTTTATCCCGAAGGTATACAACGGCAAGGACAAGACGTTCTTCTACACCTCGTACGAACAGTACCGCGACCGCACTGGCGGTTTCGGCGCGCCGAACCGGACGCTGCCGCTGGCCGAGTTCTATGATGGCGACTTCTCGCGGCTGCTCCAGACTGTCAACGCCGGAACCGATGCGTTGGGGCGGACGGTGAAGCGGGGGGCGATTTACGACCCTGCGACATTCTCCCAGCTTGCAAACGGCCGCTACATCGGCGAAATGTTTCCTGGCAACATCATCCCGAAGTCGCGGTTCAGCACGGTTTCACAGAACCTGAACAGCATCGCCACCAAACACTACCTGCCCACCGTGAAGGACGCCGCGGGCGTCACCCCGCTGGTCAACAATGGCCTGTTCCCGGTGGCCACGACGCCGGAGTTCGACCAGTATCAGTTCTCGGTCAAAGCCGACCAGCAACTGAATTCGGTCAACCGCCTGTCAGGTTCCTACAGTTACACCGTCCGTCCGCGCCTGCTGCTCGACGCCGGCGGCATGTGGGACATCACCGACAACCTGGGCGGGCCGCTGTCGAAGGCTCGCTTGCAGCGGACGCGGTCGTCGCTGATCCGTCTGGCGTGGGACTGGACGATTTCGCCCACCACTTTGTTGAACGTCAACACGAGCTACAACCGGTTCGCCAACCCCAACAACAGCGTCCATAGGGATGTCGACGGGGCGAAGGAACTGGGCATCAAGAACCTGTCCACGTTCGGTTACCCCACCATTAACTGGGGCGGCGGCCCGTATGTGGCGCCGGCGACGCCGGGCGATCCTCAGGCCAGCTTCGCGGCCTACAATTCCGGTGGCGTCCTGGCGACGTTGACCATGACCAAGGGCAAGCACTTCCTGAAGATGGGCTTCGACCACCGGCGCTTCCAGTTCAACAACCAGCCGACACCCGGCGGTTCGTTCAACTTCAACGCCCGCGCCACGGCGATCCCCAATGAAACGTTCTCAGGCAGCCAGACCGGCTACTCGTTTGCCAGCTACCTGCTCGGCATCGTCGACTCGGCGGGCCTCAGCGCGCCGGTGGGCCTCGGCGGACGCAGGATGTACCTGGCCGGGTTCTTCCAGGACGACTACAAGGCGACGCGCACGCTGACGCTGAACTTCGGCGTACGCTGGGACTTCCAGCCGCCCTACACCGAAGTGGCCGACCGCATGGCGAGTTGGAACATGACCAAGACCGACCCGCAGAGCGGCCTGCCCGGCGCATATGACTTCGCAGGCACCTGCAACCTCTGCTCAGGCAGCCGGTATTTCGGAACCAGAAGCCACAACGACCTTGGGCCGCGTTTCGGCCTCGCCTGGCAGGTCTCGGACAAGTGGGTGGTTCGAAGCGCGTACGGCCTGTTCTTCGAGGCCGACAACAACAACTCCTATAGCGCCATCAACGGCGCATCATCGTTCCCGTGGGCGGGCAGCTAC
>JACZJQ010000217.1 GCA_014860455.1 Bryobacteraceae bacterium | reverse complement strand
CGCCTGGCAGGTCTCGGACAAGTGGGTGGTTCGAAGCGCGTACGGCCTGTTCTTCGAGGCCGACAACAACAACTCCTATAGCGCCATCAACGGCGCATCATCGTTCCCGTGGGCGGGCAGCTACATCCTGGCCGCCGACGCGGTGACGCCCTACAAGGGCATCTTCAACTGGGATGCAGGATTCCCCACCGACCGTTACGTCGCTCCCGCGTTCGATGTCTCTTACGCCAACCGCGGCGGCAGCCCGGCGATGACCCACGAGCGTTACGGCAATCCCGGCTACACGCAGCAATGGAATCTCAACATCCAGCGCCGGCTGCCTGGCAAGTTCCTGCTCGATGCCGGCTATGTGGGCAACAAGTCGACCGGCTTGAAGAATTCCACCCTAACCCGCTACAACCAGATTCCCTTCTCAGCGGTCACCCAGTTCGGCCGCAATCTGACCAATGCGGTCACAAGCGAGGCCCAGGCTGCCGCGAACGGGATCAAATACCCCTACGCGGGCTACAAGGGCACCGTCGCCGGCGCGTTGCGCCAGTTCCCGCAGATCCAGGGCGTGAGCACGTTCTCGGGCTTTGGCGCACCGCTGGGATTCTCGACTTACCATTCGCTGCAACTCACCATCGACCGCCAGTTCGCCAACGGCGTTTCGATGTACGCCAACTATGTCTACTCGAGGACGCTGTCCAACATCGAATCCACGTTCGAGGGTGAAAACAGCGGACCGCTGGATGTCTACAACCTGACGCTGGAGAAGACGCCGGCGTCGTATGACATCCCTCATATGTTCAAGGCCTACGCGCAGTATGAACTGCCGATCGGCCGCGGCAAGGCCATCGGCGGCGGCATGAACAAATGGGTCGACGCGCTGGTGGGTGGCTGGAACATCTCCGGCATCCTGAACTACTTCAACGGCGGACCGCTCGGCTTCGGCGGGGCCACCTCACCGCTCGCGGGGGCCTGGAACGGCGGCCAGCGGCCCAATATCGCCGCCGGTAACATGAGGGCTACCACCTGGAACCGGGATAACTTTGATTTCGCGACGATCATGAATCCGATCAACACGTATCTCAACAAGTCCCTGTTCTCCGATCCGGCAAATCTCACTCTCGGCAACTCGGCGTTGAGGTACTCGCAGATCCGCGGCTTCGGCACGGTGAACGAGGACTTCGGCCTTCTGAAGAACTTCCGATTCAGCGAAAGCAAGACAGCGCAGATCCGCTGCGAATTGCTCAACGCCTTCAACAGGCACACGTTCGGCGGCATCCAGACCTCGGTCACCAACGCCCAGTTCGGCCAGGTGACCAGCATCAGCGGCAACCGCAGCATCCAACTTGGAGCGCGGTTCCAGTTCTAACCGTCAAGGGATTCACTCTTTGACACTGGCGGCCCGGGTTCACTCCGAATCCGGGCCGCTTCCTTTTCAGCCCCGCGCCGGAACGTATCCGGCCAGATACCCCGCGCCGTTCGTGCGGATCGCTGCAGTTTCTCCAGCAGCCAGCTGCCAGACTTCGCCCTGCCGCCAGGGCGCTCCGCCGATGGTCCCCTCGCCCGACGGAAACAGGATCCAGGCGGGCGCGGGATAGGGTCCGGCTGTGGAGGCTTCGCCAGCTTCGTGCACCTCGAGGCGGAAGTAGGGGCAATCCGCAAGCACCGGGCCGCGGCTGCGGAGATCGCCTGTCCAGGGGTTCAGATCCGAGACTTCGAGGCCGCGGTCGAGGTGAAGTTCGCGCCCGCGCCCGTAGTCATACAGACGGTATGTGATGTCCGAGTCCTGCTGGATCTCGACGACGGCCAGACCCGCGCCGATGGCGTGGATGGTGCCGGCGGGGATGAAAACAGTGTCTCCGGCCTGCACGGGAATCCAGTTAAGCAGGTCTTCGATTGAACCGTCGAGGGCAGCGGCGCGGGCCTGCTCCGGCGTTATGGCAGTCCGCAGGCCAAGTCCGAGAGATGCGCCGGGTTTGGCATGGACGACGTACCAGGCTTCGGTCTTGCCCGCGGAACTGTGGTGGAGTCGGGCATAGGCGTCACCGGGATGGACCTGGACCGAGAGCCTCTCGGCGGTGAAGATCCACTTCAACAGCGGTAGGCCGGGGCTTTGATACCAAGCCTCACCGATGGGCGCGGAAAGGCCGTGAAGGCCGATCCAAGGCCGCAGATCAGTCATTCCCCAAACGCGCTCATGTAGGCTGGGCTCGAATCTCCGCATCAACCCTAGGATGGAGTCTCTGTGCGGCCCGAGGCAACCGGGACCGGGCGCCGGCAATTGGGGGGTTAGTTCGGGCGGCGTCTGCTTTATACTGAAACCCAAAGAGATGACTGACCCGGTCCAGGAACTGATCGACCATTTCCGCGCGAACGACGCCCGTGCGTGGGTCACCCGCACCGGAGGCCGTTCCACCAGTTCCGCCGTGGCCGACCCCCTGCGGCGCGATCTGTTGACGACGCGGCTGAAACTCAGCCTGCCGGGGCCGCCCGACAATGCCTGGCAGGCCACCGACCTGATCGGCAAGATCGAAATCGACTCCGACGCGGACCTGCGACTGCTGCACAGCCCCGCCGGCCCGGACGTCAACATCGGCCTGTCGATGGGGTTCGAGCAGATGCTGGCCCGCGCCATGGAACTCAACCTCGAAGGCCGCCTGGCCGAAATGGACTTGGGCGAAGCCTGCGAACGCGGCGATCTGAGGGCGTTTGCCAACGTGATCTTCGACCAGATCGGCGTCGAGCGGCAATGGGAGTTGTGCCACGGACTGGAGCCGAAGTTCGGCGCCGAATGGGATGAGCACTTCTGCCTCATCACCGCGCTGATTGAGGGCGACGACCTGCGATTTGAGCTTCCGCTCGAAGGTTCCGCGACTCGGGTTGAGGTCAGGATTCCCAAAGGTCTCACGCTCAGACTCGGGCTGACCGCGCGGGGCTGGGCGTCGCTGAAGCGAATGCTGGGCGGCACCTCGGCGCGGCATATGGCAGGAGCAATGGCGCTGATCGCCGCGGCGGGTGGAGAGATCTCGGCGGGCACGACGATCCCCCGCCCTCTGGCCGAAGCCGCCTTCACAGCCGGCGAAAGCGTCCTGTTTTCGACCTTCACGGGCCTGGCGCCGTCGCCGGGCGAACTGTCGATGCTTGCAGGGAACCTGGCCGCCAATCTGGCCCGCGATGCCGGGCTACCGGGGGTGAATCCGGGAGGCGAGACGCCTTACGCAGCGGCTTACGTTCATGCGATCTACTTCGGGCGCCAGATCGATGCCGCCGGGGGTACGGTCGGAATGGTCCGGCGAGGGTTTCGCCGCGCCGAGGCCGATGCGGCGCGCTACGGGCAATACGTCATCAGGGCGGTCCTGCAGAAGCTGTTCAATGGCAGCCGGACGGTAGCGGTGCGATCCGACGGGGTGCCGCTGTCGGACAAGGAGACCACTCGCATCGGCGAGCGGTTGGCGAAGGCGATGCTGAAAAGCGCCAGGGCCGGCTGACCGGCTTAACGAAGCGGTGCGATTGAGACCAGCGCCAGGCCGCCGACGAAGAACGCCAGCATCAGCATGATGTAGATCCTCACCTTGCCTTCGGCGCCGGCGAATTCCTTCCAAACAAGCAGCCCCCAGAGGGCGCTGACCAGGGTTGCCCCCTGGCCGATGGCGTAGCTCACGGCCGGGCCGACATTGACTCGCTCGGGCGCGCTGGCAGCGACGAAATTCGCCACCGTGCCGGTCATCCAGATGATGCCGCCGGCCAGCCCGAGCAGGTGCATTTTCGTGGTGCCCGAGAAGTAGTCGCGGAAGCTGACCGGATCGCCCTGAACCGGCAGATTCATGAAGAACAGGTTGTAGACGGGAGTCGTCACCAGGACGCCAAAGGCGAACATGAAAGCGGCGGTGTAGGGGCCCAGCCCGATGTCACCGCGCTTGCTCATCTCTACCAGCGGGTAGAAGGTTCCCATCAGGATGCCGCATCCCAGGCTGAGAAAGATGCCCTTCAGCGGCGATGCCGCCCTCGCCTGAGGCTTGCCGACAATGCGGACGCCACTTGGTGCGCCAGCCTGCTTCGTCCTGGAACTGGCGGCAGTATGGGCAGCGTGCGCTAGCGCCGATAGCACAATGGCGATAAGCACCAGAAACGACCCGCCAAACAGGAACGCCGGATTGCCGGCTGGCTTGATGATGTAGTTCAGGACAACGCCCATGATCAGGGCCAGACCGATTCCGATGGGGAAGGCCACGGCAAGCCCGGCGACCGCAATCGCCGCCACCAGCAGCAGGTTGGCCAGATTGAAGACGGCGCCCCCTGCCATCGCCATCGCCATCTGCCGCTTGGAGGCGATGCTCAGGTTGTCCACGAACGTGAACGACGGCGTAGCCGAATCCACCACCACCGTGTCCGAGGAGCCAAAGGTGAACGCAGCCACGACCGCCGCCAGGATCAGTCCGAACGTGTAATCGAAGTAATAGAGTTCGAAACGCCACTTCGGCGCCAGTTTCATCGTGTTGGCCCACGAGCCCCAGCAGATCATCGTGAGGATGGTCAGGGCCATGGCCATGACGTAAGTGGTTGGCAGCATCATATGAAAGCTTCCCTCGACCTCCGTGGACCGAACTCTGTACTATATAACAGCAATCCCTTCACATGGAGGCTACCGCAATGAAGGTCTTCAGCGCAGCATTACTTGCTGTTGTGCTGGCCGCGCCGGCATCGGCGCAGCGCCCGAAATTCGATTTCGACACCACCACTCCCCAGGGCCGCCTGCTCCAACAGGCCGGCACCGAAACCGACGAGGCGCGCAAACAGGCGCTGTTCGAGGGGTTCGTCAAAACCTTTCCTAAGCACGGGGGAACGGCCTGGGCCTACAGCCAGCTGCAGCCGATCTATCTCAAGAACCAGCAGTGGGACAGCTCCATCGCGGCCGCCGTCACCGCCCTTGAACTCGACCCGGCCAACTCCCTTGTCGCCTACAACGCGCTTCAAGGCTGCGAGAAAAAGTCCGACGTCTCCTGTGTCAAGGACTGGTCCGCCAGGACCGTCGAGGCAGCCAGGAAGATGCTCGGCATCGCCAAACCGGCCGACGGAAAGGAAGCCGAGGAATGGGCCCGCGAGATCGACTACGCCAAACAAGTGATCATCCGTTGCGAATACTCGCTCTACGCCATGGCGCTGCAAACCGCCGATCCCGCAGCCATCGTCGATCTCGGATCGACGTTGTTTGATCGCCACCCCGAAAGCCAGTACATCCCACAGGTCGCAGGCCGCTATGTCGCCGCGCTCCAGCAGACCGGCCAGAAAGAGAAGGCCGTCGAAGCCGCTGAAAAAGTCGTGGCCATGGACAAGACCAACGAGGACATGCTCGTCGTTGCCGCCGACGGCAACCTCCAAAGCAAGAAGGACCTCGCCAAGGTCATCCAGTACTCTGACCAGTTGATCGCCGCCATGCAGTCCAAACCCGCCCCCCAGGGCGTCGACCCAGCCGCATGGGACAAGAAGAAGACCACGCTGACCGGCCTCGGCCACTGGATGAAAGGCATGGCCTATCAGGAGACGAAAAACTTCGAGGAGACCGACAAGTCGTTCCGCGAAGCGTTGCCGTTCATCGCCGGCAACAACGACCTGCTGGCGCCGGCCTACTTCTTTATCGGCGTCGCCAACCACAGCATGTCCCGCGCGGCCAAGAATCCAAAATTGCGGGCTGAAGCCGCACGTTTCACCGAACTCTGCACCAAAATCGCCGGACCCTACCAGCAGTCCTGCGTGAAGAATCTGTCGGCTATCAAACTCGGAAAATGAACATCCTCGTCCCCAACCTCGGCTCCACTTCACTGAAGTACCAGATCCTCGAAATGCCCGCCGAACGGTCCACCGCCAAGGGCCGCTACGAGCGCGTCTCGGACTACCGCGCCGCCATCCGCGAGATCAAATCCGGCGACACCGCGATCGACGCCGTCGCCTTCAAGGCCGTCATCGCCGGTCCAGATTACCGCGGTACGTTCGTCGTCGACGACACGTTGATGGCGTCCATGAAGCAGTATCTCGGCGTCGCCCCGGTCCACAACATGATCTACATCGACGCCATCACGGCCTTCGCCGAGACGATGCCCGATACGCCGCTGGTGGCCGCCTTCGAGCCGGAGTTTCACCGCACCATGCCCGGATACGCGCAGGTCTACGGCGTGCCTTCGGACTGGCGCGATTCGCACGGCGTCCGCCGCTACGGCTATCACGGCGCGTCGCATGAGTTCATTTCCGGCCGCGTGCCTGAGATGCTTGGCGTGACCAAGGCGGGGTTGCGGCTGATCTCATGCCACCTGGGCGGCAGCAGTTCGCTGTGCGCCATCCGCGACGGTGTGTCGATCGATACCACGTTCGGATTTTCGCCTCAGTCGGGCCTGGAGAACGCCACCCGCCACGGCGAACTCGACGCCTTCGCCGTGCTCTACATGATGGAGCGGAATGGATGGTCCACCGATGAAGTCCGTGGGCAACTGGCGCGGCTCAGCGGCCTGGCTGGCCTGAGCGGCATCGCCGGCGGCGACGTCCGCGACATCACCGCCGCGGCGCAAGCCGGCTCGGCTGACGCTCAACTGGCGCTCGACGTCTTCAGCTATCAGGTGAAAAAGACCATCGGCGCCTACACCGCCGCCATGGGTGGTCTCGACGCCATCGCCTTCACCGGCGGCATCGGCGAAAACTCGGCGGAGCTACGCGAAGCCTGCTGCCGCGGCCTGGAATTCCTCGGCGTGTCGATCGATGCCGCGCGAAACACGCATGGCTCGGGCGACAGGATCGTTTCCGGCGACGGCTCCCGGGTCACCGTTCTGGCCGTGGCCACCAATGAGGAACTGGTTGTCGCGCGGCGCGCCTACAAGGCCCTGACCGGCTCTTAGTGCCCGGCCGCGGCCAGCGGCTCTTCCAACTCCGCCTTGCCCGTCATGCCGGCTGGCAGGATGGTGAGCAGGTCTTCCTTGCGCATGATCAGCGTCGAGACGTTGTAGCTGGCAAGCTCGAATCCGTGACCGTGCGTAATGGCGTCGGTCGGGCAGGCTTCCACGCAATAGCCGCAGAAGATGCAGCGGCTGTAGTCGATGTTATAAACCTCGGCGTAGCGCTCACCGCCGCTGATGCGCGCTTTCTCGGTGTTGTCGGCGGCTTCGATGTAGATGCAGTTCGCCGGGCAGGCAGCCGAGCAGAGGAAGCAGGCCACGCACTTCTCCAGTCCGTTCTCGTCGCGCTGCAGGATGTGCTTGCCGCGGAACCGTTCCTGGAAGACGGGTGGCGCGTCCGGATAGACGTCGGTGATCACCGGGTTCAACATCTCCATAAAGGTGATGCCCATGCCCTTGGCGATCGCCGCTGCGTTGGAAAGCACTTCGTTGATCTTTGCCATGCGCTCCTCTAACCTCTCTGATGCCTGCCCGACCCGCCGGGGTTCCTTGTTCGACCCGCTCCGCACGGGAGCGTCAGTTCCTCGACCCTCAACCCGGCTTCGCCGCCGGCACGTTGTCGGCCCCTGTCAGCACCGCCATCCCGGCCAGTTCTTCCAACGCTTCCAGATCCACCCGCACGAAGCCCGAGGATGCCCAGTTGATCTTCATCCCCGCGTCCACCACAAACATCGTCGGGACATGGGTGATGCCGAACGCGTTGCTGGCCTTGTATTCATCGGCCGGATCGATCATCATTTCATACTCGATGCCCCACTCGCGGGCAAACGCTCCGGCCCGCGCCGGATTGTCCTGGCCGACGGCAACTACCTTCAACTTGCCGTCTCGAATCCGGTTCAGATACGGCAGCGTCATCTGGCATACCGGGCATGTGTCTTTATAGAACGCCAGCAGCACCGGTCCCTTGGACACGAGTTCGGAAAGGCTGACAACGGCGCCGTCCAGCCCGGTCAATGCCACGTCAGGCGCAGTCTGGCCCTCTCGAAGCGTGGGTTGATTGCCCCATCCCATAACTTTTCAGTCTAACAATTTGGCCAATTGACGCGCGGCGGTCAGCAGTGGATCGGTGACGTTGGCATACGGCGGCGCGTAGGCCAGGTCAAGCTGTTCCACCGCGCTCACCTTCATCCGCGCATGCAGCGCCGCCGCCAGCACGTTGATCCGGCCCGAGGCGTCTTCCTCGCCCACCACCGCGCCGCCCAACAGCCGCCCGGTCATCGAATCGGCCACCAGTTGGATCCACAGCCGCCGCGGCATGAAATAATCCGGCCTGTTCTTCGCTGTAATCTCCGCCGAGATGGGCCGTAATCCCTCGCGCCGTGCCTGCGCCGCCGACAGCCCGGTCAAGGCGATGCTCAACCCGGCGGCGCGCACGATCGATGTCCCCACAATGCCCTCGAATCTCTCGCGCAGGCCCGCCGCATTCGCCCCTGCCACCCGTCCCGTTTTGTTCGCAGTCGTGCCCAGTGGGATCCAGACGTCACTGCCTGTCACCACATGGCGCGCCTCGCAGCAGTCGCCCGCCGCCCACACGCCACCCAGCGATGTCTCCTGCCGGTCGGTCACCCTCAGAGCCCCGCTGCGTCCCACCTCCGCGCCCGCCTCGGCCAGTGCTTCGACATTCGCCTTCAGTCCGGTCGCGACGAGAACAAGATCGAACGGCAGCGACGGCGCATCATCCACCGCCGTATTCGAATGGACCGCCACCCCGCACTGCTCCAGCTTCTCTTTCAACAAAGCGGTCAGCCACGGGTCCTCGCGGTTCAACAGATCCGTCCGCGAGTTGAACAACTCCACCTTCAGCCCGCGCGCCCGTAAAGCCGTCGCCATCTCCAGGCCAATGTATCCACCGCCCACCACCGCCGCCGTGCGCGGCGCCTGGCTGGCGAGGGCCTGCTGCAAGCGTTCGCCGTCGGTGTCGGTGTGCAGCGAGAAGACCTTGCCGCCGCCGTGCCTCACCGCCGGACGAGCCCCGGCGGCCCAGATCAGCTTGTCGTAACGCACCCGCTCGCCTGACTTCAGCACAACCTCGCGGCTCGGGTGGCGGACCGCCACAACCTCGGCCCCGGTCTTCACCCGGATATCCCGCTGGCGCTCAAAAAACTCCGGCCCGTGCACCACCAACCCGTCCACCGATTTCACCCGGCCTTCGATCAGGTAAGGCAACCCGCATGCCGCATACGAAATCCGTTCACCCTTTTCCAGAACAACGATCTCCAGCCCCGCATCCGCACGCCTGGCCCTCGAAGCCGCACTCATCCCGGCCGCGACTCCGCCAACAACGACGAGCCTCATCGCCCGCCTTCCTCCCTGCGTGTCCGCTGGATGAATTCAAGCAGATCGAACTTGCGCGTCTCTCGGCCTGGGATGCAGGCGTTCACCGCGTCAATCTCGTCTTCGAACAACTGAAACACCGTGGTCAGCTTGGTGATGATTAGCAACTCAAGCTGGCGCGAACCCAGCCCGTACAGCGTCACCTTGCCGCCCGCCTTCTGGAACCGCGTGTGCGTCATGACGAGGCAGCCCAGCGCCGACGAATCGATGTAGTCGGTCTCTCGCAGATCCAGAACCGCGTAGCGGACCCCAGCCGCCAACAAGTCATCCATCTTCGCCCGAAACGCCTCCACCGCGCCGCCCGCCACAAGCCGGCCATGGAATTCCACGATCAGAACTCCGTCCACGGTCCGGTCTTTGATTTCAAACGCCATCAGAACTCTTTATTGTATTTGTTATGGCCGCTCAGCGACTCGCAATTCTTCCACTCCTGATTCTCCCCCTCTTCGCCCAGCCCGATATCGATTCCGCAGTCCAGCGCGCGCGCACCGATTTCGAAGTGCCCGGCATCGCCGTCGCCATTGTCCACGAAGGCAAGATGGTGTTTGCCAGAGGCTACGGCGTCAGCCGGCTGGACACCTCCGCCCCCGTCACGCCCAAGACCCTGTTCGGCGTGGCCTCGAACACCAAGGCCTTCACCGCCGCCGCACTCGCCATCCTCGTCGATGAAGGCAAACTCGCCTGGGACGACCGCGTCATCGACCGCCTGCCCTCTTTCCAGATGAGTGACCCCTTCGTCTCCCGCGAAATGCGCATCCGCGACCTGCTCATCCACAACAGCGGCCTGGCCCTGGGCGCCGGCGATCTCATGTACTTCCCCGAAGGCACGCTCAGCGAGGACGAAGTCTACGCCCGCCTCCGCCACGTGCCGCTCTCGACCAGCCTCCGCAGCCGCTACGCCTACGACAACATCCTCTACCTGGTCGCCGGCAAGGTGATCGAAAAAGTCTCCGGCAAAACCTGGGCCGCCTTCCTGCGCGAACGCATCCTCGATCCCATCGGCATGTCCCAAACCGTGCTCAGCATCAAGCAGCTTGCCTCGCGCCCCGACGTCGCCCTGCCCCACGCCCCCGGCGATGACGGCAAACTGCTGCAGCTCAACCACTCCAGCATGGACAACAACGCCCCGGCGGCCGCCATGCAAAGCTCCGTCGAAGAGATGTCGCGCTGGGTCATGCTGCAATTGAACGCAGGCGAACTCGACGGCAAACGCATCTTCTCCGCCCGCCAGTCGCGCGAGATGTGGTCGATGCAGACCATCATCCCTGTCGGAACGCCGCCCAAGCCCCTGGCCGCAATGAAGGCCAATTTCGCCGGCTACGGCCTGGGCTGGAACCTCAACGACTACCGCGGCGAAAAGATCGTCTCCCACACCGGCGGACTGTTCGGCATGGTCTCGCGCGTCACCATGATCCCGTCGAAAAAGCTCGGCGTCATCGTCCTCACAAACCAGGAGGCCGGCGCCGCCTTCAACGCCATCACCTACACCGTGCTCGACCATTACCTCAACGCCCCGCCAACTGACTGGGTCGCCGCCCAGAAGGAAACCCTCGACGCCCGCAAGGCCGATGCCGCAAAGAAAGTCGCCGGCGAAGCGTCGAAGCGCAACGCCCAGAGCAAGCCTTCCCTGCCCCTGGCCTCCTATGCCGGCCGCTACCGCGACGCCTGGTACGGCGACATCATCGTCGAAGAATCCGCCGGCGCGCTCAAAATGCGCTTCACCCACAGCCCCTCTCTCAACGGCAAGATGGAGCACTTCCAGTACGACACCTTCATCGCCCGCTGGGGCGACCGCACCATGAACGCCGACGCCTACGTCACCTTCTCCCTCTCCCCCGAAGGCTCCATCGAGCGAGTCAATATGAAAGCCGTCTCGCCGCTGACCGACTTCAGCTTCGACTTCCATCACCTCGACCTCAAGCCCGTCGCCAAAGACGCCCCACCCTACGATTAGGACCCATCACGCCATGAACAGGCTCACCGGCACAACGGCCATCGTCACCGGCGGCGCACAGGGCATCGGCGCTGCCATTGTCACCCGCCTGGCCCAGGACGGCGCCCGCGTCGCCTCGCTCGACATCGACGCCGCGCGCGGCCAGGCGCTTGCCGCTGACCTCCAATCGCAGGGCCTCAACGTCCTGTTCATCTCCGCTGACGTCACCATCGAAGACGACATCCGCCGCGCCGTCGAAACCACCGAAGCCCACTTCGGCCCCGTCGACATCCTGATCAACAACGCCGGCCGCAACGCCTATTTCGACGCCGCTGCCATGTCTTCGGACGACTGGGACGCCTCCATGGCGCTCAATCTCAAAGCGGCCTGGCTCGGCGCCAAGTATGTCCTGCCTTCGATGAAACGCCGCGGCGGCGGGTCCATCGTCAACATCTCATCGCTCCACGCCCGCCTCACCACCGAAGGCATGTTCCCCTACGCCGCGGCCAAGGCCGGGCTCACTGGCCTCACCCGCAGCCTCGCCCTCGACTACGGCGCCTTCAACATCCGCGTCAACGCCATCCTGCCCGGCTGGACACGCACCGCCGGTGTCGACGATTGGTTCAGCCGCCAGCCCGATCCCGCCGCCGCCGAACGGCGGGTCATCGACACGCAACCACTGCGCCGAATCGCCTCGCCCGCCGATGTCGCCAGCGTTGCCGCGTTCCTGGTCTCAGCCGATGCCTCGGCCATCACCGGCGCCGAGATCGCCGTCGATTGCGGCCTGGGCGCGAAATACGCAGGATGAAAGAGGATCCCGCCATGCTCAACTGCGAACCCGTCGAAGTCGCCTTCGACACAAAAGCCGATCTCGGCGAAGGCCCCGTCTGGGACAGCCGGACTGGCCGGCTCGTCTGGGTCGACATCATGGCCGGCCGTGTCAACTTCTTCGATCCCGCCACCGGCTCAAACCGCGCCATCGAAGTCGGCACGCCCGTCGGCGCCGCTGCGCTCTGCGAATCCGGCGCCCTGCTGCTGGCCATCCAGAGCGGCTTCGCCAAACTCGACCCCGCCACCGGCGCCGTCACCCCCTTCGCCGGCTTCCCCGGCGCCTCGCCCGATGTCCGCATGAACGACGCCAAGTGCGACCCCCAGGGCCGCCTCTGGGCCGGAACCATGGCCTTCGATCAACACCCCGGCGGCGCCGCCCTCTACCGCCTTGACCCCGACGCCACGGTCACCACCATCCTGCCTTCCGCCACCATTTCCAATGGAATCGACTGGTCGCTCGACGGCCTGACCATGTACTACGTCGATACCCCCACCCTCCGCGTCGACTGCTTCGACTTCGACGCCGCCTCCGGCGCCATCTCCAACCGCCGCTGCTTCGTCGAAATCCGTGAACCCGGCGCCTACCCCGACGGACTCACCATCGACGCCGAAGGCAACCTCTGGCTCGCCCTCTGGGGCGGCCATGGCGTGCGCTGCTACAACCCCCAAGGCGAACTCATCGCCAAAGTCGATGTCCCCGCCAGCCAGACCTCAAGCTGCGCCTTCGGCGGCGCCGATCTCGACACGCTCTTCATCACCTCCGCCCGCACCGGCCTCTCGGAAGCCGCCCTGGCCACGCAGACCCTCGCCGGCTCGCTCTTCCGCCTCCGCCCCGGCGTCAAGGGCCGGCGCGTAAACCGCTTCGCCATCTGATCCGCCCGTGTTTCCTCCGCTCTCCGCATCCCGCTTGAATCGCGGGTTGTATGTCAACATCTGCTCACCCTTCAGTCTTAGGTCCTTCAGAATCGACTGCCAGGTCTTCGCGTTCAGCTCTTTCGACGGATGGCACGGAAGCGTGCGTCTCCTCCCTGTGGGTCGCACACAAATCGTAGGCAGAAGTGCCTAACAGGGCTTCCCCTCATTTCAGACTCTCTGGTACGATACTCGCAGTATGCGCACCCTCGTCCCTCTCGCTCTTCTCACCCTGTTCTCCATCTCCGTCCTCGCCCAACCGGCACCCACGCCCTGCTCCCTCGTCACCCGCGCCGAGGTCCAGGAAGCCGCCGGCATCCAGGTAAGCGAAGGCGTCCCCAACGCCATCAATAAACTCGTCTGCGACTACAAATCAGCCACGCCCGGCTCCATCGTCTCGGTCCTGCTCACCGCAAAAGCCCCCGCCGACTCCGCCGAACGCACCGTCGCCGAACTCAACAAACGCAAGCTCGCGGCCGTCGTCGTCCCCGGACTTGGCGACAGCGCCTACTCCTCCAGCCCCGGCTATGGCATGCAACAACTCGGAGCCTACAAAGGCTCCAAACACGTCGTCGTCACCATCCTGCTCATGGGCGCGCCCGAAGCCAAATCCAAAACCGCCACCACGGCTGTCATGAAAAAGGCCCTCACCCGCCTCTAATCCACCCCAACGCCCACGAGCATAAACAGAGCCGCGACCGAGTGGAGCCTGGATTTTTTGGGGTGCGGTTTTCCGTCCGGTTGGGGCCGCGAATGTGAAGGAGCAGTCTGTCAAGAGGAGATTCTTGTACTGAGTCCGCTGCCTGGGTGGGAGGGCCTCATCGCGCACGAACCTCGCGCCGCGGAGATCCAGATGCGGACACCCCGTACACCCAACTAACCCCAATGATCAGTGCGGGGCTTGGGACAGGGTTCCGGTTGAGCACCCGCTTCAGGATGACTTTTCTGGGAGGGAAGTCCCGTACGCGGCCCGGCGCACTCTTACGCCGGGCCCCGGAATCATCAACTACTTCTTCTTCACACGGGCGCAAGCCACAGCCGCGCCCTCCGGATCCAGCGCCGTCTTGCCTTCCTCGATGTGCTGGATGATCCCATCCGCATCGACGACAAACGTCGCCCGGTTCGCAATGCCCGACTGCTCGATTAACACTCCATACGCCTTGGAGACCGTCCGCTGGAAATCGCTCCCCAACGGGAACTCCAGCTTCAGAACCTCTTTGGCCCAATGTCCCTGCGACGGCGAGTTATCGGTCGAAATCCCGATCACCTGCGCGCCGGATTCAGTAAATTTGGCGAGACCAGCCTGGTACGCCGTCATCTCCTTCGTTCAACCACCTGTGAAGGCGGCCGGGAAAAAGGCGACGACGACAGTCTGCTTGCCCTTGTAATCGGAGAGCTTGAAGTTGCCGCCAGCGGTCGAACGGACTGTGAAGTCCGGCGCCGCATCGCCAACTTTCAAGTGTGTCTTCGGCGGAGCCGTCTGCGCCATCAGCGCACCGGCCGCCAACCCAAATACAGCTACGGCTGTCACGATTCGCATGAAACCTCCCAGTGGGACTTGTGACTCGAACGTATTGGGAGCATAGCAAGCCTTGGTCAGGCTCGGCAACGCCAGATGATCTGCTTCTGTGTCTCAGAACATGAATGATGCTCGCTGGCGTATCCTACACAACCAGAGGACACCTCGTCCTGCATGCCGCCCTTCACTCCGGGGAACACAACTGGATCAGCGGAACTCCAGGCTGTTTTTACCTGCTGGGCTGCCGTCCCTGGTGTGTCGAACAACCCCGGTTTGGTCGGTAAACAGGCTGAACCTCGCTTGTCCCCCAGGAACTGGCACCATCCTGACAGAATAGCCGCTGGCGTCCAACCTACAAGTCGTGACGAAGTTCTTCTCAACCGCTTGAACGAACGAGCCGGAGAGTCGGCGCTCTAGATCCAGTCTCACCGTGTCCGGGTGTATGTACGTGCCGAGAGACTGAAGTGCGTCCTTCTCAATCTCATTGATTACCGTTAGGTAGATCACGCCCATGCAATCGACGCTTGTTCTGTGTTCAACGCCGAGGGAGCATGCCGCTGAGCAGAGCAGTGCTCCAACGGCGATGAGAATTCGAGTTCTCCGCTCTATCTCTGGCCATCGAGTGGATTCAGATCGACTCACGAAACTCCATGCCATTCCATACGACTCCACTTCCTCCAACCCCCCAGCCACCCCGCCACCGCTTCAACCGACTTCGAAAACGGCGCGTCCTCCGTTCGCCTCGGACACACCTCTTCCACCGCCCCCCTTAGCCCTTCCAGCATCGGACTCGTCTTCAGCGGCGACAGGAACTCCAACGCCCGCGCCGCCGTCATCAACTCAATCGCCAGCACCAATCGCACCAACTTCACCGCCTCGGCCAGCTTCAACGCCGACGTCATCCCCATGCTCACGAAGTCTTCCTTATTCCCGCTCGTCGTGATCGACCCCGTCGAGGCCGGCGACGCCAACACCCGCAACTCCGCCACCAGCGACGCCGCCGTTACCTGCAACATCATGTAGCCCGACTCCAGCCCGGCGTGCCCGGCCAGAAACGCCGGCAACCCCTCGCTCAACATCGGATTCACCAGCCGGTCAATCCGCCGTTCGCTGATCCCGGCCAGCGCCGTCAACGCAATCGCCGCCGAGTCCATCGCCAGCGCCAGATGCTGCCCGTGGAAATTGCCGCCCGACAGAATCTCATCGTCGAACACCAGCGGATTGTCGGTCGCCGAATTCAACTCAATCGTGAACACCCGCCGCATCTCGGCCAGCGTGTCCCGTACCGCGCCATGCACCTGCGGCGCGCACCGCAGCGAGTAAGCATCCTGCACATGCCTGCACGTCCGGTGCGAAGCCCTGATCTCGCTGCCCGCAAGCAGCCGTTCCATCAACCGCGCGCTCGCCAACTGGCCCGGATGCGGCCGCGCCTCGTGGATCCGCGCGTCAAACGCCCGCGGTGTCCCTCTCAACGCATCGAGTGAAAACGCACACGCCGCATCGGCGATCTCAGTCAACTCCTCGGCGTCCACCAGCGCCAACCCGCCGCAGGCCACCATCGCCTGCGTCCCGTTCACCAGCGAGATCCCCTCTTTGGCTTGCAGCCGGATCGGATCGATCTCCGCCGCCGCCATCGCCTCGCCGCCCGCGATCCTGAGCCCCTCGTATTCGGCCTCGCCCTCGCCCATCAGCACCAGCGCCATGTGCGCCAGCGGCGCCAGGTCGCCCGACGCCCCCACGCTGCCCCGCGACGGCACAACCGGCGTCACTCCCTTGTTCAACATCGAACACAGCCGCCGCCCG
>JACZJQ010000016.1 GCA_014860455.1 Bryobacteraceae bacterium | reverse complement strand
TTTCAGCCCCCAATTGCCCCCCGCCTTGCTGAACCTCGCATACGCCTCGATCAATCGGTCCAGGTTCTTCTCCGCCGACAGCCTGCCCACATAAAGCAAGTATTTCCCCCGCAACTTAGCCCGCGCTGCCCGCTCGCGGATCCGCTCGCAACCCTCAGCGAAGTGCCGGTTGTCCACCACGTTGTGGCAATAGCCCAGGTGCGCCCTGGGGATCCCCAGCGCCACCGCATACTCCGCCGACCTCACCCCTCCAACCACCGCACACCGGAACAGATTCTTCACCAGTTGCCGCTTTGCCCACTCCTTCCACCCGCTCCTCGACCGGTCCTCGCGCGTTGACTCGTTCATCATCACCGCGGGCACCCTACGCCACTTCGCCCAAACAGCCATCGCCAACACGGCCAGCCCCGAATACCCCGGAACCAACACGGCATCCGGTCTCCATTCATCGAGCGCCCTCCATACTGCCCCGGCAACCCCCCGCTCGCTCCGCCCCTCCACGGATTCGCCGAGGAGCGTCCGCACCCTCACGCCAATCGGGGCTCCCGTCTCACCCCAACCGCGCCCATCCTCGCGGTCCGTCAGTTGGATCGCCGTGACGTCAAACACTTCATTCAACGCCCGGAGCCGCGCGTAGTGGTAAGGTCCGAAGCTCGCCCATACCACAGCCAACCGCGTCCCTTCCGATCGAACTCGCTCAGGGAGGGGGGCAGTTATCACGTTTCACTCTCGGATGTTCGGGGCATCTCGCAACACAGATGCTCTCGTGCTAGGCACTCTCCGGCCCATTGATAAGTGGCAACAACTGCCTGTATCCCGGGAAGCTGCTGACGATGGCACCCGGGGTGTATCTCAAGACCCTATCGAGGGCAGCGCGTCCAAATTTGAAAAGTTCTTTTCTGTCATCCACGTAGCTACCGATCGCTTGGCAGATATCATTTGGCTTTCTCGGCTCGACAATGTAACCAGAAATTCCGTTTTCAACCACTTCGCCGCAATATGGGGACGCTATCACCGGCAGGCCTGCAGCCATCGCCTCGAGTTGAACAAGCCCAAATCCGTCAGAAAGCGACGGAAATACAAACACATCGTGTTGTCGATAGACCTCCGCCAGTTCGTTTCGACTCTTTCTCCCCAGGAGTCTAACATTGTTCGGAATTGGAATATCCTTACAAGACGGGCTGCGACTTCCAACCACAGAAAACACAACCTCTTGGGCCTTGAAACCTTTAGCGGCCTCCAATAAATAACGAAAGCCCTTAAGAATACTCACGCTCCCAACATATAGAACCTTCAGTGGCCCTGAGGCCAAGTTCAATCGCTCCTCCAAGGCACTTGCAGAAACAATTTCGCCGAAAAACGGAATTGGAATAATAATAAGTTTATGCGCGGGGACACCTTGTGTAATTAGGCATTGTTGTGTGTGCGCAGAATTAACTAAGACCACTGTGCTTTTCTGCCACTCCTCTCGCAGTCGGTTCAGATACTTATGATAAGACTCTCCACTCCTGCCAAAAAACAAACAATCTCGGCTGCCTTCACCGCGAAGAATGTCCAGGTTGCTGCCAGCTGCATCAACTTGGATAACGGCCGTTGCCGCACCGGTCTTGGAACCCGCCTCAAGAAACTCAAGACTTGACCCAGAATAGCCTGCAACAAAGTTGGCCTGCCCGCCGGCCTGAAGTCGATCGGCGGCCCAACGGCCGAAGACCCTGTCACCGAAACAATGCCTGTCGAGGCCGTCAGCTTTGCCAAGGTGTCGGCCCATGTACAACTGGCAAGCAGTGACAGGTGAGCCAAGAACGCTGTGGATGGACATCGGAAGATCATTCAGACCCGCACACAGTCTGGCTGGGTCAAATCGGCCATAAGCCCAACGCAAGCCGGGAACGAAGTCCAGCGCGCTTGAAGCGCAGCAATCGGCAAGCAAGGTAACATGTGCGCCCGTTTGTGCCCATAAGCGCGGATAGGCCAATCCATCACGCCTACCCTTCTGAGCAAAAACAATCCTGCTGCTCACTCCTTCACGCCTATCGCCAATACCTGGTGTTGTCCGCGAACAATTGCCCACACTTGCATGATAGTTGACTGCATGAGAGCGAGAAACACATTCTTTGGTGCCGTCATCCAAAAGGGAAAAATGGCAGAGGTGTAAACTTTGGCAACTATTCTCTCAGGCAAAAATTCTGCCCTATGCAGTAGATTTCCAATGTTTTGGGGGCTCCAAGTAAATAAATGCTGATTCCGGTCCTCGTGCCTGAAACTTCCAAACCGCCTGATGCTGTCAAACGGTGTAAAGCACACCAATCTTCCGCCAGTACGCAATTTGCCCTTACACTTCTGAATTATGAGTAGTGGGTCGTCCGTATGTTCGAGAGAATGATGGAGCAAAACAACTGTAAAGTCGCTGTCTTGAACTTCATCAAGATCCATCCATACATCGAGGCCCAGTCCCCGTGCATGTTCTCTTGCGTGTGGGTTTACCTCAATTCCAATTTTTTTTACGCAGTCCAGAGCATCCAGTAAATTCCCCCCACCACATCCGACCTCCAATACTGAATCTGAATTTTGAATGTAGCGCGCCAGTTTTCTCTTTTCAAGCATGCACGTGCGTTTGGAAAACTCGTTCTGCGAGCGAAAGTACTTTTGACCACTATCGCCGCTGTAGTATTCGTTCATGAGCTTTTCTCCGAATGACATTCTCTCTAAAATCATTTTTGACAGCAAGACGCTCTGTCGAATTGTACCTCCAAAGGCCCAGCCACATTCCCAGGCAGAGGCACTTAATGGCGGTGCCCACATGGTCGTACCACATGACTGAGCAGAAAGCGTACAAATGCAGGAGGCCGAACACGAATCCAGCCTGTCCGAATGGCTTATTGAGCTTGAAGATTGAAAGATGCAGAAAGTGTGCAAATAGATAGATATTAGTGAGAAGAACAAACAATCCAAACAACCCACTCTCCACGATCGCATTCGTTCCGCCATCATCATAGGCGATGTTCCTTGGGTCTCCTTCTGCCATTCGATCTCGGGCGGTCAAGCCGTGGGTAGATCCCAGCCCCGCTCCTAGAGGTTGTCTTGCAACTATTTCATAAAAATTTCCTCGAATGTTCGTGCCGGTTACTCGCTCAATCGTAGTGTCGCTCGACGTACGCCATCGGTTTAACAACGCTGAAAAAATATTGTCATCCACGCCACTGAGGCCAATATAAATGACCCCAGCTCCACAACTAAAAATCACTAGAGTCGTGGCAAGGGCGCGTGCTTTTATCCCAATAAGTGCATTCACTGTAAAAGCAACCACAAGCCAAGCTACGAAAACTCTGGCCCCGGAGGCCACGCCACATACAATCGCAAGGAAAAGGCCTGCAACCACTTTAGTTCGACCGCAAGCTATTCTATGATATAGCAACAAGTATAGAAAATATAGCGCACTATACATCGCAAACTGAGTGTACCCTGAAATGAAGGAAAATGTTCCAGTTGCGCGTGTCCCATAGTTTCCTCCGAACGTGGGAGTCACCGAGTGTATGTTTAACCCCGGTGTATCCCAGGCCAACTTGTTAACGTAGGAGCTTTGTGGAGAGTAGTATTGTATTATTCCTAAGACTGCCTGGAGGGCCAGAATGCTTATCCAAGGAGTAACAAGTCGAGTGTAATCATTGGGTACAAGAACGCGTGACAATCTGTATGCGACTAATGGCCAGAGCAACGCGTTTTTGGCAGTAATAATGGCTGCAATCGGGTGGTTCTCTAACCCGCGCACGAACGGAATGATCAACATAACGCCTAGTATTCCGCAATATACTTTTAGAATGTTTGGCGCGGGTAGATATTTACGGTTTCGATTCGCGTACAAGAACGCCAGAGCAATGAGGTCCTTGCTTATGTAGGCTAAAGGTTGCAATGCTGCCGGAAGAATCCATCTTCTCGCGGCTCCCTCGAAAATGATCGCAGCGGCCAGCGCCAGTAACCACCAATAAGTCTTATCGTCCTGCCTTGATGTTGTGATGCGCATTGCGTTTTCTAATTGTGCGCGGTAAGCAAGCGAACCCAGGCGTTGGCTAGCATTGTCGGGCCATAGTGGAGTTGAGTTTGGCGCTGAAGATCTTGTGCTTCAAATGCGATGCTATGTACTATGTCGCAACTCGCTTTTAGTGCGTCACAAAATGAGTTGTAGTCCAACGAGCATGCGACACAGAATGGCAGAGTTTGCGAGAGTTGTTCTATACCGCCGGTTTTTGTAGCGACAAATGGAACGCCGACCATGGCCGCTTCAATCAGGGATTGTGGAAGCCCCTCGCCGCGTGAGGGGAGAGCGACCACATTGACCCTCTTCAGTCGTGCATGCAACTCGTCTGTCGTGTCGTAGCCTCCATTGAATGCAAATTTCGATTCAAGGCCTGACGTGCTCACCTGCGACACCAGGGCGTCCTGGAGGGGGCCTGTGCCGTTGAACTCCACTCTCTCCACAATGTCCGGCATCGTTTGAGCTGCCTTGACTATCCACTCTAGGTTCTTGCCTGCGCACAATCTGCCGAAGTACCCAATTCTCAGCCGCGGGGGGCGCCCATCTCGACGATCGTGCTCAATCGCTGGATACCTTGTCATGTCCCTTGAGAGATGCGGAAGACACGTAATATCTTCTAGGGGTACAAGTCGGCCCATTCTTCTTTGTATTGAAGACGTGAGTGTTACAACTCGGTCGGCAGAGAGTAGCGTCAGCGCGTACCAACCTGCTAACACGGAATCTTCAGCAGATCCGCATTCGTTGGCTATGAAGTAGCAACGTGGTTTTAATAATTTTGCAAATGCAAACAGCCCCCCTGAGCCCACTGCGTACACAACGTCATAGGTATTAAATAGTACATATTTACATAGCTGAAATGCGGCCTTGGGTTTGCCTTGAAGGGCTTTATGCGTAGAAGAAGTATTGTAACAAAGATAACGTATTCCTTGCTTGTGGTACGCCTCAGCGAGAGTTCCGCTTCCGGCCGAACTCGTCGTTACTAATGTAATTTGCGAAAAGACGTCACGGAGAAATGGGACAAGATTCGCGATGTGCGTTTCAATTCCTCCGTGCGTTTGAAGATTGCACAGGATGAGCAGTTTCATTTGGCACCGTTGCTGCAAATACTTTGAACGTTGCGGTAAACATCTACTTGTCTTCTCCCCCATTGGCTTCTGGAGTATTTGCTCTGGATTAGTTGTCTCGCCCGCTTGGCATACAAGCTCCTTTGTTCCGAGTTAAGAGCCTGCACCTTTTCCAGGAGTTCCGCTAGTTGATTCGCGTTTCCTGGAAGATATAGAAATCCAACCCCGGTGCCTGCGAAGATCTCTCGCAGCCCCCCGAGGTCAGAGGCAATACACGGAATTCCCAGCGCTGTTGCTTCAAGCGCCGCAAGAGAGGTAGCCTCCTCAACCCCATTTACTGGGATCGATGGCACGATTACGCCCACAGCGCGTCGCATGTGCTGGATCACCTGTGGGCGGGTGCATCCCCCTAGAAAGACAATCCGCTTGGCCAGCCCGCAACGCTCAGCCTGCAATTTGAGTTCGGGCAGCAAGGGTCCTGACCCAGCGATGCGCAGTTGACATTCCTTGCTCTTGAGTAACTGAATAGCCTCAATTGCTGTCGCGACCCCGTTCTTGTGAACGAGTCTCCTCGGAACCAAGAAGTAGGCTGGCCCGCTGCTTGGTCTGTCGTCGTCGCCTTCCTCGGTTTCGTAGTCCTCAGCATTCACCGCGTTCGCGAGTATCGTGGTTTTGTCGGATAGGTCATCCCCGTGCTCTCTACGTGCGATGTCACTTTGTCCTTTGTCCACGAATATCAAATGGTCGGCATGTCTCAAAGCGGATCTCTCACTGCTTTGGATGTGCTGGAGCAATTTGGAGTCGGGGTGTGCACCCGACATCACTGCTTCCCTCGCCATCGGCCCGTGTACTGTCAGCACAATTGGTATGGTGAGGCCAAGTTCGCGCACTGCCTTCGCAGCAAGACTGCCAGAAATAACATCTTGGGCGTGCAGTACGTCAATTCTCTCTTCCCGGAGCTTCGTGGCTAGCTCTCGTCTATAGTTGTTCGCATTGACCGTCGTTGCCAGATAGTCAAATGAGAACAGTTCCTTCAAGCCGAGCTTCTGAAGTGCTCCGCTGAGGAGGTATAGAAGCTTGGCAAAGTATGGAGGGTTTCCGCTCGTGATTGTGACATCTACGTGCTCCGCCTGAAGATACTCCGCTAGTTCCGTGATGTGTGTGGATACGCCCCCGAGGTGAGGATACCGGTAGAAAGTACAGATCATTATACGCATAGCGGTAGTCTTACATTATTTGGCCGAGGCGTCGGCGCAGGTATATCGTCTGCCAGACGGTGTGGGCCATATACGCGAGTAGCATCGCAGCCGCCAACCCAAATGCTAGGTTGGTTGGAACAAGGTAGTAGGATGATGCCAGAAGTACAACTGCCCACATCGCGTTGAAGCCGAGCCCCGTCCACACCGAACCCCCGCTGAGGATTGAGGTTCCCACGACGCCATTGACACAGGTGATGACGGCAGTCGCGGCCGATACGACGAGCACCAACCAGCCTTGCTGGAAGTTCGCCCCATATAGACGCATGATCATCGGTGCACCAAGCATCACTGGCACGGCGATACCACTCGCGGCCACAGCGGTGAGGATTAGGTTCCATCGGAGGGTTCTTCCATACCGCGACACGTCTCCCTCCCCGTTGAGGTTGGACAGAAGTGGGAGTGCAAACTGCGACAATACGCCAGGTATGAACGCAATGGCTCCCCGCCATTGGTTTGCTGCGCTGAAAACACCCATCTCCGCATAGCCCCCACTCTGGTTTACCAGCATCGCGGTGGAAACCCAAGTCACTGGGCCAACCAACGCTCCACTGAGGAACGCTGGCGCTGAAAATGTCCACAGCACTCGGCGTTCTCTCCACGCAGAAGAAAATTGCGGACGAATCCCCTGTGCTGCGCAGTGCTGTCGCAGTGAGAGTTGGCTTAGTAGACAGGTAGCCGCGGCCGTTGCTGACAATGCCCAAACCGCACCGGGAAGCCCCCACAAAAACACCGAGCCCGCAGTGACGGGAAATGTCGCAAGTCCGCGTATCAGGTTGATCCGGGCTATCTCTCGGAATGCTTCAAACCCAGAAAGGGCGCCACTCTGGGCGCCGTTGAATGCATTAAAGAAGAGAAGGGCAGCAGCGATCCTCAGTTCGTATGCCAGTGCCGGGGCGTTTAGAGTCTTTTCCGCCAGCCATGGGGCGAATGCCAGTAGACCAAGTGCGAGTAGCCCTCCAGATCCAGCGGCGACAGCGGAGCCCAGTGCAATTATCCGGCCCGCTCGTTCTGGATCACGGTTCCGGTATTCTGCTACATACTTCGTCGATGTGACGCCTAGACCCAATCCCGCAAAGATCCCGAGCATACCAACCGTGCTCTGGATCATCCCAAATTCGCCAAACTGCTCGCGTCCCAGCAGTCGGGCGGTGACAACAGATGCCGCCAGCGTCGATCCCTGCGAGATCACCGCGCCGATAAGAGACCAAACCGCGCCCCTCGCAAACCGGCCGCGCAACGAGTCCGCTTTCCAGACCTCTCGCACAGCCGACTTCGCATCGCCCCAACTTCTGATCTGCGCGAGTTCTCCGATCAACTCAGGCCTCTGTCCCGCCCAGACGCAGCACCAGTCACAGCACTCGAAAATAAATCTCTCGCCCCCGTAACTCCATCACCCCACGGTACTTC
>JACZJQ010000216.1 GCA_014860455.1 Bryobacteraceae bacterium | reverse complement strand
GAACGGCTCACGGCTCATGGTCCTCCGCAAGGGCCAGAAGTACAGTGATGCCCCGCCCTGGAGTCAGGCCTTCGCCTCCCCGCAGCAGATCGAGGCCCTGCTGCTGGCTGGCGAGGTGGTCGTGGCGGCGGGCGTCAACGACCGGCTGGACCGGAGCAAGGGCGGCATGATGGCCGCCCTCTCCGCCGCCGACGGAAAGAAGCTGGGCGAGTGGAAACTGCGAGCCCCGCCCGTCCCCGAGGGCCTCGACTGGCAGATGTGGCTCGGCCCTGCGCCCGAGCGCCCCTACCATCCCATCTACACGCCCTTCGCATGGCGTGGCTGGTACGACTTCGGCTGCGGCTCGTTCGGTGACATGGGCTGCTACAGCTTCGCCGGTCTCTTCAAAATCCTCGACCTCACCCCGCCCACCGCCTTCGAAGCCTCAGTCAGCGAACCCTTCGAAGAGACCTTCCCCAAGGCCTCCATCGTCTCGCTCGACTTCCCCGAAAACGCCGGCCGCGCCGCCTTCAAACTTGTCTGGCTCGACGGCGGCCTGAAACCGCCCCGCCCCGACGGCCTCACCGATCAGGAAGCCGCCGGCTACTTCAAACCCGGCCGCGAAGGCATCTACTACGCCGGCACCGAAGGCGCCATCATCGGCGGCTTCAACGGCAACTCGCCGCGCATCCTCGGCAAAAACGCCCGCAAGGCGCCGCCCGTCGACCGTCAGGCCGCCCGCCGCGACGCCGTCGCGGATCAATGGCTCGCCGCCTGCAAGGGCGGCCCCAAACCGCTGGCCAGCTTCGAATCCCAGGCCGCGCCGACAGAGGCCTTCCTGCTCGGCTGTATCGCCCAGCGCAAGCCCGGCGAAAAGTACAAATGGGACTCCGCCGCCATGCGCGTCACCAACAACGATTCCATCAATCAGCTCCTCGACCCGCCCTGGCGCGGCGCCTGGACCTGACGCCCGGCTACACAGGTAAACAAATTCGCGGATTTCCGGACCTCGTTGGGGTCTTAGCTCGTAGTTCCTATTGATGCACTCGCTCGCCGTCGATCTGCGCCTGGCCTGGCGCCGCCTGTCACGCCGCCCCGGATTCGCGCTGATTGCCGTCGCCACGCTCGCCCTCGGCATCGGCGCCAACGCCGCCCTGTTCACCGCCGTCGAAAGTGCACTGCTGCGAGCGCTGCCTTATCACGACACATCGCGCCTGGTGATGGTCTGGGAAGACTCCTCCGTCATCGGTTTCCCGAAAAACACCCCCGCCCCGGCCAACTGGGACGACTGGCGCCGCCTGAACACCGTCTTCACCGGCATCGGCGCTTCCCAGGGACGGTCTTTCTCCTACACCGGCGGACCCACCCCTCTCTACCTGCGCGGCCGCGCCGTCACCTCAAACGTCTGGACCATCCTCGGCGCCACGCCCCTGCTCGGCCGCACCTTCACCGAAGCCGAGGAAAATCGCCAGGAAAAACTAGCCGTCCTGAGCTACGGTCTTTGGCAATCCCAGTTCGGCGGATCGCGCTCAGCCGTTGGATCCAAGATGCGACTCAATGACGAAACTTACGAAGTGGTCGGCGTCATGCCCCGCGGCTTCGTCTTCCCGAACAGCAAGATCGAGATCTGGACTCCTGCATCGTTCGATGCCCGCACGCTGCGCCGGCGCACATCCCACTTCCTCATCACCGTCGCGCGCTTGCGCCCCGGCGTCACTTTGAAACAGGCGCAGGATCAGATGGACTCCATCGGAGCCGCGCTTCGCCAGCAGTATCCCGACAAAAACGCCCATGTCGGAGTCCGCGTAACCTCCCTGCGCGATGAACTCGCCGGCGACCGCGGCACAGCCCTCTGGGTCTTGCTGGCAGCGGCTGCATTTGTCCTCCTCATCGCCTGCGCCAACCTCGCCAGCCTGCTGCTGGCCAGGGCGACTGAACGCGTTCGCGAACAGGCGGTCTGCGCCGCGCTGGGCTCGAGCCGCTGGGCTCTGATGCGCCAATCGATGGCCGAAACCATCCTGCTCGCCGTGGCCGGCGGCGCAGGCGGCTTGATCGTCGCCCAATTCACGCTCCGGGGCGTCGAACTGCTGCTGCCTGAAAACCTCTCGGCCGGAGGACTTGAAATCAACTGGCGGGTCATGGCCTTCGCCGCCGCGCTCTCCGCCCTCACGGCCCTGATCAGCGGCCTCGTACCCGCTTGGCGTGCCAGCCGCACCGGCATCCAGGACGGTCTCCGCCAGGCCGCCCGGTCGTCGGATACGCGCCACTCGCGAATGCTCCGCAACGTCCTGGTGGCGGGTCAAGTCGCGCTGGCCGTGGTCCTGCTCGCCGGCACAGGCTTGCTGCTCGCCACGCTCAACAAACTCACCTCCATCGACGCCGGCCTGCGTCCTGACGGGTTGCTCACCCTGTCCACGCCCCTGCCCAAGTCCCGCTACCCCGACCACGACAAGATCGCCGCCTTCGAGCGCGACGTCATCGAGAAGGTCCGGGCCCTGCCCGGCGTCGTCTCCGCCGGCTACACTTCGAACTTGCCGTTCTCAACACACGGCAACACCAGCGGCTTCCTCATCGAGGGCCAGGCGGTGACCAATGATCAGAACGTGCAGGATGCCCTCTTGCGAACCGTTTCGATCGATTTTCTTCCCACCATCGGCGCCACGCTGGCCGAGGGTCGCCACTTCGATGCCTCAACCGACCGCGGCGACACCGAGCCGGTGATCATCATCAACCAGACCTTCGCCCGCCGCTACTGGCCCGGCCGCAGCCCCCTGGGCAGCCGCATCCAGTGCCCCTATGGCGGCGACATGAAATACCGCCGCGTCGTCGGCGTGGTCAACGACGTTCGCGAGAGCGGGTATGAGCATGAGATGAAATTCGCCGTCTACCTCCCAATCCCCCAGGCCAAGGACGTCTGGGCCGAGCCGAGGGACCTCGTCGTGCGGACCTCGGTCGATCCGCTCTCGCTCGCCAAACCGGTCGGCGGCATCATCGCCGAGGTTGACCCCGACCAGCCCGTACGCGACATCCGCACCATGGAGTCTGTCGTGGACGAGACCATCTCGGGCCGGAAGCTCCAGGCCGGCGTCCTGGCCATCTTCGGCTGCCTCGCTCTCGGACTGGCTGCCCTCGGACTCTACGGCTCGCTTGCCTACTCGGTTTCCATGCGCAGGAAAGAGATCGGCATCCGCATGGCCGTTGGCGCCGATCGCGCCAATGTCGTTCAGAGCGTGGTGAAGGATGCCCTGAAATCGGTTGGCCCGGGCCTTGTGGTTGGAGTTGCCGGAGCTTTCGCCGCGACTCGCATCCTGATGAGCGTGGTGACCAACGCCGTCGCCCCTGGCGCGGATCTGGTGCTGGCGACGGCCGCAACGCTGGTGCTGGCCTCGGCCGCGGCCACCGTCTTTCCAGCCCTGAACGCCATGCGCCTCGACCCGAATACGGTCCTGCGCGAAGAGTAGCCCGTCAAAGGAAAACGGGACGCGCCCCGCAGGACGTGTCCCGTACAAACCAACCTGGACGTTTGCGCTTACGCGGCCTTCACGAACGTGAACAGCGCCAGCGACTCGATGAACGCCAGGCCCAGCAGCAGCAGAATGCGGATCGCGCCCGCGGCGCCCGGATTCCGTGCGATGCCTTCGGCGGCAGCGGCAATCGCCTTGCCCTGCGCCATGCCGCAAAGCCCCGACGCGATCGCCATCGCGAATGCGACGTGCAGCACAAAGCCGCCGCCAGACTGGGCCGCGCCATCCTGACCGAACGCCGGAACGGCGATCAGCATCAGAAGGGCCAGAAACAGAACCGTCTTCAGATTCTTCATTGTCTTTCTCCTATGAATGGTGGCCGCAGGAGGTGGTTCCGCAAGAACGTTGGGACGCCCAAGGGCTCACACTGTACGGCCGCAAAACTCTTTAGTGTTCCTCGTGGGCAACGGCGCCACCAACATAAGCAGTCGATAGCACCGTGAAAATGAACGCCTGGATGAACGACACGAACACGTGCAGCGCCAGGAAAACTACCGGCACCAGGTAAGGCACAACCGCCATGAACCCCAGCGTCACCTCTTCGCCCGCAAACATGTTGGCGAAAAGACGGATGGTGAGCGACACCGGCCGGATGCAGTGGCTGATAATCTCCAGCGGGAACATGAACCACGCCAGCCACCACATCGGTCCCGCGAAGTGGCCCAGATATTTCATCGTGCCCATCTCGCGGAAGCCGTTGATGTTGTAGTTCAGAAACGTCGCGATGGCGATGCCGGCCGGGATCGTGTAATACATCGTCGGCGACTCGTGCCCTGGCACCACGCCCATCAGGTTGCAGAACAGGATGACGAAAAACGTCGAGGCGAAAAACGGAACATAGCGCTTATACCCGTGCCCGATGATCTCGTGGGCCTGGTCGTCCAGGAACGTGTATACCGCCTCGATGGTCAACTGGAACTTGCCCGGACGCTCGGCCGACAACCGCGTCCGCAAAAACGCCGCCGCCAGCACGACGATGATCACCGCCAGCACCAGCATGGCGTAGCCGTTGTTCCACGGCTTGCCGTGTTCGGCATGGTAGCCCGCAAGCGAAAGAATCCATTCGGCGGGCGCGGAAAAGTACTTGTTTAGTAAGGCTGTGAACCAGAGTTCATGATGCATGGAAAGACTCGTAAACCGCTTCGATGGTGGCGGCCGCAACCGCGACCAGCAGGCCTAGCGCCAAGGCGGGCACAAAGACCCCGTAAAGTCTCACGATAACATAGATCGCGCCCCCCAGCACCAGGTAGCGCAGCGAATGC
>JACZJQ010000015.1 GCA_014860455.1 Bryobacteraceae bacterium | reverse complement strand
GCATATGTTCAACCTGATTTCGGTGCTGGGGGGCGCGCCGGAGTGGTGTTTTGCGCGGGTGCTGCAGAACGGGCGGGGGATTACGCGGGCCGATGTCGTGGAGGGAGCAGAGGGGATTGGGCCGCTGGCCGGCGATGAGATCCACGCGATGTTCAGGATGGCGGGCGGGGCGACGGCGTATTGGGATTCGGTGCGGAATGCGGGGAGGCCGCCGTCGCGATTCGGGCTCGAGATCTTCGGGAGCGAGGGCGTGGTGCAGATGTTCGATACGGGCCATTTGCCGGAGATGTATTGGCTGCCGGACCCGCAATGGTCACCGGGTCAGACGGGTAAGCGGTGGATTCCGATTTCGTCGGTGGGAGTTGGCGAGCCGGAACCGCTGAAGAATGGCGGGCTGGCCGGTGGCAATGTCCTGGCCGTGCGGGATCTGCTGGACGCGCTGGAGCATGGCCGAGAGCCAGTCGCGAACCTGAGAGAGGCGCGGGTGACGATGGAGATGGTGGTGGCGATCTTCGAGTCGCAGCGGCAGGGCAGAGCGGTGACGATTCCGCTGGATTTGAGGAAGAACCCGCTCACGCTGTTGTGAGTCGCGAGCAAGTGGGTTTTGCCGCGCGGCGCGGCGGATCAGATGGGATAACATGGCGCAAGCCGCCCGGGCGGGGCGCCCAGGCGATATCTCGGGGAGGAACGATGAAAGAGATACTGGCGATCAACGGCGGCGCGAAGGCGGTGAAGTCCGCACTACCTGGCTGGCCTCAATTCAGCGAGGAAGCGATCCGCGACGTGGAGCGCGTGATGCGGTCGGGCAAGGTGAACTACTGGACCGGCAAGCGAGGGATGGAGTTTGAAAAGCGTTTCGCCGAGTGGCAGGGATCCAGGTATGCGATCAGCGTCGCCACAGGCACCGCCGCGCTGCATGTCGCGCTGGCGGCGCTAGGCATAGGGCCGGGCGACGAGGTGATTGTTCCCAGCTACACGTTCATCGCGACCAGCTTCTCGGTGGTCCAGGCGGGAGCAATCCCGCGATTCGCGGACGTCAACCTGGAGGACCATTGCATCAGCGTCGAAAGCGCGGAGAAGCTGATCAACGGCCGAACCAAGGCGATCATGCCCGTCCATCTCTACGGCAACGTCTGCGAGATGGACAGCATCCTGGCGCTTGCGGCGAAGCATAATCTTCTGGTGATCGAAGACAACGCCGAAGCCTATGGCGGCGAGTACAAAGGAAGAAAGACCGGCACGCTGGGCCATGCGGCGGGGTGCAGTTTCTGCCAGAACAAGACATTCACCACGGGCGGCGAGGGCGGAATGGTAACCACGGACGACGAGGAGGTGGCCTGGCGGGCCCGCAGCTTCCGCGACCACGGCTACGATGTGAAACAGCGCCTCAGCCTTCTCGAACTCGAACAGAAGCTGCCTTACATACACAACATGGTGGGGTGGAACTACCGGATGACCGAGATGCAGTCGGCGATCGGGCTGGCTGAACTCGACCGGCTTGAGGGCTGGAATATGCCGGCGCGCCGGCGCAACGCCCGCATAATCGTCGATGCCCTTCGCGAACTGCCGGAGGTGAAGTTCCTGCCCGTCGATATGCCGGAGCGAAGGAATGGCTGGTATGTCATGGCCTTCTCGCTGGATATCGAGAACATGGACTGCGACATCAGGGAGTTTGCCGCCGCGGCGGGGGCAGAGGGCGCGCCGTGCTGGAAAGTGTTCTGGCCGCAGTGCCACACCGAGCGAGCGTTCCAGGAGGGCAACGGGTTCGGGCGGTCCGGGTTCCCGTTCAGGTCGGCTGAATACTCGGATCCGGCGAGCGCGGATTACTCGAAGGTGGAGGTGCCGAACGCGCTCTGGCACGAGGAGCACACCTTCACTTGCTTCGCCTATCCGACTTACACGGAGGAGAACTGCAGAGAGATAGCAGCGGCGCTGACGAAAGTCATCAAGGCGTTTTCGAAGAGGAGGATTCATGGCTGAGGCGGTGAGATGGGGGGTGATCGGCGCGGGAGGAATCGCGCGCCGTAGAACGATCCCGGAGGGCATTGCGGCGGCGGGGAACGCCCGCCTGGATTCGGTCTTCGACATCAACCAGGCAGCCAACGCCGAGGTGGCAGCACAGTACGACGCGGCCGCCGTGGAAAGCGTTGAAGCGCTGCTGGCGCGCGACATCGATGCCGTCTACATCGCGTCCCCGGCGCGTGAACACCGCGTCCACGCACTGGCGTGCGCCCGCGCCGGCAAGCACACGCTTTGCGAGAAGCCTCTGGGCATGTCGATCGGCGAGGCAGAAGAGATGGCGGGCGCGGCGCAAGCGGCAGGGGTTCTCTTCGGCACCGCGTTCATGATGCGGTTCCATACGCAACATCTGGCGGCGAAACGGCTGATCGACGAAGGCCGCCTGGGCAAGATCGCGTACGCCCGGGCACAACTCTCCTGCTGGTACCCGCCCATTCCGGGCGCGTGGCGGCAGGATCCGGCGACCGGCGGAGGCGGTTCGCTGATCGACATGGGCGGCCACTGCATCGACCTGCTGGAGACGTTGCTCGGGCCGGCCGCGCGCGTGAGCTGCTTCATTCGAAACACGGTGCACGAGTACAAGAGCGAGGACAGCGCGGTGGTGTTGCTTGAGTTTGCGTCGGGCGCGCTTGGAACGGTTGACACGTTTTTCTGCATCACGGATGAGGGCAGCAGAAACGCGTTGGAACTCCACGGGTCGATGGGCAGCGTCGTGGCCGAAGGGACGCTGGGGCAGGCTCCGCAGGGTAGGATGACGGCAATTCTGAAGGAATCGAGCGGGGGCTATGACGCCGGGCAGGCGCGCGACGCCGGCGGCGACATCGAGATCGCTCCCGAACCGCGCAGCCTTTATCTCGCCGAGATCGAAGCGTTCAGCCGGGCGGTGCTCACGAATTCGCAACCCGAGGCGGGCGCGAAGGCCGGGATCCGCAGCCAGCAGGTGATTGCGGCCTGCTACGAGTCGGCGCGCACGGGGCGCGCGGCTGAGGTTTGAGGGATCTGTCATGCGAATCGGCGTCATCGGATTGGGCTTCATGGGTTCAACCCACCTGCAGGCGATCGCGCGTATCCCCGGGGTGGAACTGGCAGCGGTCATGGACCTCGACGAAAGACGCCTCGCGGGCGATCTGAGCGGCGTCCAGGGCAACCTGGGCGGCCCATCGCAAGTTTTCGATTTCTCGGGTGTCCGGCGGTACCGTGCGGTGGAGGAGATCGCGGCGGACCCGGACGTCGAGGCAGTAGACATCTGCCTGCCCACCTGGCTGCACGCGCCGGTGGCTATCGATATGCTGCGCGCGGGCAAGCACGTGCTGGTCGAGAAGCCCATGGCGCTGGGCGCGGATTCATGCGAGGCCATGATTGGCGAGGCGCGGCGCGCGAACCGGATTCTGATGACCGCACAGGTGTTGCGGTTCGCGCCGGCTTACCAGGCGTTGCGGAAGTATGTGAGCGACGGGAGCATCGGGAAGCTTCGCTCGGCGATTTTCCGGCGACGCTGCGCCGTGCCCGGTTGGGGCCCGTGGGAGATGGATCCAGCGAAGAGCGGCGGCGGGATCTTCGACCTGCTGATCCACGACGTGGACATGTGCCTGCATCTGTTCGGGCCACCCGAGGCGGTTTCCGCAACCGGGCACGAGGACATGCCTCACGGTCTGGACCAGATCCTGGCCCGGTTCCACTACCCGGGCGCGGGCTTCGTCGCGGTGACGGGCGGATGGCACCATGCCGGGAGTTATCCGTTTTCGATGGAGTTCACTGTCGCCGGCGATGGCGGCGTGGCGGAATACAGTTCGGCCGGGCGTCCCGCAACGCTATACCGTTCAGACGGCACGGTGGAAGCACCGGTTGCCGAGGAGAAGGATTTCTACCAGGCCGAGATCGAGTATTTCCTCGAGTGCTGCCGCACGGGCGAGGAGCCGGATTTGTGCAGGCCGGAGGACTCGGCGCAGGCTGTCCGGCTCACGCTGTTGATGCTTGAGTCGAGGCGCAGGAACGGCGAACGGCTGGCGTTCCCGGGTTAGCCGGGTTTGACTTCGCGGCGCGCCGGGTCGTAGACCATGCGGCGGCCGGTGGTGATGGCTTCGTCGGCCATGATGACGGCGACGGAATGGGCGTAGCCGGCTTCGATGGGGGCGATGGGTGGCTTGCGGGTGCGGACGGAGTCGAGGAAGTTCTGCATGTGGTGGACGGAGGCGACGGGGGTGACGTCGAAGTCGGCTTTGACGCGGTCGGGTTCGTTTGATCCCTGGCCCGAAACCGTCCATTTCTGGGTGGGGGAGAAACTGCGGGCGTCGAGGGTGGCGCGGGTACCGAACCATTTGGCGTAGTTCCCGGCCCCGGTGCCGAAGACTGTGCAGTAGCGGACGAGGACGTCTTCGGGGTAGTCGAGGACGACTTCGACGGAGTCGGGGACGTCGAACTGGTTTTTCCAGCGGTATGTGCCGCCGAGGGCGACGACGCGGCGGGGGATGGAGGCGGGGGTGATGTAGTGGACCTGGTCGATGAAGTGGACCATGAGGTTGGTGTGGGGTCCGCGGGAGAAGTCGCGGAAGCCGTACCAGCCCTGATACTGGGCGGGGTCGAAGGGGCGGGCTTCGCGGTCGCCGAGGAAGGCCTTCCAGTCGACATCGGCTTCGGCGGGTTTTTCGTCAAAGAAGGCAGTGCCGCCGTAGGACATCCAGTAGGGGGTGTAGCCGTTGCGGACCTGTTCGACTTTGAGGATCTTGCCGAGTTCACCGGCAGCGATGAGGCTGCGGGCGCCACCGGATTGGGGGTAACTGCGCATCTGGGTGCCGATCTGGACGATGCGGTCAGACTTCTTGACGGCGTCGTAGGCGCGGATGAGTTCGCGCATGCTCATGGCGAGGGGTTTTTCGACGTATACATCCTTGCCGGCCCGGATGGCGTCGATGAGCATGGTGCAGTGCAGGTGGTCCGGCGTGCCGATGATGACGGCGTCGATGTCGTTGCGGGCGATCACGTCGGCGAAGCGGGCGGTGGAGAACGGCTCTTTGCCGGTAAACTCCTTGACGTCGGCGGCGGCCTTTTCGCGTTTCTGGCGCCAGGTGTCGCAGACGGCGGCAATTTCGATGTTGGCGGAATCCTTGAGCTGGATGAGCTCCTTGAGCAGGCCGCGGCGGCCGCAGCCGATGTTGGCGACGCGAAGGCGGTTGTTTGAGCCTTGCACGCGCGAGTAGCCGGCGGCGGCAGCCGGCAGCGATCCGGCGATGAAGCCCCTGCGGCTGAGTCCTGTCGATTTCATGGTCGGGCCTCCGTGGACGAATGATACCTGATCGTCAAGGCCGGTGACAGCAAGCTATACTGTCAGTCCAGCCGTCCTAAAACGGATGATGCGTGAGCGGCCCAGGGGCAGGGGACCGTCTTGAATGAAAAGCGAGAGCCCCAGTGCCCTTGAATTGAGCGAATCCACCTTCATGAGCGAAGAACAGAATAAGAATTGCCAGTCTGTCGCGGTAATCATCGGAGCGGGACCTGCGGGACTGACAGCGGCCTACGAACTTCTGAAGCGTACCGGGATCAAGCCAATCATCATCGAGAAGAGCGGCTATATGGGCGGTATTTCGAGGACGGTGAACTACAAGGGCAATCGGATCGACATTGGCGGCCACCGTTTCTTCTCCAAGTCAGACCGGGTGATGGAATGGTGGCTGGAAATGCTGCCGCTCGAAGCCGCGGACGACAGGCCCGCCGCTATCAAATACCGGCGCATGGAGCGCAACGTCACGCCCTCCGGCAGCGGGACTGGTGACAGGGTGATGCTGCTGCGGCCGCGCAAGTCACGCATTTACTACTTGCGGCGCTTTTTCGATTATCCGATCTCGCTGAGTAAGGACACGTTGCTCAAACTCGGTCTGTGGCGGACATTCCGGATCGGCTTGAGCTACATTAAGAGCGCCTTGTTCCCGCTGAAGCCGGAAGAAACGCTCGAACAGTTTTTCATCAACCGGTTCGGCCGGGAGCTGTACGGGACGTTTTTCAAGTCGTATACGGAGAAGGTCTGGGGCGTTCCGTGTGACAGAATCAGCGCCGAGTGGGGTGCGCAGCGCATTAAGGGTCTTTCGGTCTGGGCCACGATTGCGCACGCCGTGCGAAAGCTGTTCCACCGGGATAGTTCCAGCGTGAATCAGAAAGACACGCAGACTTCGCTGATCGAGCAGTTCCTCTACCCGAAGTTCGGGCCCGGGCAGATGTGGGAAGAGGTGGCGGGGCGCATCAAGGAACTGGGTGGCGAGATCCTTGCCGGATACCGTTTCGACAGGATCTTCACAGAGGGCTCGCGGGTGCGGTCAATCCAGGCGACGCACACAGAAACCGGTGAGACGCGGACGTTCGAGGGCGACTACTTTTTCTCGACAGCCCCGGTGAAGGAATTCATGCGTTCGTTCGACGCGGCCCCGCCGGCACATGTGCTGGAGGTCTCCGACGGGCTGGTCTACCGCGACTTCATAACGGTGGGGCTGCTGGTGCGGTCGCTTCGCATTCACGACGAGACGCCCGGGGGCAGGAAGCTGATCAGCGACAACTGGATCTACATCCAGGAACCGGACGTCCGACTGGGGCGGCTTCAGGTGTTCAACAACTGGAGCCCGCACATGGCAGCTTCCCCGGACTGCGTCTGGCTGGGGCTGGAGTATTTCTGCGATGAAAAGGATGATCTGTGGAGGCTGCCCGACGAACAGATGGCGGCGCTGGGTATTGAGGAGTTGAGCCGGATCGGGATTGTCGATGCCACTGAGGTGATCGACTCCACGGTCATCCGCATGGAGAAGACCTATCCGGCCTATTTCGGAACGTATGAACGATTTGGGGAGATCCGCGAGTACGTGGACCAATTCGAGAACCTCTTCCTGATCGGCCGCAATGGCATGCACCGTTATAACAACCAAGACCACTCGATGCTCACGGCGATGATGGCCGTGGACGACATCATTGCGGGACGCAAGGACAAATCAGGCCTTTGGGAAGTGAACACGGAACTGGGCTATCACGAGGAGAACGGCAACTCCAGGTGATTTCCGCAGAGGGCCGGGCTGGCAAGGCGACGGCCGTGTGGCCGGCGGATGGCCACAGCACGGGACCGCACGCGGAGAAGGCGAGTCCGGCACGGACGGGCACCGAACGATCTGCGGGACAGAATCGCCTGGGTGTGGCGCATCCTGCCCGCGGACGCTGCAAGCCCTTTACAGTAAACAACTTAGTGAGCGCGTCCTGTGGCCTTGCGGGACGGAGTTGCAGGCGGCGGGCAGGCGTTGCTCTGAACTCGCGCTGCACTTGCTCACAATCCAGGACTGATTCACTTCGCCCACCGGCATTCTGAACCGCATCGCCGCCGGCTTATCCGAGAGCGTTTTCAAATCCTGTTCTGCGCTTCCGTAGGCGGCGGATGAGGGGTTCACGCAACAGGGCAGATTTATTTCTCATTTCTTTTCAATCAGTTGCGCTGGAGATGGCAGACAGCCGAAGCAGGCGGAAGGCGACAAAGAGAATGAGGGTGGAATAGCGAGGGTTCAAAGATGGCGAGCAATAACAAAGTGGGCCAAAGCCGGACGAACAGGCCGCAGCGCGTGGAGAGCGAGGGCCTGGTTGATCCGACGACGAAAAGGACCCAGGGAGGACGCGACAGTCAGGGGGCCTTGGGTGGGCGGGGAAAGCGTCCCGCGGAAGAGAGGATGCACGAGGGACTGGTGAGGCTGATTGACGCGGTCCGCAGGAACTTAGTCGCGAACAAGGACAAGGTGACGGTGGCGGACCTGGTGAAGTTGCTGCAAGTCGAGAAGGAGATGAGGCCGCGGAGTTGCGAGCGGATGGTTGTGGAGTGGGTGGATTCGATTCCGGAGGGGGAGTGAGGATACGGCGGGTGGGGATCGAGTACAGGAGTCTGCCGTCTCAGAGGCGGTTCCACAAATCGAAGGCGAGGTTT
>JACZJQ010000215.1 GCA_014860455.1 Bryobacteraceae bacterium | reverse complement strand
TCCTTGCCCTTGGCTGCATCTCGCCCGCCCTTGCCGCGGAGCAACAGGACTCTCCACCGATGCCCCCTCAACTCACAATCGATCCCATCGGGATCATCGAAACTCCGTTCCGCGCCGCCGCCGGAACGCCCATCCAGCCGTCGCGCGCCGGCGGCGCCAGGGGTAAGGTCCGCATCGATCCCCGCTACCACGACGGGCTCAAAGACCTCGCCGGCTTCGAGCGCATCTGGCTCGTCTATTGGTTCCACCTCGCGCCCGCTTCCGGCCTCCTGGTCACCCCGTTCCTCGATTCGGTCCAACGCGGCATCTTCGCCACCCGCGCCCCGGCGCGCCCCTCGCCCATCGGCATCTCCGCCGTCCAACTGCTCGGCATCGACGGCGGCGTGCTCGACGTCGCCGGCGTAGACATCATCGACGGCACCCCCCTGCTCGACATCAAACCCTACGTCCCCGAATTCGACAGCTACGCCGGCAGCCGCGCCGGCTGGTTCGATGAAAGCAACTCGCGCCGCCGCCTGGCCGACGAGCGTTTCGCCGCCCCCACTGATGATCCGCCCAAACCGCGGCCCTGACGCCAATGACACTGGTTCTCGACAGCTTGATGATCACCGGCTTCGTCGCCGCCATGATGCTGCTGATCGAGTGCCTCAACGTCTACACCCGCGGCCAGTTCAGCCGTCGCCTCCGCGGAGTCGGGCTCGCCCAGTACGTCTTCGCCGCGCTGCTCGGCGCCATCCCCGGCTGCCTTGGCGCGTTCACCGCCGTCTCGCTCTACTCCCACGGCGTCGTCTCGTTCGGCGCCGTCGTCGCCGCCATGATCGCATCCAGCGGCGACGAAGCCTTCGTCATGCTCGCCCTCATTCCGCGCACGGCCGTGGTCCTGGCCGCGATTCTCGTCGTCATCGCCATCTTCGCCGGCGCCGCGGTAGACTTGGTCGCCCGCCGCCGCATGATCTCCTGGCCCCGCTGCGAGGCGCTCGTCATCCACTCCGAAGACCAGGCCATTCTCGTCAACCCGGACGGAATCCTCGCCCAGTGGCGCGATTGCTCGGCATCCCGCGGCATCCTCTCCACGGCCCTGTTCCTGTTCGGCGCATCCGTCGCCGCCGGAATGATCGGCCCCGCCGAATGGAACTGGGTCCGCGTCAGCCTGGTCGCGGTGTCTGCGGCCGCCTTCATCGTCGTTGCCATCGTCCCAGACCACTTCCTCGAAGACCATCTTTGGAAACACGTCGCCCGCAAGCACGCCCCCCGCGTCTTCCTCTGGACCCTCGGCGCCCTCGCCCTCAGCGGCCCAGTGGCCCGTCTCATCGACGTTAGTGGTGCGGCCCAGTCCAGCCAGTGGCTGCTGCTGGTCATGGCCTGCCTCGTTGGCCTCATCCCCGAATCCGGACCCCATCTCATCTTTGTCACTCTCTACGCACAAGGATCCATCCCGTTCGGCGTCCTGCTGGCCAGTTCCATCGTCCAGGACGGCCACGGCATGCTCCCCATGCTTGCGCATTCGCGGCCCGCTTTCGCCGCCGTGAAAGCCGTCAATCTGCTCATGGGCCTGGCCGCCGGCGCTGCCGCCATCGCCTTGGGATTCTGAGTGTTTGCAGTATCGTAATAGATGGTAGTCGCATCTATTTCGGCTGCATGATAATCTCTAACCAGGATCGGCGCCGGCCGACTGCAGGAGAAGGAGGACAGGATGCCGCAACGCTTGTGCCCCAGGCACGGAGGGAATCAGCCCTGCACGTGCGCCATGGGCAACCTCTATCGCTTCGTCGAACCCGTCGTCCTGCTGCTGTTGAAGAAGAAGGGCCACTCCTACGGCTACGATCTAGCCGGAGACTTGCAGAAACACGCCCTCACCGATGCCGAAATCGAGCGCGCCGCCCTCTACCGTACGCTGCGTAATCTCGAACTCAACGGCAATGTCGTCTCCGAATGGGACACCGGAGGCGCCGGCCCTGCGCGCCGCGTCTACCGCCTCACCCCCGAGGGCGAGCGCCATCTCGAAGAATGGGCCACCGTCCTCGACCATGTCTCGAAGTCGATGGAACGCTTCGTCAAGGACGTCCGCAAGGCGGTGAAGAAGAAGAACAAGGACCGCGGCCCGTCCGCCGAGCCATCCTCCCGCGCGTTGACCGCGTCGCACTAAGTCACTTCCCGCGGCGCCCGCACCCGCCGCCAAATCGTACACTGGCAACGTGGAGGCGGCATCGCATGTGGAAAACCCTCATCCCCCTGGCAGTGCTCTGTTCGATCGTTTGTCCAGCGCAGGACGCCCAATTCGTCTTCGCCGCGCTCAACCTCACCCCCGAGCCTTGGGACAAGCAGGCCAACTTTGCCAAACTCGAACGCTACGTCCGTGAGGCCGCCGCCCGCGGGGCCAAAGTCATAGCCACGCCCGAGGGCTTCCTCGAAGGCTACGTCGGCAACGAGAACAAGACGCCCGGCCTCGACCGCGAAAAGTACCGTGCCGTGGGCGAAGAGCTGGGCGGGCCCATGATGACGCGCATCGCCGCCCTCGCCCGCGAGCTCAAAATCCATCTGTCCGTCGGTTTCGCCGAACGCCGCGGCGGCGAGATGTACAACTCCTCCGTCATCTTCGCTCCAGACGGTTCGGTCGCATCGCACTACTCGAAATCCCACACCGCCGCCGACGAACCCTTCAACACCAAGGGCGCCGACTTCCCCGTCGCCCAGACCCCGCTCGGCCGTTGGGGTACGCTCATCTGCTTCGACCGCCAGTTGCCCGAAACCGCCCGTATCCTCGCGCTCAAGGGAGCGCAGTTCATTCTCGTGCCCGCCTGGGGCAGCTCCGGCGAAATGAACGACATCATGATGCGCGTGCGGGCCTATGAGAACGGCGTGTGGCTCGCCTTCGTCCACCCCAAGCGCACGCTCATCATCGATCCCGGCGGCAAAGTCGTCGCGTCGAATACAGGCGACGGCGACCAGATCGTCATCGCACCTATCCACATCCGTGCCGGCCAGCGCCAGTTCCTCATCGATCAGCGCCGGCCCGAGATCTACCAGGACCTCGTCAAGCCTCGCAAATAGCGCGCCGTAGGCTCACTTCGCCGCGTCCGTCATCACGCTGATCCGCGTCGGATACTTCGACGAGTGATGAATCCTGTGCCGCTGGGCTTTGTAGGCCGCATCCGGCGCGTACATGATCGAAGGCACAAACGTCTGCGGATTGCGGTCATAGAGCGGGAACCACGTGCTCTGCACCTGCACCATCAGCCTGTGGCCTTTGAGCAGCGTGTGGTTCACATGCGGCAGGTTGATGGTGTACTCAAGCGGTTGATTGGCCGCTAGAGGCCGCGCCTCGTCGAAGTTCTCGCGGTACCGCCCGCGGAAAATGTCCGAACTGATCATCAGCTGATAGCCCGACATCTCATAGTTGCCATGCTCGTCCGGGTAGGCGTCGATCAACTTCACCACCCAATCGGCATCGGTGCCCGTCGTCTCGGCGAACAGCTTCACCGTCACCGGGCCGCGGAGCGTGAGCGGCGCCTCCAGCGGCTCACTCTCCCATGTGGCAACGTCGGGCCGGCCATCGGCGAATCGCTGATCCTCCACCAGCCAGCGCCTCCAGGAGTCGATGACGTGTGGAGTTTCATAGTCAAAGCCGAACTGCGGACGCGGCGAGTACGGCACGGGCTTTGCAGGATCGGAGACGTATTCAGTCATTGCCCCGGCAGCGGAAGGCTTGTCGAACGACGCCTTCCCGCCCGCATGAAGATAGACATCCCGCTGCTCGCCCTTCGGCGGCCATTGATCGAACTTGCGCCAGCGATTGGCGCCCGTCTCAAACACCGTCACCGGACTCGGCGCAGCCACGTCGTCTCCACGGAGATACTTGCGCAGGAACGGTCCGAGCACGTCCTCGCGAAAACGCTTCGACGTGTCCTCGTCAAACTGGATCGCGCCGAGGCGGCTGCCGTCGGCGAAGTGCTGGCCGTGATACCAGGGCCCGGCTGCGAAGAAGTTCTTGTCGTTGGCGCGGTCGTGCTTTTCGATCGCCGCATACACGGCCGGCGAACCGTAGATATCTTCCTGATCCCAGAACCCATGGACGTGCAGCGCAGGCACCAGCCGCGACGGCGTGTCGAACCAGCGGTCGGCGGCGCAGCCGCGCCAATACGGGCCATACGCAGGATTCTCCATCAGCCGCTTCCACATCTCGTGCCTGTCGTCGAGCCGCGAGCCCAGCCCCGTGCCCGCCGCACCCAGGCCCAGCATCCACTTGTAGATGTCGCGCGTCTCGTAGGGATAAGGCGACGAAGCGCCCTTCCGCGACTCCATGGAGTAGATGAAATCGAATGCGTAGATGGGCCGGAACGCGCCCCAATGGAACCAGTCGTCGGCCTTCCACACATCGACAACGGGATTGAACGGCACCGCCGCGGCCAGCGCCGGATGCGGGTCCCGCATCGCCGCCAGGCTCAGCCAGCCGGGATACGAAGTGCCCCAGATGCCGGCGCGGCCATTGTTTGTGGTGTTCTTGACAAGCCAGTCGATGGTGTCCCAGGCGTCAGTGGTTTCGTCGGTCTGCGTGCGGTTGAACTGCCCTCGCGGCACGCGGTACATCGCATACTCGCCTTCTGACTTAAACCGCCCGCGGATGTCCTGCGCCACGTAAATGAAGCCGTCGCCCAGATACTTCGGCCCCAGCGCGATGCCGAGTCGTGTCGTCGCGCGCCCGCCCAATATGCGTGTGCAGTCATAGGGAGTGCGCTCGATCAGCAGCGGCAGCTTGCCCTCGGCCGCCTTCGGCGAGAGGATCACCGTGTAGAGCTTCACGCCGTCGCGCATCGGGATCATCTCCTCGCGCACGGTGTAGTTGTCGCGGACATGGGCCTCGCGCAGCGGCCCCTGCGCCTGCGCGACGATTCCGCTCAGCAGCACGGCAACGGCAAGAACAAATTGGAAGAACTTGGTTTTCATAGTGGGCTCCATCTGACGGACGGATCTCAGAATGATACAGCAGACGCGGGGCGACGCGGAGCGGCAGCGGATGTACAATCGAGTCAAGCCATATGAGCCAAGAACAAGTCCCTTCTACACGGCGCCAGTTTCTGACGCGCGACACCGCACTCGCCGCGGCCACAACGGCCCTCTCCACAGGCCGCGTGCTGGGCGCGAACGACCGCATCAACATCGCCTTTATCGGCAACGGCATGCAGTTTGAAGGCCTCATCCGCGGCTTCAAGGCCCGCCGCGACACGAAGAAGGATCTGAACATCGCCGCCTGCTGCGACGTCTGGGAGCCGCGCCTGAAGTTTGGCCTCGAACAGTCCGGCGCGGAAAAGGGCTACAAGGACTACCGCGAAGTTCTCGCCCGCAAGGACATCGATGGCGTCGTGCTCGCCGTCCCTGACCACTGGCACTACCAGATGGCCAGCGAGGCGATGTCGGCCGGCAAGGACGTATACCTCGAAAAGCCGATGACGCGCACCATCGACGAAGCGGCGAAGCTGAACGCCCAGTCGCAGAAGTCCGGCCGCCTGATCCAACTCGGCGGCTCCGGTCCGGCGACGCGACTCTACTGGAAGGTGAACGACTTCATCAAGGCCGGCAAGGCCGGCAAAGTCGTGTGGGGCCTCATCAGCTACAACCGCAACACACGAACCGGCATGTGGGACTACCCCATTCCCGGCGTCGGCGACAAGGCCTGGCCCGACGCCAAGTTCGATGCGAGCAACATCGACTGGGAGATGTGGCTCGGCTCCGCACCGAAACGCAAGTTCAGCGCCGAGCGCTATTTCCGCTGGCGCAAGTTCTGGGACTACTCTACCGGCAACGCCGGCGACCTGCTCTACCACCGCCTCGGCTCGATGAGCACCATGATCGGCTTCGACTTCCCAGTGAGCGCCGTCGGCGCCGGCGGCACCTATGTCCAGAAAAACCGCGAAGTGCCCGACACCTACATGACCATGATCGAGTACCCCGGCGACTACTCGATCAACATGATCTCCTGCATGGCCAACGAAACCTCGGTGCCGGAAACGGTCTACGCCAATTGGGCCACTATTCAGATCGTCGCCGCCCCGCCCGCGCCTGGCGCGCAAGCGGGCCAGCGCATGCGGCGCATGGTGGCGCAGGTGAAAGCCGAGCGCCAGTTCCAGAAGGAGTTCCGCGAAGCCAACGACGGCAAGACCGAAGTCATCATCGAAGGCGAAGCCGGATCGAGCCTCGGCGACAACTGGCTCGATTCGATGCGCAGCCGCCAGCAGCCCGTCTATAACGCTCTGCGCGGCTACCAGGTGATGGTGGCGATTTCGCTCGGCGTGGAATCCTACCGTCGTGGCCGCGTCATGGCCTTCGACCCCGTGAAGCAGGTCATGAGACCGGCGCCGCCGCCGCACCGTGAGTATCCGCCGGCGGAATAGTTAGTATTTTCATCTATCTGTAAATCGCACGTAGCCCCACATCTCGGGCACGTGCATGTCGATGAGGCCCTGGGGGGACCACACCCAGTTGTCCTCCTTGAGGCCTGGGACCTTGATGTACTTGCCGTCGCGGATGTCGACGCGCCACTGAACGCGCGAGAAGTTCACGCGCCACTCAGCGCTTGGTTTGGGCCGCTCGACTGGCGCACGCGAGGCGAACGCTTTCCACGGGAAGGCGATCTCGACGGTCCAGCCGCGGTCGCGGTCGCGCGGGTCGTTGAGCGTGCCCTGGACATGCACGGCTGTCTTCAGGCCCGGGATCTCCCATGAGTTGTCCGGACGGCCTTTCTTCTTGTACGGGCGCGGCAGGAAGAGGTCCCAGCCGGTGTTCAGCGCGTTGATCTCAAACTCGAAGTAGTTGTTGCCGTCGCCCGAGGGGTTCAGGAAGACCTCGAAGTCTTTGTCGCGGAAAATGACCGAGTCATGCTCGGTGAGAGTGGCCCAGACGTGCGGCTCTTCGAGTTCAGCCGCGATGTAGAAATACTCGTCGTCCCAGAGCATTTTGGCGCGGGTGCGGTAGCGCGGCTTCGGCTTGGCGTCGCCCTCGATGTCGATGAACGCGGCGGTCCAGGGCGCGCGCTTCCAGGCCGCGTCATCAAGCCGGCCGTCAATGTTGATGGGCGTTGCGGCACGGCGGCACTCATAGCGGAGCGGCTGCTGGGCGGGCGAACCGGGCGGGACGAGCAGAGCCAGAGCGATGGCGACGAGGGCGGTTTTCATGGCGGCGTACGTCCAAGGTAGCGCAGTTGGCGGTGCGGAATCAGGTGGCCGAAAATCACCACCGCAGTGGCTGAAATGGGCCTGAAACCGCAATGAAACGGGCCGCCTCTAACGCGACAGGAGGCAACGGCAATGCGCAAACAACTGATTCTGGCAGCGGCGATCACGGCGGTGTTCGCGATTCAAGTCGACGCCCAGGGTTGGGGTACCGGCCCGCGCCAGGGCTACGGCTACAACAACAACGACCGCGGCCGGGGCTACGACAACTACGGTCCTCAGTACCGCACAGGCAACCCGGTGACCGGGGCGATGCGCGACCTGGAAGTGATCTTCCGCCGCGCGCGGGTGGACAACCACGAGGCCAACCACTTCCGTCGTGCGCTACGCGAACTCGAGGACTTCGACCGCCACGCACGGCGCGGACGGTTTGACCGCGGCAGCCTGAACAGCGCCATCGACAACATGGACGACCTGGCGCGGGCCCACCAGCTTCATCCGCGCGACCGGCAGATGATCGCCCGCCGTATCCAGGAACTCCACCACCTGCGCGGACGCGCCGGCTGGCGCTGAACCGGCCCCGCCGGGTTCAAGCGGGCGTAGGATGAAAGTAACCATGCCTGTACAGATTGGCGGAAAACCGGAGAGCACGTTCGATGATCCGATCGGGCTGCTCGGCGATTGCCACCGCAGGGTTGAGAGATTTCTGGGCGTGCTGGTGAAGGTCGCCGGTGACGCCCGCGGGCAGGCTCTCACTGTGGAGCAGCGCGAGGCTCTTGAAAGCGCTCTCCGGTATTTCCGCGACGCCGCGCCGAAACACACGGCCGACGAAGAGCAGAGCCTGTTTCCGCGGATGCGCGCAGCCGGAGGACCGGCGATGGAAGCCGTGCTCGCCCAGGTGGACGCACTTGAAGCCGATCACGCCCGCGCAGGCAAGGCGCACGACGAAGTGGACTCGCTCGGGCGGAGGTGGATCGAGAGCGGGCAGCTTCCCGAAGACGATGCCGCGCGCCTGTGCGACGTGGTGTCCGAACTTGCCGCGCTCTACCGCAACCATATCGCCATCGAGGACCGCGAAGTGTTCCCCGCCGCGGCGGCTGCGCTCACAGCCGAGCAGCGCAAGGCGATCGGCGAGGAGATGGCGGCAAGACGCAGTTTGAAGACTTAGAAAGACTACGGGCGCGGCTACCTCGGGTGGAGATGGCCGCGCCCGAATTGTCTATTCAAGAGTTTCAGCCGAGCTTGTAGGGCGCGCGGTAAGGGTAATGCAGCAGCCGGTTGGCGGCCTGGTTGTTGGTGAAGCGTTCGGCCTTGGCATCCCACTTCAGCATGGTCTCGGTCTTATGGGCGATGTTGCCGATCAGCGTGGCCGAGGTCGAGATGTGGCCGGTGAGGATGTCGGCGTTGCACTTGGCGCGGCTCTTCACGCAGTCGAGGAAGTTGCGGGCGTGCTCGATGTCGGCGTAGGCGCTGCCTTTGCCGCCGATGGTGGTGGTGGCGGTTTTCTTCGTGGATGAGTAGGCGCGGCCGAGCGTACGGTCAAGCGGCGTGTTGGCCGGCTTCAACTTGTCGGTGAACCGCTCCGGCACCACTTCCCAGCGGTTTTCGTGGATGTACATGGTGCCCTTGGTGCCGCGCAGTTCCATCTCGGCGCCCTGGAGGTTGCCGGGCGCGGCGTTGCCATTGATCTGGGTGAAGGTGATGAGCGTGGGGCCGTCGTATTCCCACATCACTTCGAGGGTGTCGGGGATTTCGCGGTTGTCCTTGATCACCCAGTGGCCGCCGATGGCGGTGACTTTCCGGGGCGATTCGAGTTGGAGGCAGCGGCGCAGGGTGTCGACCAGATGGACGCCGAAGTTGGTCAACTGGCCGCCTGAATAGTTGTAGAACCAGCGGAACTTGTAGAATGCGCGGTTGCGGTTGTAGGGGATCTTGGGGGCGGGGCCAAGCCAGCGGTCCCACATTTCGTCGGTGGGCGGGTTTTCGTCGGGGAGGTTGCCGATGCCGTTGGGCCATTCGTTCTGGATGTCGTAGCAGCGGGCGACGGTGACCTGGCCAAGTTCGCCGGATCGGGCGTAATCGACGGCTTCGGCGATCATCTTCGACGAACGGCGCTGGGTGCCCACCTGGACGACGCGTTTGGTGCGCTCGGCGGCCTCGACCATTTTGCGGCCTTCGAAGACGGTGAGCGAGAGCGGCTTTTCGACATAGACGTCCTTGCCGGCGTTGCAGGCGTCGATCATCATGATGGCGTGCCAGTGGTCTGGGGTGGCGATCATGACGGCGTCGATGTTGTTGTCGCCGATGAGGGCGCGGTAGTCGGCGTAACGCTTGGGCGTGGCGCGCGACTTCTTTGTGGCGAGGTCGAGGTAGTCGTCGCGGAGGTCACAGATGGCGACGGTCTCGGCGTCGCCGAATTCGAGGAAGGCGTCGTGGACCTGGGCGCCGCGGTTGCCGAGTCCGATGTAGCCCATGCGGACGCGGTCGTTGGCGCCGAGGATGCGGGAGTAGCTCAGCGCGGTGAGGGCGGCTCCGCGGGCCAAGTCGCGGCGGCTGAAATCGGTCATGTGAACCTCCTTATGTGGACGGCTGCAGCCGGGGGCGGCATGCCGTGGCGGAACGGTTGGATCAACGGTTGGCGAACGCGGCGTCGAGGGTGAGGTAACGGGCGCGTTCGGGTTCGGGTTCGGAGACGGTGGTGACGTCGATGCGCATGCGGCGGTAGCCGGGGCTGGAATACGTGGGCCAGTTGGGCAGGCCGCGTCCGTTGGGGTTGCCGGTCTTGATGAAGTTGACGAAGTAGGACTGGAGGATTTCGGAGACTTTGTGGTCGTCGGGGGTCCAGGCGTAGCGGGGGTCGATCGGGAGGTTGCCCATGGCGTACTGGATTTCGGCGGAGTGGGCGGCGCCACGGGGGATGGAGGG
>JACZJQ010000014.1 GCA_014860455.1 Bryobacteraceae bacterium | reverse complement strand
TCGGTCGAGGTCACGGCGTCGGCCGCCCGCGTGGCGACTGACAGTTCCGACCGTGGCGTGGCAATCAACACAACTCAGATCCAAGACACCGTCACCAAGGGCCGCAATTTCATGATGCTGCTGAGCACTCTGCCTGGCGTTCAGGATCTGAACCAGAACGAGTCCCGCGGGTGGGGCACCGGCAGCCCGAGAATCATGGGCGGCCAATCCGGCCAGAAACTGCTGGTGCTCGACGGTGCGGCGTCCCAGGACTCCGGCAACCGCGACTTCGGCTACATCGCGCCCAGCGTGGACGCGATCGCGGAAGTAAAGGTCATGATGGCGAACTTCACCGCCGAATACGGCGCCCGCTCCGGCGGCCAGATGAACATCATGATCAAGAGCGGCACCAACGAGTTCCATGGGAGTGGCTTCTACTTCCTGCGCAACGACGCGCTGAACGCCAACGAGTTCTTCAACAACAAACTCGGCGTCAAACGGCCGCGCTACAAGTACCACAACCTGGGCGGCACCTTCGGCGGGCCCCTCATCATCCCAGGCACGGGCTTCAACAAGGATCGTAACAAGCTGTTCTGGTTCTTCTCCTACGACTACCTCAAAAACAAGAACGTCACCAACCCGATGCGCTACACGATGCCCACCGCTCTCGAGCGCGCCGGCGACTACTCCCAGACCGTCACCACCACCGGCGTTCTGATCCCCATCAACGATCCCCAGTCCGGCGCTCCGTTCGCGGGCAACAAGATCCCCGCGTCGCGGCTTGACCCCATCGGCGTGGCCATGATGAACCTCTTCCCGCTGCCCAATACCACTGACCCGACCGGGCAGCGCCTGTTCAACGCCCAGTTCATCAACCCCTTCGAACAGCCCCGCCACGACCGCATTCTGCGCGTCGACTGGCCGGTCAGTTCCAAGGCCACGGCCTATGTCCGCCTGCTGAGCGACTACTACAACAACTCAGGCTACGGCCAGATCCTTGGCGCCCTCGGCAATGGCTGGAGGCAATTCCCGCACAAGTACCACATCCCTTCGTCCAGTGCGGTGGGGTCCTTGATCTACTCGTTCAAGCCGAACCTGATCCTGGAAACCATGTATGGCATCACCCGCGGCCACCAGAAGAACACGCCCATCGACGATAACCTCTACAGCAACAGCCTCCTGCCGCTGAAGGACGCCTCGGGCAACACCATCAAGCTGAATCGCCTGTTCCCCGCGTCGAACTACCTGAACCTCAGGCCGCAGGTCAATTTCGGCCTGCCGGGCGGCTTCTCGGCGCAGTCCAGCGGCCAGGGCATCACGAACGCTCCGGCTTACGGCTTCGACAGCCGCTGGCCGTTTGACGGTACCGACCAGGTGCAGACGATCAGTTCCACCATCACCTGGGTGAAGGGCTCTCACACCCTCAAGGCCGGCATCTATCGCGAACGCATGGCGCGCAACGTCAGCGTCTACTCAAGATGGAATATCGCCGGTTCCTACTACTTCGGTTCCGACAGAGCCAGCGCCGTGGATACCGGCTATCCCTACTCCAACCTCGTCACCGGCGGCTTCTTCGGCTATGGCGAAGACAGCATCAAACAGGTGAACCACGCCCGCTACACCCAGTGGGACTGGTTCGTCCAGGACAGTTGGAAGGTGATGCCTCGCCTCACCGTCGACCTGGGCATGCGCTTCCAGCGGATGGGAGACCTCCACACCCGCGACCAGCGCATGGGCCTGTTCAACGAGGCCTCGTTCGACAAGAATAAGGCCGGCCAGCTTCTCTACCCGACACTGGTCGACGGGAAGAGGGCGTCGATTAATCCCGTCACCGGTGCGGTCTACCCGTACGTCAGGCAGGGTACTTTCGATACGGCAAGCTACACCGGCCTGCCTTTTAGCGGTGTGAAGGACTACTACGGCCACTTCTGGAAGACGCCTCCCATCACGCTGGGTCCGCGCGTGGGCTTCGCCTACGACGTCACCGGCAACGGCAAGATGGCCATCCGCGGCGGCTTCGGCATCTTCTATGACCGGGCTCCGACCGTCGACTTCATCGGCGCTCTCGGCGTCGGCCGCGGTCCGCTGGCCGCTCCGCCCACCTTCCTGGCGCCCATCGTCCTGAACACCACCTTCACCGGCCTGGCCACCGCCCAAGCGGTCCTGTCTCCCCAGGACATCCAGGGCGGCAGTGAGGAGCATAAGGCTCCCGCTACCTACAACTGGAGCTTCGGCATCCAGCGCGACATCGGCTGGAGCATGGTCCTCGACGTCGCCTACGTCGGCAACACCTACAAGTGGGGCTTCAACGGCGCTGTCGAGGACTTAAACGCCGTGAAGCCGTTCACCACCTGGACCCCTCAGGGCGGCACTAATCAGACCTTCAGGGATCCCACCAGCGGCAGCGCCCTCTACTCCACCAACCTCATCCGCTCGATGGTGGGCTTCAAGGGAATAGGACAGATCCCCATGTTCACCAACGACCGCCAGTCGAGCTACAACTCGCTACAGGTCCAGTTGAACCGCCGCGCCGGCAGGAACATCACCTGGAGCGCCAACTACACCTGGTCGAAGACGCTGGTCTACTCCCGCCAACAGTGGACCGACGATGCGTTGACCCGTTTCGAAACCGACAACCGTCCGCACGCTTTCAACGCCAACTTCGGTTACGATATCCATCGCTACACCGGGGAAAACAGGTTCCTGCGGAAGTTGACCGAGGACTGGCGTTTCATGGGCACCGCGCAGATCTTCTCCGGCGCGCCATTGGCTCCGAGTTGCGGCTTCCAGGCCAACCCGGTCGGCTATCCGAATGGCACGCCCACGGGCGGCGTTCTCTTCCGTTGCCAGATGGTAACCGCCACCCCGGATGCCGTTTGGCTGCCATCCGGCGCCAAGCCGTCCGATCTCGGTTCCACGGCCGATCCTAAACTGTGGTATCCGATCAACCGCGAGAACTTCCAGTTGCCGAAAAACTACGCCCCCTTCCAGCGCGGGATGATCGGCAATATGCCTCTGGGCCTGTTCTACGGACCCGGCGCGCAGATCTTCAACCTGGCTCTGCAGAGGACCATCCGCATCCATGAGACCCACCGGTTGGAAATGAAGCTCGAGGCGATCAACGCCTTGAACCACTTCAACCCGGGCAACCCCAACATGGGCATCACGCGCAACTACAATACCGGCGTCAACGTCAATGCCGCGTTCGGGACCATCACCGGCGCGCAGTACAACAACCGCCGCGCGAT
>JACZJQ010000214.1 GCA_014860455.1 Bryobacteraceae bacterium | reverse complement strand
ACCTGGCGCTCCTTCTTGCGCTTGCCGCGGACTTTGATCCAACCCTCGGCGAGATCGATGTCGGCGACATCCATGCCGACCAGTTCGCTGATGCGAAGGCCGCAGCCGTAGAGGACCTCGAACATTGCGAGGTCGCGCTTAGGCATCGCACGCTCCAGCTTGCCCGCGGCGATCTCGTCGATCAGGCCATTGGCCTGTTGTTCGGTGGGCACGTCGGGCAGCATCTGCGGCATCTTGGGCGTGGTGAGCAGCTTGGCGCGGTTGACGCTGATGCGACCGTGGTGCAGAAGGTGGTTGAAGAGTCCGCGGACGGCAGCCAGTTTCCTGCGGATGGTGACCTTCGACAACCGCTGGGCGTGAAGATCGCCGAGCCATTCCCGCAACTGCCACTGGTCGAACTCTTCAGGCTGCGGCGGCTCCAATCCGGGCCGCGTGAAGTAGGCCTCAAACTGGCGCAGGTCGGCGCCGTAGTTGCGGAGCGTGTGGACCGAGGCGTTCTCGCGCTGGAGCGATTCCAGATACTGGCTGACCGCATCGCCCAGTAGGCTCATCGCTGCTCCAGGTAGGTGTCCATGGCGGCAAGCGCCCGGCGGCACACCTCGGCGTGGCGGGCTTTCTTGTCGCGCTTCAAGCGCGCGCGGGTTTCGTCGTCGAGCGCGGGCAGGATGTCGAAGGCGATGTTGGCGGGTTGATAGCGCTTCGGGTCGGCGTTGGCGATGTAGTGGCAGAGCGACCCCATTGCCGTCTCGCGCGGCAGGGGTTGCGGTTCGCGGCCCGCAGCCGCATCGGAGGCGTGGATGCCAGCCATCAGGCCCGTGGCCATGGATTCGACGTAGCCTTCGACGCCGGAGATCTGGCCGGCGAAGAAGACGCGCGGCTCGGTCTTCAGCCGGAGCGCCGTGTCCAACAGCTCGGGGCCGTTGATGTAGGTGTTGCGGTGCATCTGGCCGTAGCGGAGGAACTCGGCGAGTTCGAGTCCAGGGATCATGCGGAAGACCCGTTTCTGGTCGGGGAACTTCATATGATTCTGGAAACCGACGAGGTTGTAGGAACCGGCGCGCTGGGACTCCTGGCGCAGTTGGACGGCCGCATAGGGCCAACGGCCGGTGCGGGGATCGGTCAAGCCGACGGGTTTCATGGGGCCGAAGCGCAGGGTGTCACGGCCGCGGCGGGCGATCTCCTCCACCGGCAGGCAGGCCTCGAAGAAGGGGACCTTGCCTTCGTGGATGGCCTCGTCGGCGGGGATATGGGCCTCGGCGGAATCGGCAGTGAGGACCGCATCGACAAAGGCGTTGTATTCGTCCTTGGTCATCGGGCAGTTCAGGTAGTCGTCGCCGCCGTCGATGGATTTGCCGTAGCGGGATGCGGCGAAGACCTTGCACATGTCAATGGTGGATGCGTCGACGATCGGGCTGATGGAGTCGTAGAAGTACAGCCGCTGGGAGCCGGTGCGACGCGCGATGTTGCCGGCCAGGGCGCCCGATGTGAGGGGTCCCGACGCGATGATAACGATGCCCTGCTCTGGAATCGACGTCAGCTCTTCCCGTTTCAATTCGATCAGCGGCTCGGCTTCAATCGCACGGGTGATCTCCTGCGCGAAGAGGCCACGGTCGACCGTGAGGGCATGGCCGCCGGGCACGCGGGACTTTTCGGCCGCGGCCATGGACAGCGAGGCTAACCGGCGGAGTTCGTGTTTCAGGAGCCAGGATGCGGTGTTTTCGGAGTCGCTTTTGAGCGAGTTGGAACAGACCAGTTCGGCAAGCAGATCGGTCTGGTGCGCTTCGGTCGACCGCACAGGCCGCATCTCATACAGCGTGCAACGCAGCCCAGCCCGCGCCAGCCGCCAAGCGGCCTCGCATCCGGCCAGGCCCCCACCGGCGACGTGAATGGAGTTCGTTTGGCTCAAAGCTTCTATTACCATTGTAGGTTCATGACCCGCCGTACCCTTCTTTTCGCACTCGCACTGTGCGCCATCCCGGCGCTGGCGCAGGAACCGATCCGATACACGCTGCGCTTTCCGGCGCCGCATACGCATTACCTGGAAGTTTCGGCGTCGATCCCGGCTACGGGACCGACGGTTGAGGTGTTCATGGCCGTGTGGACGCCGGGGTCGTATCTGGTGAGAGAGTACGCCCGCAATGTGGAAGCCTTCGAGGCGACGGGCGGCGGCCGAACGCTCGTGTGGGAGAAGACGCGCAAGAACCGCTGGCTGGTCCGTACCGGCGGGGCGCGGCGAGTGGAACTCAGGTACAAGGTGTACGCGCATGAGGCGTCGGTTCAAGGCAACTGGGTGGATGGCGGATTCGCGATGCTGAACGGCGCGCCGTGTTTCATGACGCCGGTGGGGCGGCAGCAGGGCCCGTATGAGGTTGCAGTCGAACTGCCCGCGGCGTGGAAGAAACACATCAGCGGCATGAAGTTGAAGCCGGGCGAACCGAACACCTACGTTGCGGCTGACTTCGACGAACTGCTGGACTGCCCGATTTACGCCGGCAATGCGCCGATTCATGAATTCGACGTTGAAGGCAAGAAACACTACCTGGTGAACGAAGGCGAAGGGCCGATGTGGGACGGTCCGGCATCGGCGCGCGATGTGGCCAGGATTGTGGCCGAATACAGCCGCATGTGGGGCGGGTTGCCGTATGACAAGTACGTTTTCTTCAACATGCTGATCGAATCGGGCGGCGGGCTGGAGCATCGCAACTCGACCTGGCTGAATGCCAGCCGCTGGGCCTATGCGGGAGTGGATGACGCGCCGCCCGGTGGGGCCGATCCGTCAGCGCCCCGCTCGCGGCGCCCGACGCGGCAGGGGTGGCTGGGGCTGGTCAGCCATGAGTACATTCATTTGTGGAATGTGAAGCGCCTGCGGCCGGTCGAACTCGGGCCCTTCGATTTCGAAAACGAGGTTTATACCCGTTCGCTGTGGCAGGCCGAGGGGGTGACCTCTTACTATGGTCCGTTGGCGCTGGCACGCTCCGGACTATCCACGGAGGCGCAGTTCCTGCGGGCGATGTCGTCGGCGATCGGACAGCTTCAAACCACTCCGGGACGGCTGGTTCAACCCGTGGAGACCTCCAGTTTCGACACCTGGATCAAGCTCTACCGCCCGAATGAGAACTCGGGCAACACGTCGATCAGTTACTACACGAAGGGCGAAGTGATCGGTCTGCTGCTGGATGCGCGAATCCGGAAGGTCACGAACGGGGCTAAGTCGCTGGACGACGTGATGGTGCTGGCTTATAAGCGCTACGGCGGGGCCAAGGGGTTCACGCCGGAAGAGTTCCGCCGCACGGCGTCGGAGGTGGCCGGCACGGATTTGAGCGGCTGGTTCAAGGATGTCCTGGAGACCACGAAGGAGCTCGACTATTCGGAGATGCTGGAATACTACGGCTTGCGATTCCGCCCACAGTCGAACCGCAAGGCCATTGCCACCGGGGCAACGGTTTCCTCGGCTTCGGGCCGGATCACGGTGACGCGTGTGCAGCGCGACACGCCGACATGGGCGGCCGGGTTGAACGTGGACGACGAAATCATCGCCGTGGAGGACTACCGCCTGAGAGCGGACCAGTGGCCGGCGCGGTTGGATTACTACAAAGAGCGGAAACAGGTAAAATTGCTGATCGCCCGCCGCGATGTGTTGATGACGCTGGAGTTGCCGATCGCCCAGCAGAGTGCGCCGTCGTGGAATCTGGAAGTGGCGCCCAACGCATCGGCCGAGCAGAAAGCCAGGCTGAAGGCGCTGCTGCGGCAGTAGGGGGGAAGACGGGCCTCTCCGGAAATCGAGCCGCGCACGAAGTAGGCGGTCTCTGACCGGCAACCAAACGAACTCCCCCGCTCGACGAACCATGGTATATTTATTCATAGCGATGAATAAATATCACATTGCTACCATGGAAGGGCAATGAGCGTAAACGTCGGCATCGTCGGCTTCCGCGGCTACAGCGGGGTCGACCTCGTCCAAATCCTCTCGCGTCACCCCGAGGTGACGCCGATCCTGCTTGAGCACCGCCAGGACTCCTCCGAGCGGCCCCAACCGATTGGTTTCACAGGGCCGGAGCGGATTGGCGCGAACGTCGAAGCCATGGTGGCCTCGGCCATCAAAGCGGTCTTTCTGGCCACGCCGCCGGAGGTCTCCATGGAACTGGCCCCGCCGCTGCTGGACCGCGGGATCAAGGTGATCGACCTGAGCGGGGCGTTCCGGCTGCGCACGGCCGAAAACTACACCCGCTGGTACAAGGAGCCCCACTCCGCCGTCGCGTGGCTGGAAAAGGCGGTCTACGGCCTGCCCGAAGTGAACCGGAAACAGATTCCCGCGGCTCAGTTGCTCTCGAATCCGGGCTGCTACCCGACGGCAGCGAATCTGGCCATTCGCCCGCTGGTTCAGTCGGGGTTGATCGACCGCGCCGCCGGCATCGTCTGCGATGCAAAGAGCGGAGTGAGCGGGGCGGGCCGCAAGCCCAGTCTCAAGACCAGCTACTGCGAAGTAACCGAGAATTTCTCGGCGTATTCGATCCTGGACCATCGCCACGTGCCGGAAGTGCTGATGGTCTCCGGCCTCGACGAAGGTGAGTTCAGCTTCACGGCGCAGTTGATCCCGTGCGACCGGGGCATCCTGGAAACCATTTACTTCCGCGCGCCCGGCATCAAGGACGCCTCCACGCTGGCCCAGATCTATCAGAGCGCCTACCGTGACGAACCGTTCGTTCGGCTGTATGCCCCCGGCGTTGTGCCCGACCTGCGGGCGGTTCAGCGCACGAATTTCTGCGACATCGGCTTTAAGTTCGACCCGGCCACCGGCCGTGGCGTGGTTGTGGCGGCTATCGACAATCTGGTGAAGGGCGCGGCGGGGCAGGCCGTTCAGAACATGAACCTGATGTTCGGATGGGCGGAAACGGCGGGGCTGCTGTGAAGATCCTGGTCAAGTTGGGCGGGACGCTGCTGGATGATCCGGCGTCGAAGTTACGTCTTTGCCAACAGATCGCTCGGCTTCAGGCATCGGCTGGACAAGTCACGGTGGTCCATGGCGGGGGTAAGCAGATGACGCGCTTCCTGTCGGAGCGGGGTGTCGAGAGCAAGTTTGTCGGCGGGTTGCGGGTGACATCGCCTGATGTGGTCGATGCGCTGCTGAAGGTTTTCACGGGTTCGGTGAACAAGGAACTGGCCTCGGCGCTGGTGGCCGCAGGCGTCCGTGCCGTGGGCATCAGCGGCATTGACGCCGCGCTGGCGGAAGCCGAACAGTTGAACCCCGAACTGGGCCAGGTGGGGCGGATAACGAAGGTGAACCCGGAGATTCTCGACACGCTGTGCGGGGCGGGTTTCCTGCCCGTGGTTGCCTGCGTGGCGGGCGACCGGAGTGGCGCTATCTATAATGTCAACGCCGATCAGATGGCTGTGGCGTGTGCAGCGGGGTGGGGTGCGGACAAGTTGTATTTCCTGACAGATGTGGACGGTGTACGCGGCCGTGACGGCACGGCTTTGGCTGAACTGAGTTCGTCCGACGCCCAGGCGCTGATCCGCGACGGGATCGCCACGGGCGGGATGCAGGCGAAATTGAATGCCGCGTGCGACGCCCTGGAACATGGGGTGGGCGAGGTGGTCATCGCCCCCGGCGCGGCCGAGGACATCCTGGACACGCTCTCTGCCGGCCAACCCGCGGGAACGCGGATGTACAAAGGTTGAAGATGACGACGCGCAAGGCAACGATGAAGGATATTCCGGCGATGCTGGCCCTGATCAACGGCTACGCGCGTGACGGTATCATGCTGCCGCGTAACGAGTTTGAGCTGTCGGAAGGGGTTCGCGACTTCACGGTGCTGGAAGACGGCGGGCGGGTTCTGGGCTGCGCCGCGCTGCATTTCTATGGGCCCACCATCGCAGAGGTGCGCTCGCTGGCTGTCTTGCCAGAGACCAAGGGCAGCGGCGCGGGCAGGATACTGATGGACGCCATCGACGCCGAGGCTCGCGAATTTGACCTCGACGTCGTGTTTGCATTCACTTACGTCCCTGGGTTTTTCGCCAAGATGGGTTATCGGGAGGCCGGGCGGGAGGAACTGCCATTGAAGGCATGGAAGGACTGCCTGCGTTGCCCGAAGTTCCAGGCCTGCGACGAGATCGCCGTAGTCAAGGCGCTGAAGCCGGGTGCGCGGTTGGACCGGATCGGCGCACCATCGCCCGAACTGATCCAGATCCCTTCGATTCACCCGAACTAGGGCATTTTCCCGGCACACGCCGATTCTTCGTGAGAGAAATTCGCGCACCGAGCCACTTCCTGTATGTGAGCAGCCCATCCGGCTTAACCGGGGTCGAGGCTGACCTCATTCCCAGGAGCAAGTTGGATGCGGGCTCAAACAGTTGAGGTCATGAAATCGGCAGGCCGTGTGCTCTGCTGTACGGTGTTTAAGCCCGGCGGCAGGAAACTCCTGCCCAAGGGGCATATCATCAGCGGCGAGGATGTTGATCTTCTCTCGTCCGAGGGGATGGAAAAGGTCTGGGTGACAGACCTTGAAGATGGCGAGGTATCCGAAGAGGATGCGGTGCTGAAGGTGGCGAGCCTTATCTCATGCGGCAGCCTCGAAATCAGGCCCGCGCCCGGCGGCCGGGCCAACCTTGTGGTGACAGAAGATTGCTGCACTCTGGTGGACGACGATCTGTTGCGCCAGATCAACTGCACCGCCTCGATCGTCATCGCAACATCGCGCAACTTCCAGTACCTAAAGGCCGGCGATCGGGCAGCGACCGTGAAGAGCACGCCATTCGCCGTCCCGGCCGATCAGTTGGAGGCCGTTGTCTCGATTCTCGAAGAGAGAGGTCCGCTGATCCAGGCGCGGCCGTTGAGGTCGCCATCGGTGGCCGTACTCTATTCCGATCCGCAATCGGGCGACCGTGCACGCCAGTTCTTTGAGAACATCGTCCGCCAGCGGCTGGAGTGCTACGGCATCTCTCCGCGGTTCAGCCTGGCCGTGGCCGAGGATGAAGAGCGGGTGACCAAGGGTCTCGAACATCTGCTGAGCGCCAAACCGTCTGCGGTGCTGATCGCATCGACCACTGCGCCGGCAGGGCCAGAGGATGCTGTGGGGCGGGCCATGGCGCGCGCCGGTTGCCACATTGAAAAGTTCCTCGCCCCGGTTGAACCAGGCGTCCTGACACTGCTCGGCTACAGCGGGGGCACCCCAGTGATTTCGTCACCAGGCTGTTTCCGGTCGGCGAAGACCAACGTGCTCGATCTCATCCTGCCGCCACTGCTGGCCAATTACCGCGTTTCGGGCTGGGAGATCGCCGGGCTCGGCCATGGAGGTTTATTGAGTTAAAGCCTTGCCGGCCGTGTCCGAAAAGCAAGGACAACATGCTCTGAGAAGATCAGTTGTACTCACAGTAAGACGGACTCCTCCGAGGCCGCACGACACCCCCTCCGAGTGCCGTGCGAGACTCCTGACAGGCCGGGCGCCTGACCAGTGCCCGGCCTCCTTTTTTTCAAACGATAGTATCGAAGTAATTTAACCAGAACAGTTTTGCACTAAGGGAGCACTTTCTTGTCTCATCAGTTCGAGATTAAGTAATCTTATCGCGCATGCCTGCGTCTACGATGTAGCGATCCCGGTCGACTCGGCATGATACAAACCACCCGCCGAGGAAGCTCTCGCCCCATGGGCTGGATGTTTTCTCTCGTTCTGTTGGCGCCCGCGCTCTTTGGCCAACTTTCACCCACGCTTCTCTATGATCTTGACCCAACCCAGCCGCTGGGGACGGTTTTTGTCTTTCAGGGTTCGCCGGGATCAACTGATCCTGGACCCTATCAATACAGGTTCCGGACACGCCAAGGCGATGCGCCATTCTCGGTTGTCAGGGACTTTGGTCCCAGCGCGGAGTTGATTTGGGGCTCGTATGACGTCGAGGGCCGCTACGAAATCGAGTTGACCCTTCGAAACACGGTCACCCGGGAAACGGCGACAACCACGGCGACGCTCGATCTGTTCCCGCTGGCGAATTCTGATTTCCCCGTGGTCAGCGGCACCTGGCATCCGCTGGTGTTCCACTACGCCGCACCTGCTTGCCCGGCCGGGGCGAGCATGAAGGTGGTCTGGCAGAGGCCGGATGGCGGCATGGCGGAAGCTCCCGCAAAGCCCTGCGATGGCGTGCGAACGATGAACTTTCTAGTTGCCGGGCTCCGGACCTCCTCGGCATACACGATCTGGCACGAACTGTCTGGTCCGAACTTGGCCGGGAAGGGGCCGGACCTGACGTTCAGCACTCCGGCAGTCGAGGTGCCCGTGGCCTCTGTTCAGGTATCGCCAACCGGCGCGGACCAGCCGGGCCTCGTGCTGCAGAGCCCTTTGGGCCAAATGATCGTCGCCCACGATCTACAGGGCAACATCATCTGGTTCTACGCCAACGACACTTCAAACCTGACGCGCCCTGCCACCGGCGGGCGATTCTTGGCCATCGTGCAGGATCCAATCCAGGGAACCGAGCACCAGGCGTTCCGGCTGTTTGACCTGACGGGGCTGACGTTGAAAGAGACCAACGCCGCCCGCATCAACGAGCAGCTCGCCGCCATGGACGTTCACGAGATCACGGGTTTCCACCACGAAGCGCTGGCGATGCCCGACGGGAAGTTTCTGGTGCTGGCCAGCAGTGAGCGGATTCTGAAGGACGTGCAGGGTGCGGGCGAAGTGGACGTGGTCGGCGACACGATTATCGTGCTGGACCAGGAGTTGCGAGTGACCTGGGTTTGGGACTCGTTTGATCACCTTGACCCGCGCCAAATGGCCATCATGGGCGAGACCTGCACACCGGCCGGCGGCGGGTGCCCGGCGTTCTACAAAGCTGCGGTGGCCAACGACTGGCTGCATTCGAACTCGCTGCACCTGGCTCCGGACGGCAATATCATCGTCTCGGTGCGGCACCTGGACCAGATCATCAAGATCGACTATCAGAACGGCGTGGCGTGGGGCGAAGTGCTTTGGCGGTTCGGCAAGGACGGCGACTTCAAAGTGGAGTCAGACGATCCCTGGCCCTGGCCGTCGCACCAGCACGACGCCAGCATCCTCTACGACGGTACGCTGCTGGTGTACGACAACGGCAACACGCGCCGGGCAGCAGATGCCCTGGCCCACAGCCGCGGACAGCGGTGGGAACTTGACGAAACGACCATGACCGCCCGGCCGCTGCTGAATGCGGACCTCGGCGTCTACGCGGCGGCGCTCGGTTCGGCGCAACTGCTGACGGACGGGACCTATCACTTCAATTCGGGCTATCTGTTCAGGCCGCCGTTCTCAATGGAGGCGCAGTCGGTGCAGACCGACGCGGGCGGGAACACGGTGTGGAAGTGCACAACGCCGACGCCGGTCTACCGGACATTCCGGATGAAGGATCTTTACACACCGGGGCAGTAGCCCCAAAATGGGCGTATCGGCCCTGCGCCGCCGTGATATGATTCGCGGCATGGTGCTAGAGACGCTGGCCTTGTTGTGCGTGGCCGGCGGAGCAATGGCGTGGGCCGTTCGCGGCAAGTCGTCCCGCGTGTTTGCGCCTTCGGTGTGGCGCGGGCCGAAGAACCGGAAGGTGATGGCGCTTACGTTTGACGACGGGCCGAGCGAGTCGACACGCGAGTTGCTCGAAGTGCTGGATGAATTCGGTGTCCAGGCCACGTTCTTCCAATGCGGCTTCCATGCGCGACGTCTTCGGACCGAGGCAGCCGAGGTTGCCCGCCGCGGCCATGAAATCGGCAACCATACCGACACCCACGCAGCCCTTTACCTCCACTCGCGCGCCTTCATCGAAGACCAGATCAGCCGTGCCCAGGAGAGCATTATCGAATCCACGGGCGTCACGCCGCGACTGTTCCGCGCGCCGTACGGGGTGCGCTGGCCAGGTCTCGGGGCGGCGCAGACCAAGCTCGGCCTGATGGGCGTCGTGTGGACGGCCATCGCGCGCGACTGGGTGCTGTCAGCCGACGACATCGTAAAAAGGATGGCGAAGGCCGCCCGGCCCGGCGCCATCCTCTGTTTCCACGACGGCCGTGAACTCACGATGAGGCCCGACATCAGCCCGACGATCGACGCCGTCCGGCGCCTGTTGCCGCTGTGGCTCGAGCAGGGCTACGAGTTCGTCACCGTCTCTGAACTGACCGGTCTCAAGCGCAGCTAGAACCGCAGCATGTCGTTCAAAGCCTTGATCTTCTTGACGTCGAACTTGGGCTTGCGGTCGTAGGTCATCATGCCGTTAATTTCCTGCTCCACGTCAGTGGTCTGGGTGTAGCACATGCCGATGAAGGGCAGCTCGGCGATCGCCTTGTACTGGCCCTCCAGCCTCGCCAGCGCCGCTTCGGCCGTCTTTTCAACGCCCGAATAGCCCCACGCCGCCTCGGGCACATTCGCCGTGCCGGGCAGGATGAACGCGATGCCGCCCCATTCGGAGAGATAGAGCGGCGTTCCGTTGAAGGGGATGCCGGGGATGGCATACGGACGGCCGTTATAGGGCAGCGTCTGACCGGGCTTGCCGGCTTCGACCTTGCCCCAGCGGTTCTTCAGCGTCTCGTAGCTTGGGGCGTAGTCATGCACGGCGTAAAGGTCAGTGGTCTCGGTGTGTTCCCAGCCCTCGTTGTCGATGAACAGGCGGGTGGGGTCGAGCGACTTGGTGAGGTGGTAGAGCGAGCGCAGGTGCGCCTGCTGGCGGGTGTCGCGCAGGTTGGGCACACCCCAGCTTTCGTTGATGGCGTTCCACATGATCACCGACGGGTGGTTGATGTCGCGCAGCACGGCCTCGGTCCATTCCTTGTTGAAGCGCATGGCGTACTGTTCGTCGTAGAGGTAGGCGTTGGCGATCTCGCCCGAGACGAGGAAGCCCATTTTGTCGGCCCAGTAGTGGAACCGGGGGTCTTCGATCTTCTGGTGCTTGCGGGCGCCGTTGAAGCCCATTTCCTTGGACAGGCGGATGTCGTACTGGATGGCCTCGTCGGTTGGCGGCGTGAGCAGCGATTCGGGCCAGTAGCCCTGATCGAGCAGGAATTTTAGGTAGACGGGCCGGTGGTTAATGCAGACGCGGCCGTTCTCGATCGAGATCTCACGGACGCCGAAGTAGGACTCAACGCGATCGACAACGGTGTCGCCGTTCCTGATTTCGACGGTCAGGTCATAGAGCGCGGGGCGATCGACCGACCACAGCCGCGGATTGCGGATGGCGAGGGCGGCGTCGAGGTACTTGCCCTCGACCACGCCTGTCGCAGTTGCCGTCGCCACCACCTTGCCTTCGTTCTTGGCCGTCAGCGCCAGCGTCAGGTCCTTATTGGCCGCGACGGCCGACAACCGGGCCTCCACCTTCACCGTGCCGTCGATTTTGGTATCGACGCGGAAGAAGTCCAGGTAGTTTTCGCCGGCGGCCTCGATCCAGACGGGCTGCCAGATGCCCGTCGTGCGGGTGTAGAAGATGCTGCGGGATTTGGGTTCCCAATACTGCTTGCCGCGCGGGACCGCACGGTCGGTCGGCGGGTCGAAGGCGCGCACCGTCACGGTGTTGCCGGTGGCCCTCAACAGCGGCGTGACGTCGATCTTGAACGGGGTCCCGCCGCCTTCGTGCTCGCCGGCGTAGCGGCCGTTCACCCAAACGGTGGCGTGATAGTCGACGGCGCCGAAGCAGAGCAGCGTCCGTTTCGCTTTCCAATCGGCCGGGACCGTAAATGCGCGGCGGTACCAGACCACGGGGTGGAACGACGTGTCGGCGATGCCGCTGAGCTTGGTTTCGAAGGCATAGGGGACGACGATTTTCTTCGTGAACTTGCGCGACGGGTCGGCCCAGTTCTCCTTCAGCCCTGCATCGGCGTCGTCGAAATCAAACTCCCACTGGCCATTCAACGTGGCCCATTGGGGGCGCATGAACTGCGGGTTGGGATGCTCGGCGCGGGGCGTCTGGGCCGCGGCGGCGAGCGCAAGAAAAAGGAACAGAAGGAAAGACCGCATGGCTCAATTCTACAGGGATCGCGGCTCCATTCCCGGGCGTCAGGCGCTGAGTTTGTCTTCGACGCTGCGGATTTTGTCGTCCATGGATTGGGCGCGGTCGGTGCGGGTGCCGATGCGGATGTTGGTGGAGATGCGGGCGACGCCCATGGCGTGAAGGGTTTCGTGGCAGCGCTTGATGGCGGCCATGACGTCGTCCCAATCGCCTTCGATGTTGGTGCCGTAGGCGTGCAGGCGCGATTTCAGGCCGGCTTCGGCGAAGATGCGCTCGCAGGCGGTGACCTCCTTCGAAACCGAGACCCCGATGCCGATGGGGATCACGCAGACGTCGGCAATGGCTTTCATGCCTCCATTGTCGGCGAAAGCGCCGGGGCTCAGTAGCCGGGCGCGCGCCAGACTTCCGTGCCGCCGACGATGGTGAGGATGGGTCCGCCTTGGAAGGTGCGTCCGCCGAAGGGCGAGTTGCGACTCTTGGATTGGGACTTAGATACGTCAAAGGTCCAGGGATACTCGGGGTGGAAGATGGTGACGTCGCCGAGGTAGCCGGGCTTCAATGCGCCGCGTGCCTGTTCGCCTTTCCAGCCCATGACGCGGGCCGGTTCCGAGGTCATCATGGCGATCATCCTGGCAAGGCTGATGCGGCCGGAATGGACGAGCACTTCAAGGCTGATGCCCATGGCCGTTTCCAGGCCGGTGATGCCGAAGGGGCACTTTTCGAATTCCTGAAACTTGTCGTCGCCGGCATGGGGGGCATGGTCAGTGGCGATGCAGTCGATTGCACCGGAAGCGACGCCGGCGAGGATGGCGTCGATGTCGGTGGCGCAACGCAGCGGCGGCTTCATCTTGTAGTTGGAATCGTAGGGCTTCATGTGGCCAGTGTGCAGCGCGATGTGGTGGGGCGTCACTTCGGAAGTGATTGGCAGGCCGCGTTGTTTGGCGTAGGCGACCATGGCCACCGAGTTTTTGGTCGAGATGTGGGCGACGTGGAAACGGACGCCGGTCATTTCGGCGAGGATGATGTCGCGGGCGACCATGACGTCCTCGGCGGCGCTGGGAATGGGGCGGAGGCCGAGATTTACGCTATCGACGCATTCGTGCATGTCGCCGCCGGCGGTGAGGTTCAAGTCCTCGCAGTGGTCGATGACGGGAACGCCGACTTCGCGGGCGACCTCCATGGCACGGCGCATGACGCGCGAGTTCATCACCGGGCGGCCGTCGTCGCTGATGGCCACGGCGCCGGCGGCTGCCATGGTGCCGATGGAGGCCAGTTCCTCGCCCTCGCTGCCCTTGGTGATGGCGCCGATGGGGCAGACGCGGACGGGCGAAACGCGGCTGGCGGTTTCGATGATGTAGGTGGTGACCATGCCGGAATCGTTCACCGGCTTGGTATTGGGCATGCAGCAGACGGTGGTGAATCCGCCGGCGGCGGCGGCGCGGGTGCCGGTGGCTATGGTCTCGGCGTGTTCGAAGCCGGGTTCGCGGAGGTGAACGTGGATGTCGATGAAGCCGGGCGCGACGACGAGTCCGGAGGCGTCGATCACGTCGGCGCCGGGGGCGGAGAGGTCTTGGCCGGTACCGGCGATGCGGCCGTCCTCGATCAGCAGGTCGGCGATGGCGTCGAGGCCGGAGGCGGGGCAGATGATGCGTCCGTTCTTGATGAGGAGTTTCACTGCAGTAGTACCTTTTCGAGGACCGCCATACGCACGGCGACTCCGTTTTCCACCTGGTTGAGAATCATCGACCGCTGCGAATCGGCGACTTCCGAAGAGATCTCGCGCCCGCGGTTGATGGGGCCGGGGTGCATGACGATGGCGTGCGGCTGGGCCAGTTCGAGATGCTCCAGGCGCAGGCCGTAGAAGCGGAAATACTCGCCCGCCTGGATGGCCGGTTCGTGGATGCGTTCGAGTTGGACGCGCAGCATCATGACGACGTCGGCGTCCTTGACGGCTTTGCGGATGTCGTATTCGAGGGTGACGCCGGGAGCGATCACCGCCATTTGCGGCGGCAGCAGCGGCGGCGGCCCGCAGAGGACGATGTCGGCGCCGAACTTTGAGAGCAGATGGACGTTTGATCGCGCCACGCGGCTATGGGCGATGTCGCCGATGATGGCGACGCGAAGGCCTTCGAGCCGGCCGAGGCGGTCGAGAATGGTGCGGGCATCGAGCAGCGCTTGAGTGGGGTGCTCGTGGGTGCCGTCGCCGGCGTTGATGATGGGGGTCATCATGTGGCGCGACAGGAAATGGGGAGCGCCCGACGAAGCATGGCGCATGACGATGGCCGCGGGGTGCATGGCCACGAGCGTATTCAGCGTGTCCACGAGCGTCTCTCCCTTGGAGACGCTTGAGCCTGAGGCGGTGATGGACAGGGTGTCGGCGCCCAGGCGTTTGGCGGCGATTTCGAAGCTCGAACGCGTGCGCGTGGAGTTTTCGAAGAACAGGGTAACTACAAGCCGGCCGGCGCAAAGCGTAAGCTTCGGCTGCGGGCCGCCGCCATGAAACTGATAGGCGCGGGCGCGATCGAGCATCTGTTCGATCTCGGCGCGTTCCAGCGGTTCAATTCCGAGCAATCCCTTGCCCATGTTGCGCCTCCCGTGACGGGCGATCAGTCGATCCGCTCGACCAGCAGGACCTTTTCGACTTCGTCGATCTCCCGGAACTTCACTTCGATGATCTCGCGCGAAGAGGTGGGGATCTTGCGGCCGACATATTGCGCCTCGATGGGCAGTTCGCGGTGGCCGCGGTCGATCAGCACCAGCAACTGCACGCGTGCCGGGCGGCCGAGTTCGAACAGGGCATCGAGCGCCGCGCGGATGGTGCGGCCAGTGTAGAGAACGTCGTCCATGAGGATGACGTCCTTGCCCTGGATCGGGAAGTCGATCTGAGTGCCGCTGACGACGGGCTTGGGGCCGACTGTGGAAAGGTCGTCGCGATAGAGGTTGATGTCCAGCACGCCCACAGGCACGGCGATGTTCTCAAGCGACTCGATCTTCGCCGCCAGGCGCTGGGCCATGGGCACACCGCGCCGCCGGATGCCTATAAAGGCAAGCGATTTATGATCGGACGATTTTTCCAGTACTTCATGCGCCAGCCGCACCAGCGTGCGATCCATCTCCGAGGCGCTCATCAGTTGCGCTTTTTCTCTAGTCGAGCTCATCAGGGGTCCCTTCTCAAACGTTCCAGGCTATCACAGCGCGGCATCAGTATCGGCGCATGCGGTCGCGGACTCTCTTGCTGGTCTTTTCCAATTCTTCCAGCCGCTTCAGGTTGTCCAACGACACCACCTGACCGCCGGTCTTTTCGATGTCCTTCTCCACATCCGCGATCAGGTCGCGCATCTTCTTCAGGTCTTCCAGGTTGCGCTTGTGGTCTTCCTTGATCATCGCCTCGGTCTGCGAGCGGCCGTCCGGCAGGCGGCGTTCGCGGTTGCGGTCATCGCGCTGGATCAATTCGGGCGGGTAGGACTGAGCGGCGGCAACCGGGGCGGCCAGACCCAGCAACTGAAGTAGCCTGCGTCTGCCGCTGGTATCATGGCCTTTTATGCGGGAAGTGAAGATTGGCATCATCGGCCTCGGCAATGTGGGAGGCGGTACTCTCTCCATTCTGACCCAGAATCGCGCGCAGATTGAACAGAAGCTGGGCTTCCCGCTGACAGTTGCCGTGGTGGCCAGCCGGACGGCGAAGTCGAAGACACTGCCTGCTGGCTTGGACGGCGTCCTGGTCACCGAGGACTGGCGCGAGGTGGTGGCGCATCCCGACGTTGAGGTTGTCGCTGAACTTGTCGGCGGGACGGGCGTGGCGCGTGAGATTGTCGAAGCCGCGATCGCCGCCGGCAAGGCCGTGGTGACGGCGAATAAGGAATTGATGGGTCTCGACGGCGTGGCCCTTGGACGCGCCGCGGCTGAGAAAGGCGTTCCGCTGGCCATGGAAGCCAGCGTATGCGGGGGGATTCCGATTCATGCGGTGCTGAAGGAAGGCATCTGCGGCGACCGGGTGCGCGGATTTTTCGGCATCCTGAACGGGACGAGCAACTACATTCTCACGGAGATCGAGAAGCACGGCACGGCGTTTGACGACGTGCTGAAAGAGGCGCAGCGGCTGGGCTATGCCGAGGCCGATCCGACAGCCGACATTGGCGGGTTCGACGCGCGGTCGAAGCTGGTGTTGCTGGCGCTGCTGGCCTTCGGTATGCGGATCGCGCCTGCCGACGTGCCCACCGAGGGGATTCAGCGCATCACGCCCACCGATTTCCGCTACGCCCGCCAAGTCAACTCGACCATCCGCCTGATCTGTGGCGCCGAGGCGACCGACAACGGATTGTTCCTGTCGGTGCGGCCGTCGCTGATTCCGTTGAATACGATCATGGCCGGCGTCCAGGGCGCTTACAACGCCGTCTGGGTGAAGGGCGATTTTGGCGCCGACACGTTCTATTACGGGCGGGGTGCGGGTGCGCTGCCCACGGGCGTTGCGGTGGTGAGCGATTTGATGCGCGCGGCCCGCGAGCTGCGCGGTGGCAGCGCGACTCGCGTTTCACCGTTCGCCTTCCCCAAACCGGTCGATGCCCAGCCGCGCGAGATCGGCGAACAGGTGCGCCCATGGTATCTGCGTTTCCGCGTCGCTGACCGGCCGGGCATCATCGCGGCGCTGTCGGCGATCCTGGCCGAGCACGAAATCAGCATTGACGCTGTGCTGCAGCTCGCCGATCAGGACTGGCGCAACCTGCCGTTCGTGATCACGGTGGAGAAGACCGAAGAGTCGCGCATGCGCCGGGCGCTGGAACGGATGGCCGGACTGGACTTCATGATCGAGCCGCCGCTGGCCCTGCCGATGGAATCGGGCCTATAGGCTGCGGGCGATATCGACCAGATCGGCGAAGACGCCATAGGCGGTCTGTTCGACCGTTGGATTCATGCTGAACACGGCCACCTGGCCCATCAGGTCGGTCTCAAGCAGCACGGCCGTGGACGATCCCCGCGCCGCGGCCAGCATGTCGTCGCGGTCCAGCACCTCGGCCCGCACGCGCAGTTTCAGCCTGCCGTCCACCCGCCTGGCCCGGCTCACCAGCACGACCCGCTTGCCCTTGGATTCGACCTCGGCCAGTTTGTCGGGCGTCATCCGGCCGATGCCCTTGCGATCAACATCCTGCGGCGTGACTCCGGCGTCCATCAGCACGTTGGCCAGGGCGGCCGTTTTGCACGCAGAATCCCAGCCGTCGATGTCGAACCACGGGTCGGCCTCGGCCAAGCCGAATGAGCGCGCCTGCTCGATGCCCTGTTCCAGGCTCTTGCCCTCGCGCATCGTCTGGAGGATCAACTGCGCCGTCGAGGTCAGCGTCCCGGCGAATCCGAGAATCTTCACTCCCGGCAGGTTGTTGCGCACCAGGCTGTAAACCGGCGTGCCGTCCATGGTGACCGCTTCGTGGCGGAACTCGACGCCGGCCAGTTTGGCCTCGCGGATGAGATCACGGTAAGCGAACGCCACTGGACCCTTGTTGGCCGTGATCACATGCATGCCGCGCGAAAATGCTGCCCGGATGTGAGAAATCGCCGGCTCGCCCGATTCGGGATTGAGAGTGGTCAATTCCAGGACAACCTCGGCGGCCGAGCGGTCGAGAAACTCCTCGACAGTGGCTGCTGCGGGGTCGAAACGGGGTTCAAGGGGGAGGCCCGCAGGGTTGTATGCCGTGCCGCGGGTGGCGGTGTGAATGCCCACAATTCGGAAAGGGTAGGCGGAGTGTTTCTTTTCGAGCAAGTGCGCGAAGGCGCGCGCGACGTTGCCATAGCCGAGCAGTGCGAGTCTCAAGGTTTGGCGATCCTGATGCGACCTGGTCCAATTCAGCTTCCAACGGAGGGGGATGCCGGCGCAACCGTCTCCGCTGCGCCTTCTTTACACTCTGATGCCGCCGCTGTTATCCTCCAGAGAGTCTGGCCCGGAGTCTGGAGGCAGTCGAGGTGGCAAGCCGCAAGCGGGTCGATCTGGTCATCCCCGTCATGAACGAAGCGCACGTGCTCGAGAGCAGCATCGAGAGAGTGCGCCACTACCTGACTGAATCCGGCTTCCCTCACGACTGGCGGATCGTGATCGTCAACAACGGCTCCACGGACGCAACCGGAGACGTCGCCGCAAGCCTCAGCGCCAGCCACCCCGATGTCGTCTGCCACCAACTCCAACGCCGCGGGCGGGGTCTCGCACTACGTCACGCCTGGACCCACTCCTCCGCCGACGCCGTCTGCTACATGGACGTCGATCTTTCCACCGAACTGACCCACATCCAGCCTCTGATCGCCGCGATCCTCGACCAGGGCTTCGACGTCGCCATCGGCTCGCGCCTCCTGCCCGGTTCCAGGACCGGGCGCTCGCTGAAGCGGGAATTCATCTCCCGCGCCTACAACCTGATCGTCCGGCTGGCCTTCCACACCCACGTCAAGGACGCGCAATGCGGTTTCAAGGCGGCCAGCAGGAGTGCGGTGGAACGAGTCGTGCCCCGTGTCGTCGACGACGGCTGGTTCTTCGATACGGAACTGCTGGTTCTTGCCGAAGCGGAGGGTATGAGAATCAACGAGATCCCCGTCAACTGGCACGAGGATCCGGACAGCCGCGTCAAGCTCATTTCAACCGCGATTGAAGACCTCAAGGGCATATTGCGCGTCTGGCGCACGCTGCGCCGGCGCAGACCGGGGCAGGAAGCGCCAGCTGAAGGGAGCATTCTGTAATGGACGGCGCGGTGTTGCTGCTGATTGAAGACGAGGCGCCGTTGAGGGGATTGCTCGCCCGGTACCTTGAACGGCAGGGCTATTCCGTGGTGCAGTGCGGCGATGGCGAAAGCGGCTTGGCGGCGTTTCGCGGCGGCGATCCGCCGATCGACCTCGCTATCGTGGACCTCACGCTGCCGGATATGAGCGGCGAGAATGTGATGGCGGCTTTGGTGGCCGAGTCGGCGTCCATCAAGGTGATCATCTCCAGCGGACGGCCCTACTCGCCCGAGGCGCTGAACGAAGAGATCCGCCCCAGAGTGGAAGCGTTGCTGAAACCCTACCTGCCCCAGGAACTGTTGAACTTGATCTCCAACATGCTGGAGCCCGGTCAGGCCAGCATCTCGTAAAGCCGCTCGGCGAAGTTATCGTCGCTTTCAGACCACAACAAGCGCCGCTCGGCGGCCACGGCGTCTTCCAGGTCGGTCGCCAGGTGCAGGATGCTGCGGATATTAGACTGCACGGGCCGCAACTGGTCGCTTTTCTCGCAAGGCAGGTAGAGGATGTCATGCCCGGCGTCCACGCGCAGGTGTTCGCCGATGGGCGACTCGAACAACGGTCCGTAGCACTCGATCACCACCGGCGACGGCTTCAGCGCCCAGTCGTCATCCCATTGCCATAGATCCCAGCGCGTCTCGTAGCAGAACGCGACATCCTCATGCAGGAAGCCCTGGGCGATGGCGGCCAGGTCCTGCGGATCCGGCGTGCCCTCGAAAATCTCCTCATAAACTGGCGGTTCGTGGAACGACAGGGCATGGATGCGCAATGTCCCGCCGGGGGCGAGTTTCGATACCGGAAACGCCTCCACGGCTTTGCGGAAATAGATGGGCAGTCCCAGCGGAGAATGGTTCTTCAACCAGAACGACAGATACAGCGGATCAGCCACGCGCCGCCTCCCCTCGTTTGAGCACGCAAACCCCGAGCGGCGGCAGTGTCAGGGTGGTGTGGTGGGCGCGGCCCTGGCAGTTGCCCTCTACCGCCCAGATGGTGCCCGGATTCGACACGCCGCTCCCGCCAAATTCCGTCCAATCGCTGTTCAGCACTTCATGCCATGCGCCCGGCGCCGGGATGCCGACGTTGTAGGGCTGCCGCACTTGCGGCGTGAAGTTGCAGACAAACACCAGCATGTCGCCGTTCTTTGCACGCCGCAGGAACGAGATCACCGACGCATCGATGTCGTGGATGTCTATCCACTCAAAACCGTTATCGTTGAAATCCACCTCGTGCATGGCGGGGTTGGACTGGTAGAGATGGTTCAGCGCCTTCACAAACCCATGCAACGAGCGGTGCCGCGGGTAGTTCAGCAGATCCCAGCGCAGGCTTGTCTCCCAGTTCCACTCCTCGTACTGGCCCAGTTCGCAGCCCATGAACAGCAGTTTCTTGCCGGGGTGTCCCCACATATAGGCCAGAAACGCCCGCACGCTGGCGAACCGCTGCCATTCGTCACCCGGCATCTTGCCGATCAGCGACGACTTGCCATGCACCACCTCGTCATGCGAAATCGGCAGCACGAAGTTCTCCGTGAAGGCGTAGAGCAGGCTGAATGTGATGTGGTGGTGGTTGAACTTCCGGAACAGCGGGTCGTTCTTGAAGTAAGAGAACATGTCGTGCATCCAGCCCATGTTCCACTTCATGGTGAAGCCCAACCCACCGGCATAGGTGGGGTGGGAGACGCCGGCAAATGATGTCGATTCCTCGGCCACCGTAAACGCGCCCGGTACCGTGTGCGCTTCCTCGTTGAACCGCCGCAGGAAGTCGATCGCCTCCAGGTTGTGGTTGCCGCCGTAGCGGTTTGGGATCCAATCGCCGTCCTTGCGCGAATAGTCCAGATAGAGAATCGACGCCACGGCGTCCACCCGCAGGCCGTCGATATGATACTCCTTCAGCCAGAACATGGCGTTCGAGATCAGGAAGTTGCGGACCTCGTTGCGGCCAAAGTTGAAGATGTGGGTGCCCCACTCCTTCTGCTCACCCTTGCGGGGGTCTTCGTGTTCGTAGCAGGCGGTGCCGTCGAACCGGGCGAGGCCGTGGGCGTCTTTGGGGAAGTGGGCCGGCACCCAGTCGATGATGACGCCAATACCGTTCTGATGGCACTGGTCAACGAAGGAACGGAAATCATCCGGCGTGCCAAACCGCGCCGTCGGCGCAAAATAGCCAACCACCTGGTAGCCCCACGACCCGCCATAGGGATGCTCCATGGGCGGCATCAGTTCCAGGTGCGTAAAGCCTAGGTCCTTCACATAGGGGATCAGTTTGTCCGCCATCTGGCGGTAGGAAAGCGGCTCGCCTGAGTCCGGCTTCATCCACGATTCAAGATGTACCTCGTAGGCCGAAACCGGCCGTTCCAGCCAGTTTGCTTTGCCGCGCGCATCCATCCACGCCCCGTCCTGCCATTCATACTGGCGAAGGCTCCAGACCACCGAACCCTGCTTCGGCGGGCACTCCGAAGCGAAGCCGTACGGGTCGCACTTCAGGCTGCTGACGCCGAAGATCTGCGACCGGACGAAGTACTTGTAGATGTCGCCCTGTTTCACGCCGGGAATGAACAACTCCCAGATGCCGCCGTCGCGCTTCCTCATGGGGTGGCGGTGGTTGTCCCATTCATTGAAATCGCCCACGACGCAAACGGCTTCGGCGCAGGGCGCCCAAACGGCGAATCGCGCGCCTTCAACGCCATCTACGGTGACCAGGTGCGCGCCCATGCTGCGCCAGGACTCGTAGTTGGTGCCTTCGCCGTGCAGATGGACATCGAAGTCGCTGATCTGCGGCCAGAAGCGGTAAGGATCCTCAACCACGATCTCGCCTCCGCCGGGCAGGGTGAGGCGCAAGCGGTACCGCTCGGGCAGCGCGGGCAGCGCCGCCTCGAAGATTCCGCCGGCATGGATACGCGCCATTGGGGTCTCGTGTTCGCCGGCCAGCACCACCGCCGAGGCGGCCTGAGGCAGGAAAGCACGGACAACCTTGCGGCCCGCAGCGTCGGTATGCGGACCCAGGTGAGCGAAGACATCCCCGTGATAGCCGCCAACGATTGCTTCCATGTCCGCGGTTTGCATGCCGTTATTATGGCAGGGCCGCTATGATGTCAGAAATGGATGACTTGCTGCGCGCACTGCCGAAGGCCGAACTGCATGTGCACCTGGAGGGTTCAGTCGAGCCGGAGACGCTGGTGGAACTGGATAGGTCGCTGACTGTCGAAGGCGTGCGCAAGCACTACGTTTATAACGACTTCCGCGGATTCCTGGACACCTACAAGTGGGTGAACGGCTACCTCCGCACGTCCGCCGACTACGCCCTCATCACCCGCCGGCTGCTCGAACGCCTGGCGCGAGAGGGCGTTGTTCACGCGGAAATCAATATCAGCGCGGGTGTCATTCTCTGGAAGCGGCAGGATGTCGACGCCATGTTCGAAGCCGTCGCGGAGGAAGCCGCCCGCCACTCGGTATCGACGCTGTTTATCTTTGATGCGGTGCGCCAGTTTGGCGTCGAGGCGGCGTGGGCCGTGGCCCGCCATGCGGCAAAGTGGGCCGGCCATGGAGTGGCCGCGTTCGGCATCGGCGGCGACGAGCTGGCGATCCCGTTGAGCGCGTTCCAGGAGGTCTTCGACTTCGCCCAGTCCCATGGACTTCGTTTAGTTCCGCATGCCGGCGAGACCGGCACGGCGGATACGGTCCGCGAGGCCGTCAAGTGCGGCGCCCATCGCATTGGCCATGGCATCGCGGCCGCCCAGGATCCAGCCGTGATGAATCTGTTGCGAGAACGCGACACCCCGCTTGAGGTGTGTATTTCCAGCAACTTATGCACCGGCGTAGTGGCTTCGCTGGATCAGCACCCAGTCCGCCGGCTGTGGGATGCTGGAGTGCCTATCGTGCTGAACAGCGACGATCCGCCGATGTTCCACACCACCTTGCTCGATGAATACCGGATCGCCGCCAAGCACTTCGGTTTTACGCCAAACGAACTCCGCCGCCTGGCCGAGGACAGCCTGCGCTACAGCTTTCGCGCCGTTGACCCCACCGGGCCGTCCGGCATGGTATAGTTGAAATGTTGGTATAAAGGCGCGGGGACGTAGTTCAGCTGGTTAGAACGCCGGCCTGTCACGTCGGAGGTCGCGGGTTCGAGCCCCGTCGTCCCCGCCATTTACTCCCCAGCAACCCCCCAAATTACCGAGCGAGGCGGAGTTTTGTCCGCCGTCAGGCGTGCTTCTTCGACGCCCGCCGCCCCTTCACCTTCAACTCAATCGGCGTCCCCTCGAATCCAAACGATTTGCGCAGTTGGTTTTGCACGTATCGTTCGGTAGAAAAATGTAGTGGTTCGTACCGATCCATAAACAGAACGAACGACGGAGGCCGGATCGACGCCTGCGTGATGTAGAAAATCCGGCGGTGGATGCCGAAGTCGAGGCTCTCGGCGAAGCGGTTCAACTCGCCCGTTGGGACGCGCTTGTTGAAGCTCTCCCAGCCGCTTTCTATCAGCTTAAAGATCCTCTCCACGCCGCGCGCCTGCTGGGCGGAGGTGAACATGATGGGGGCCCACTCGAGGAACTTGAACTGGTCGCGCACGGCGTGTTCCATCTCTTTACGCTTGCCCGCCGGGATCAAATCCCATTTGTTCACGACGATGATCACCGCCCGGCCCTCTTCGTGGGCATAGCCGCCGATGGTGGCGTCCGACCCGACGGGTCCTTCGGTGGCGTCGATCACAAGCAGCGCAACGTGGCAGATGCGGATGTGTTTGCGGGCCATGACGACGCTGAGCTTTTCGGCCATTTCATGCGTCTTGCCCTTGCGCCGGATGCCCGCCGTATCGACGAAGGTGTATTCCCGGCCGTTGAAAGAGACGGTTTCGTCCACCGAATCGCGGGTGGTGCCGGCGACGGGGCTGACGATGGCCCGTTCGCGGCCCACCATGGCGTTGAGCAGGGTCGATTTGCCAACGTTTGGACGTCCGATGATGGACACACGCACCGGCGGCTTCGCCTTTTCGGCATCTTCGTCTTCCTCGACCGCCGCGGGAAAGCCTTCGGTGGCCGCGTCAAGCAGTTCATGGAGGCCCAGTCTGTGTTCGGCGGAAACCGGGATGACGGAGTCGAAGCCCAGCGAGTGGAACTCGGCTGTCAGGACTTCGCGTTTGGGCACGTCGATCTTGTTGACGGCCACGATGACGGGCTTGCCCAGTTTGCGCAGCAGAATCGCGAGGTCGCGGTCGGACCCGGTGATCTCGGTCCGGCCATCGATCAGGAAGATGATCCGGGCGGCGCGTTCCAGCGCGACCCGAGCCTGTTTCAGGATCTGGGCCGGAATCAGTTGCTGGTCGGCGGGGACGATGCCTCCGGTGTCGATCAGTTCAAATGGGCGCCGGCGGTGGACGGCATGGCCGTGGATGCGGTCGCGCGTGATGCCGGGTTCGTCGCCGGTGATCGACCGGCGCTCGCCCAGGATGGCGTTGAATAGCGTAGACTTGCCGACATTGGGACGGCCGACGATGACAACAACGGGCTGTTCATCCTCGCGCGGTGGGGGCATGTCTACCATTCTCCCATGTGGGGGGGCCAATCCCCCCTTAATATCCGCTGGCGCTCCATCCGAATGTTTAGTACAACAAAGTGAGCAAGAATTGAGAGAATAAGATAGCTTGGTATCCACTATATGAATTGAGGGTATGCCGGCTGATCGTCGAGTCGATCCGGCAGCCTTGGGAAGGATCGGGGGCACCGTCCTCAAATGATTGCTGAGCCGCCGCACAGGCCCTATCAAATGGTAGGGCAATCGGCCCGACTGAAACAGGTTCTGCGCCTGGCCACCCGTCTTGGACGCGGGCAGTGGCCCGTGCTGCTACTCGGCGAGACCGGCACCGGCAAGGAACTCGTCGCCCGCACAATCCACCAGGCCGGTCCCGGCGGGCCATTTGTCACCATCGACTGCACCTCCTTGGTGGGTCCGTTGATGGAAAGTGAACTGTTCGGTTACGCCAAGGGCGCCTTTACGGGCGCCAACACCAGCAAGATGGGCCTGATCGAACACGCCGACGGCGGAACGGCGTTCTTTGACGAGATCGGCGAACTGCCGCTGGAACTTCAGGGCAAGCTGCTGCGGTTGCTGCAGGAGCAGGAATTTCGTCCCGTGGGTTCACTGCAGGTGAAGAAGTCGAAGTTCCGCGTCATCGCCGCCACCAACCGCGACCTCGCCGCCGAGGTGCAAAAAGGCGCCTTCCGGCAGGACCTGTACTTCCGCCTCAATGTGGTTACCATGCGCCTGTCGCCTCTGCGCGACCGCCGCGAGGATCTGCCATCGCTTATTTCTCACTTCCTCGATCTGCACGGCAACGGACATATGCTCAGTTCCGACCTGCTCGATCTGATGATGTCCTATCCCTGGCCCGGCAATGTGCGCGAGTTGCAGAACTGCGTCCAGGGCATGGTGGCAGTCAACACCGGCCCGATCCTGCATGTCGGCGACGCCCCTTCGCACTTGCAGCACCACCGCGAGTCCAGCTCCATGGGCCGGCTGAGCCTGGCCACCTGCGCCGCGCCGGCCAGCAACGGCGAACCGATCCCGATCGTCCAGCCCGTCATTCCTTTGGCCGAAATGGAGCGCCAGGCCATCATCCGCGCACTTGAATACACCAAGGGCGACCGCGTGATGGCGTCACATCTTCTCGGTATCGGACGCACCACGCTCTACCGTAAGCTGAAGGAATACGGAATCAAGAGTTGACGGCCTCTCTCGACGCCACTTACAGCGTTGGACGGAACCTTTCGGGCGTTGGTGTCTACAGCCGCGAACTGAGCCTCCATCTCGCCCAGGCCCACCCGGAATGCCGGTTTCTCCACTGTTTCCGCCCGCATAAGTTCCTGCGCGGCATCCGCCTGGACCGGCCCGCCAACGCCTCTGCCCGGCTGCTGCTGGATTCCTGGCCCATCCGTGCGGGCGTCTTCCACGGGCTCAACCAGCGCATGCCCGAGTGGCGCGCGCACCGCGCCGTCTCGACTTTCCACGACCTCTTCGTCCTGACGTCAGACTACTCGACGCCCGAATTCAGGGCCCGCTTCGCTGCCCAGGCGCGCCACGCCGCCGAACGGAGCGATCTGATCATCTGCGTCTCGCAGCATACGGCCTCGATAGTTGCAGGTGTGTTGAACGTGGAGGGCTCCCGACTGCGCGTGGTCCCCCACGGCGTCCGCTTCAGCGAATCCGCCACCGAAGCGCGACGCGAGCGCGTCGTCCTCCATGTCGGCGCCATCCAGAAACGCAAGAACCTGATTCGTTTGGTCGAAGCGTTCGAAGCCGCTTGCCCTCAGGACTGGAGACTGGTCCTGGCCGGATCGAACGGCTTCGGTGCAGAAGAGGTGATGGCGCGGATCGAGGCCAGCCGGGCGCGTGAACGCATCGTTCTCACCGGTTGGGTGGACGACGCTCAAATCCTCGGCTGGTACCAGCGGGCGTCGATTTTCGCTTTTCCGTCGCTCGACGAAGGTTTCGGAATCCCGGTGCTTGAGGCGATGGCGCTGGGCGTCCCGGTGATCGCTTCAAGCAGATCTTCGCTACCCGAGGTCTGCGGCGGCGCGGCGCTGATGGTTGACGCCCTGGAAACGGAATCGATCGCCGCGGCGCTCAAACAGCTTACCGAAGACGCCGCGCTACGCACGGAACTCGCCCAGCGGGGCTGCGAGCGCGCTATGGAATTCACCTGGGAGCAGGCGGCGGCGTTGACCTGGGATGTCTACCAGGAGCTGGCGTAAAAAGGCCTATTCTTCGTCGACCGAGATCTTGAGCGCGCGAAGGAACTTCTGGTCCTGCGTACTCCAACTGATCCGGGCCCGGGCCTCGTCGGGTTCCGACAGGATCTCGACCGATGTGTCGATGGAGGTTTCCGCATCATCTTCATCGTCGTCGTCATCCCGGCGGTTGAATCCGATCGTGGCTTCGAGAACAAGGAAGACGTCGTAGCCGGCGCGCTTGATCTCGCCAATCGCCTCGGCGATGCGGTCGGAGTCAGACAGCGACTCGTTGATCGCGTGACCAAGTTCCTGCATCAGTTCTTTGAGATGATCGTCCAAATCGTCCCTCGCGCGTTCTCTACCCTCAGGATACCATCCAGGCAGGAGACCCTTCGCGACAGCGGCGGTTCGAGTCCGGGGCGCTGGCCCCAATCTTCATATCGGAAGCTCTCCCACACCTATGAGAGTAGGTCGCACACAATCCGGTTTCAGGAGTTTGGTGCTGCTGGGATAATGGATTCTGAAGTCACCCCGACATGCGACTGGTTAAGAAATTTTTTGAGATTGTGATGCCCGGCGTCATCAAGCCGCTCCACGCGCTATGGAACGAGATCATCGGCTTCCTGTTCCTGGCGATCGCCGTCTTCATGATCCGTCCCACATGGAAGGCGTATCAGAAGCTCCAGACCGACGCCGACCCCGGCGAAGCCATCGTCGGACTCGTCGGCGGCGCGGGACTGCTCATCGTCGGCCTGATCTTCGGCATCCACGGCTTCTGGAAGGCGCGGCGCATTTCGAAGTCCTGACGGCGGCCGTTTCCCGATAGAAAATGGGCCGCCGCGCCGAGTTGGCGAAGCGGCCCGATTCGCGTTGACGAACCCGCTATTCCTGCTGCTGGATGCGCTGCTCGATGTCGGCCAGTTGCTTCTTCACGAAATCGCTGTCGCGCCCATTGGGGTTCATCTCGATATAGGTCTTCAGCGACCCCGCCGCCGCCTTGAGGTCGTTCTTGTTCGCCAGGGCGACGCCGAGGATGTGATGGACCTTCGGGTAGCGCTTGTCGCGGTCCATTTTGATGGTCTCGCGTGCGCTTTTTTCGGCATCGTCGAAGTGCTGGAGTTGCAGGTGGGCAAGGCTGTTGAAGTACCACGCCTGTGGATAGGAGTAGGGATCCAGCTTCAGCACGCTGCCGCTTGTGTCGAGCACTTTCTCCCAGTTGTTCGAAGCCAGCGAGACGCCGAGCATGGCGAGGTGGGGCTTCACGTACTTCGGATCCGCCTCGATCGATTTCTTGAACGCGTCCGCAGCCTCATCCGGTTTCTTCATTCCTTCGTAGGCGAGACCCAATTCATACCAGGCTTCGGCATACTGCGGATGGAGAGACACTGCCTTGGCCAGATTGGTCTGGGCCTCGCCGAACTTCTGTTTCTTATTGCGGTCGAGTCCCTTCTCGAACGCCTTGCGGGCGTCCTTGGGCGCGTTGGCCGAGGTCATGGAAACCGTCCGCGCCTCCACCTTGCCCAACCGGCGCATGAGGATGGTCCCCAGATCCGGATTGTCCATGAAACGCCTGCCCGACAACTGCACCGTTTCGGAGAGATAGCCCGGCAGCACCGCCCTCAATTCGCAGCCCATCAGTTCGCGCTCGCTGATGCCCGTCGAACCAGGGCCGCCGCTCATGCCGCCGAATCCGCCTGACCGCCCGTCAAAGCCCTCGTTCATGCTACCGACGCTGGCATCTGCGCCCATCATCATCGGTTGCTGGCCGCCGAGGGTGATGTTGAACCGGCCCTTGCTGTCGGAGTAGCCGAACGGGCGCGACCGGCCGTTGCAGTAAAGCTCGATCGTCGCCGCTTCGGGCGGCGGAGTTCCGTCGTCTGTCATCAGCTTGCCCGAAAGGAAGATCGGACGGCGAAACTCCTGCGGCTGCTGTTGAGTTGGGAATCGTTGCGGCTGTGTCGACGGCTGTGTCGGCGAGGGCGTCGTTGGCTTGGAAGGCGTTCCGCCGCCTGCTCCCCCGCCAGGGGGCGCCGTGCCGCCGCCGGTCCCGCCGCCGGGCGGCGCGGTGGATCCGCCTGTCTGAAACGCAAGAGTGACCGGGGCCAACAACAGGCAGGCGGTGAAGACTGCCGGGAAGGAGAGAACGGATCGAATCGTCATCTGACTACCCCTACGCGGATTGGACTGTACAGCAGAAGTTAGCCGTATTATGCCACAAGGGCTGTGGAAGTCCACCTTTCCGTATAAGATAGATGGCACGGGAGACAACCCATGAACAGAACCCTATACTCCGGAATCGCCATTATCGCCCTGATGCTCGGCGGATGCTCCTCGACGAGCACCGCGCCAGCCGCCAAGAAGGAGGTGAAACCCGCCGAGCCCATTGGCGGCCAGTCGGCCGTCTTCTACATGTATCAGGCGGCCCGCCAATGGAAGAGCGACGCTCAGATCATGACCGTCGAAAACATGAATATGGAATCGGTCAAGCCCGTCGATGGCAAGTTCGGCGCTTGGCGGGCGACATTCGTATCGCTCACCGACAAGACGCAACGCCTGTTCACCTATGGCGTGCAGGAAGAGGGTTCGATCCGCAAGGGCACGTACTCGGGCAGCGAGTCAACTTACGCTGTACGTCCGAGGGTCTTTCCCATTCCGATTCAGAAGGTGAAGGTCGATACGCCCGCGGCTCTCGAAACCGCCAGCAAGCAACTCAAGCCCATCATCGACAAGAACCCCGATCAACCCATCCAGTTTATGCTGGAGTGGACCTACCAGACGCCCAACCCGGCATGGCGCGTCTATGTCGGGTCGACTGTCAGCTCGAGCCTGGGCTCGGTTTACATCGACGCCGACACCGGCAAGTTCCTCAAGAAGGTGAAGTAGTCAGGCTCATCTCGCGGGCCGCAATCCATCGCGGCCCGCATCAACCCAGATCCGCTGCCCGCCACAGCGAAAGGGATTTGTCCCCGTAGGCTCCGCCATCCTCGCCACAGTTTTCCACCAGTGATTCAAGCGGCGCCGGCAGATTGAAGGGCGGCAAAGTGAGGTTCAACGACCGCCAGTCGCCATCCTCGACATCAGCGTTCTCTTCGGTCAGCGGGAAGTGGGTCATCAGCAGGTGACCGGCGCCCGAGGCGCGGACGTTGGCCAAAGCTCGCGCGATGTTGGCGAAGCTGAGGTGGACCAGGCAATCCCTGCACAAGACCACGGACGCCCGCGGCAGCCTGTCCGCTGTCAGATCCAGCCGCAGAAACCGCCGGCCCGGAGCGCCATACCGCCGGCTGTTCGCATCCACAAGATCCTGGACGATGTCCGCGCCTGTGTAGTCCACGCCAAGATCGGCCATCGACAGCCAGTGGAAGTCGCCGCACGGGATATCGAGCAGCGAATCCGCGCCCACCCGGCGCAGCACGGCCGGGATAGTTTCGATCAGCGTTTGCGTCTGCTCCAGCGCCGAACCCGTCCCGGAACGCGACTCCGGACTCCCCCAAACATTGTTGGCCGCGATATAGGCAAAGCGCTCGGCAAGCGGAAGCCGCGCAATCGCTTCCCGGTGCTTGACAAAGTTCTCGTGTGCGAGGACCGACGGACGGCGGGATGGCATGGCCAGACTCGTCTCTATCTTACTTGCTGCCCGCCCGGCAGTCACCCCGCATGTCTTACTTCAGCGCAGATTGGAGTGCGTTCTTGCCCGCGGCGGCAGGCAGGTCGAGAAACTCGACCATGAAGGTCTCGAGGTCGTAATCGGCCGCCACAACCTGAATCTGCTTGCGGTCGACCGCCGGCTTAAGAATCGGCTCGGATTCGCGGATCAGCCGCGCCACTCGGCGAGCGTTCGCCAGCACGCAGTTGTGGACATGGTCGCCCGGCATCCCCGCCGTCTCGTCAACGGCCGGCTGGATCGCCTTCATGACGGACTTGATGTGGCCGTGGGCCTCGCCGCCAGCGACGGCGGCCGAGACCGCACCGCACTTTTCGTGTCCAAGCACCACGACCAAACGAACGCCCAGATGCTCCACCGCATACTCGATGCTGCCCAGAACCTCGTCGTCCACCACGTTGCCGGCATCGCGGATGACGAAGAGATCGCCGAGGCCTTCGTCGAAGATCAGTTCGGGCGGTACGCGGGAATCAGAACAGCCGAGGATGACGGCATAGGGATGCTGGCCGTCGCGGGAGATGCTGCGCCGCCGGTCGAACGAGATGTCCGGGTGCTTCTCCTTGTGCTTCACAAAACGGGTGTTGCCGGCGCGCAGCCGCGCCAGCGCCTGTTCCGGCGCCATTGCTGCCGGAGCGTCATGGCCGCCGGCACAAAGGACGGCGGCGAATACGAACAAGGAGAAGAGCGCTCGCATGGACTTCCTCACTTCACATACTATCAGACCATTTCGTCCGGTTTATAAGAAACCTTAGAATAAAGACGTGCTCAGGAGAGATTTTGCCGCCTTCGGATTCGCCTCCGCCCTGCTCCACGCGAGCCAGGACCAGCCGCTCATCGAGCGCCTGGCGTCGGGATTCCAGTTCACCGAAGGGCCGGTTTGGCTGCCCGAGTCGGCGGTTCTGTTCAGCGACATTCCGTTGAACCGGCTCATCAAGTGGAGCCTGAAGCACGGCAAGCAGGTGGCCCGCGAGAACAGCGGCGGCGCCAACGGCAACGCGATCGACAGCCGCGGACGGGTTTATACGTGCGAGGGCGGTGCGCGGCGGATCACGCGGACGGGCACGGACAACAAGGTGGAAGTGCTTGCGGAGCGATTCGAGGGCAAGCGCTTCAACGCGCCCAACGACATTGCAGTCCGCCGCGACGGCCACGTCTGGTTCACGGACCCCGCCTTCGGCAAGGCCGAGGCCACCCGCGAACTGCCCTTCAACGGCGTCTTCCACATCAACCCCAAAGGCGACCTCTCCCTCGTCGTCCGCATGGACCGCCGTCCGAACGGCGTCGCTCTCTCGCCCGACGGCCGCATCCTCTATGTCGCCGTCTCAGACGAACGCGCCATCCGCGCCTGGGACATCAACCGCGACGGCGAGGCGTCCAATCCCCGGTTGCTCATCACAGGAATCGACGGGCCGCCCGACGGCCTCAAGACCGATTCCAAGGGCAACCTCTACGTCGCCGCCAACCAGATTGTGATCTACAGCCCCAAGGGCGAACTGCTGCGCCGGATCCCGATGCCCGAGAAACCGTCGAACCTCTGCTTCGGCCCGGACGACAAGACCTTCTATGTCACCGCCCGGACGACGCTCTATCGCGTGTACCCGGATGCCAAACAGGCCCAGGCTCAGCCGTGAGCGACAGCCGGCGATATCCTGCCCGCCCGCTGCTGGGCGTCGGCGCGGTTGTCTTCCGCGACGATACGGTGCTGTTGATCGAACGCGGACAGCCGCCGCTGGAAGGCTATTGGACCTTGCCCGGCGGCATGGTGGAAGTGGGTGAGCGTCTGGAAACGGCCGTCACCCGCGAAGTGTTGGAAGAGACCGGGTTGCATGTCCGGCCAACTGCTGTGGCGGAGATCTTCCAGCGCATCATGCCCGGCCCGGATGGCCGCACTGAATACCACTACGTGATCATCGACTACATCTGCGAGCTTGAAGGCGGCACGCTCGTGGCGGCCAGCGACGTGGCCGATGCCGCCTGGGTTCCGGTGAACGAACTCGACAAATGGAAGATGGCTCCGGGTACGCCGCCGGTGATCGCGCGCGCTCTGGAGATGTTGAAATGAACGCCGAAAGCCTCGCACTGCTGGAATACGAAACGCTGAAATCGCTGATCCGCCGCTGGGTGGCAAGCGACGGCGGCAGGAACCTGCTGGACGAAGTTCAACCCTCGGCCAACCGCGCCGGCGCCGAAGCCCAGCTTGCCGAGACGGCCGAAGCGATGGCCTGGATCGACGAAACAGTACTGCCCAAGACACGCGGCGGCGAGGCCCCGGTACGGTTGTCGTTTGACGGGTTGCCCGAAACCGGCACGACGCTGGCGAAGCTGCGGATCCAGGGTTCGGTTTTGGAAGCGCTTGAACTGCAGGCCGTCATTGCCGTGCTGGAAAAGGCCGAACAGGTCCGTCAGGCGCTGAAGCCGCACGCACAGACGTTCCCGTTGCTCGCCGCCCGCGCCGCCACGATCGCCGATTTCCGCGAGGCCGTCAAAGCCGTCTCGGGCAAGATCCTGCCCGACGGGACCATCTCGGATCATGCCAGTCCGGCGCTGGCCAAGATCCGCCGCGAGATGGAACGTCAGCGCCGCGAGATCCACTCGTCGCTGGAACGCTTCCTCAAGCTGCATCGCGACGACGGCATGTTGCAGGAGGAGTTTGTCACCATCCGCAACGACCGTTTCGTCGTTCCGGTGCTGCCAGGGGCGAAGAAGCGAGCCGCCGGCGTGGTGCACGGGTCCAGCGGCAGCGGACACACGCTGTTCCTCGAACCGCTGGAGACGATCGAACTCAACAACGACCTGGTCCGGTTGACCGACGACGAGATGCGCGAGGTGCGGCGGATCCTGGCCGAACTCACTGACCGTCTTCGCGCGCAGTCGCGTGAAATCGGCGCCGCCGCCGTCGCCCTGGCCGCGCTGGACTTCGCCTTTGCCAAGGCCCGTTTCGCCGAAGCCTTCGATTGCGTCATTCCCACGTTCTCGCCGGACGAGGCGCCCGTCCTCAAACTCAAGCGCGCCCGCCATCCGTTGCTTCAGGACGTCCTGCGCCGGAAGCGGATGCAGGTAGTGCCCGTGTCGTTTGAACTCGACTCGCGGAACCGCTCGCTGCTGATCTCCGGCCCGAACACGGGCGGCAAGACGGTGACGCTGAAGACCGCCGGATTGCTGGTCCTCATGGCCCAATCCGGATTCCCGGTGCCGGCCGACGAGGCGGTGCTGCCGGTGTTTGACGACGTGCTGGCGGATATCGGCGACAACCAGTCGATCGAACAGAGCCTATCGAGTTTCAGCGCCCACGTGACACGCGTCAAGGAGATTGTCGAAGCCGGAGCGCCGGGTGTACTGGTGTTGCTCGACGAACTTGGCCGCGCGACCGACCCGGAAGAGGGCGGAGCGCTGGGCGTGGCTGTGCTGGATGAGTTCAACCGCTTCGGCGCGTTTACCCTGGCATCGACACACCTGCTGGCGCTGAAGGTGTATGGCGCGACCACGGCGGGCGTCGTCAACGCGTCGATGGGCTTCAACGAAGAAACCCTCGAACCGACCTACGAACTGCGCACCGGCGCGCCCGGCAAATCGGCCGGATTGGACATCGCGTCCCGGCTCGGGCTGCCGCAACGGTTGATCGACCGTGCGCGGGCGGCGATGTCTGACACCGAACGCGACATCGCGCATTTCCTCAAGGAACTCGAAACCAAGGTGGCCGAGGCGCGCGAGGAAGCCGCCGCATTACGACGCCGCCAGCTTGAACTCGAAGCCCGCGAAAAGCAGCTTGTCGCCGAACTCGAAAAGCGCGAATCGCGGCGTGTGCGTGAGATCGAGGACCGCGCCGAGAAGGCCATGCGCACCTTCGAGCAGGAGGCCCGCGATGCCATCGGCCGGGCCTCGGCCGTACCGGAAACGCGCCGCCAGGCAGAACGCGCACAACGCGACATGGCGCGGGCCCGCCGCGAGATGAAGGAAGAGTTCACGGCACTGGCCCAGGGCAAGGCGGAGCCGGCGAAACCGTCGCTCGAGAATCTGGCGCCGGGCATGAGGGTGAAGTTGAAAGACCTCAGCCAGCCGGCGAAGGTGTTGCGGGTGATGGGCGGCGGCATGGTCGAGGTCGAGGTCGGGTTCCTCAAAATGCAGGCGCCCACGGGCGACATCCGCGAGGTGCTGCCGGAATCGTCGGGGCAGGGCAAGCGGCTGCCGCAAGGCGTTTCATTCACCGCCGGACCGCGCTACGAGACGCTGGCCAGCGAGTTGAACATCATCGGCAAGACGTCGGATGAAGCAGAGGTCGAGCTTGAACGCTTCATCGACGGCTGTGCGCTGGCCGATGTCACGCGCGTCCGCATCGTGCACGGCCACGGCATGGGGATCCTCAAGAAGATGGTCCAGCAACTGTTGTCGAAGCACCCGCATGTAGACAATTTCGGCCCGGCCACGCCCGCCGAGGGCGGTACCGGCGCTACCATTGCCGAACTGAAGTCGCTTTAGTCCGGCGCCGGTCAGCGATAGACTGCTAAACATGAAACGGCGAACATTCCTGATGACGGCCGGCGCGGCGGCTCGCGCACTGGCGGCGGATACGCCACGCGTAGGCGTGATCGGCAGCGGCGGGCGAGGGCGGTTGCTGACGTCCGAGTTCAAGGAGATCGGTGCGCAGATGACGGCGGTCTGCGATGTCTATGAACCGAATCTCCAGGCCGGGTTGAAGCAGGCGTCCACAGGCGCCAAGCCCTATTCCGACTACCGCCGGTTGCTGGACGACAAAGCGATCGACGCCGTCATCATCTCGACCCCCGATCACTGGCACGCCACCATGGCCATCGACGCCGCGCAGGCCGGCAAGGATATGTATGTCGAGAAGCCGATGTGCCACCTGCCCGGCGAAGGCTTTCGTATGCTGGAGGCCGTGCGGCGGCATAAGCGCATCTGCCAGGTGGGCACGCAGCGCCGCAGCGGATCACTGTTCCTGGAGATCAAGAACAAGTACGCGCGGCCCGACGTGCTGGGCGATGTGCGGCTGGTGAACTCGTGGTGGATCAACTATCAGGACAGGCTGTCGCAGGCGCAGTTGCGCGGAGCGCTGGACTGGAAACAGTGGCTCGGACCCGCGCCGCAACGTCCGCTCGACCAGAGCCGTTTCTTTAACTGGTACTACTATCACGACTACTCGGGCGGGTTGCTTGTCGGCCAGGCGGCCCATGCCATCGACTGCATCCAGTGGTACATGAACTCGCCGATGCCGGCCGCGGTCACCTGCGCCGGAGGCCAGTTGAATCTCGGCGGCGGCGAGATCCCGGAGACCGCGTCGATGACCGTGGAGTATCCGGAGAACTATATCGCCGTCTTCACGCTCGGCTACAAGGCGATGCGCTACCACACGCACAACGACCAGATGAACCACTACCACGGCACCAAGGCGCGGCTAGACGTCGCGCGCGAGGGATTTGCCCTGTGGCCGCAGAGCGCCGAGGTCAAGATCGCCCCGTCGGTGCAGGACGCCAAGGTGGGCTCATTCGTCGTCGCCACGCGCGAACATATCCGCAATTTCCTGGACTGCATTGTTTCGAGGAAAGACCCGACGGCCGCTGTTGAAGCCGGTCTGGGAACTTCGATATCGCTGGCCATGGCGATGGAGTCGTTGCGCACGGGCCGGCGGATCAAGTGGGACGCGGCCGCGAAGAAGATGGTCTAACGAAGAGTCACGACGGTGGCGCCCCAGCCGCCCGCCTCGGCAGGGGCGTCGCCGAATTCGAGCACGTAAGGCGTGCGCGCGAGCACCTTGCGCACCATGTCGCGCTGCGCCCCGATGCCGCGGCCGTGGATGATCCTGAGCGCCTTGAAGCCGCGCGCGTGCGCAGCTTCAAGCCATGCTTCGACGGCCGTCTTGGCGTCGCGCGGCGCGAAGGCGTGAAGGTCGATCGTATCCGTGATCGGATACTCGACCTCGTCGAACGGAGCGTCACTTTCGGAATTCATGGATTTCGAACATCGGCACGTGGTGGCGGTCCCGGATGACGGCGATCAGGTGGTGGTTCAGGCCTTGGGCGGCGGCGAAATCGATGAGGTTTTTGCGCGCGCCCTTGAAGGCTTCGTTTGGTTCGGTATGGGTGACGTAGATGTGGTTGGGGACCGAGAGCGCCCAAAGCATGAACTTCCTGGGTTCTTCTTCGTGGAGGCGGGTCGGGGTGTCCTCGGAGTTGCGCGTCATGCCGAGGATGCCCCCGCCGTAGAAGTCGATCTGCTGCTGGATGCCCCAGTCGGCTGGGAAGATGATGCGCCCGTGCTGGGTGCCGAGAAACTCGACCAACGGACGGCTGGCATCGGTCCAGACCATGGTGGGGCCGAAGGCCAGGAACTGGGCGCGGTATTGGTTCAGCACGAACAGGTTGGTAAGAACGGCCGAGGCGAAGACGGCAAATCCGATCTTCATGCCGCGCGACGGGAAACGCCGGACAATTTCTGCCAACACCAGTCCGGCGAGCAGGTGAGGCAATGGCGACAGCAGGATGGTATGGTGCAGTGACCCACCGGCACCCTTGGTGAGCAGCATGGCTGTCCAGGAGAAAAGCAACGCCAGCGCCGTGAAGATGGCCGGACGCCGCCAGGGACTCCAGAACATGAGCGGCAGAATCAGGACCGCGCCCACCAGCAGCAGATGTTGCAGGCTGCGCCGGGGCGCGCCGAGTCTGGCGCTCAGCCAGAGCGTGGCCCGTTCGTCCAGGCGGAATGCGCCGGTCTTGCCTTCGGGGTCGGGCACGTCGCGGACGACATAGCCGAACAGGCCACGGCCGTCGAGGGCGCCGTCGAACGAAGCGATCTTGCTGACCATCGCCATGTCGGTGTTGTGGGTGTTGGCGGTGATCGTCGCCATCGGTTCCTGGATGTTGTAGTGGATCAGCGGGTAGGCGCCAATCAGCAGCGGAAGCACGAGCGCGGCGACATGGACGGGGCGCTTGGCCAGTGTCCACATCTCGCGCGGGAAGACGATCAGCAGCGCCAGTCCGCCCCCGGCGAAGATCCAGATTGAAATGGCCTTGTCCCAGAGTGCAAGCCCGGTGGCCAACCCGGCCGGGATCAGCCATAGTGCGGACCGCGATTCGGCATAGCGGACGCCGCTATAAAGCACCACTCCGAGAAACAGGTGCTGCAGCGCGACCGGACCCCAGTCGTAGACCGACGTCAGCAAGTAGGCGGCGTCGGTGGCCAGCAACAGGGTGACGGCGATGGCGATGCGCGTCGAAGTGAGCCGTTTGAGAACGAAGAAGAACAACGCGACAGACAGGGTCGCAAACGCAAGCGGCGGAAACCGCAGCGAGCGGTGGTTGTAGCCCATCACGTCGAAAACGGGCTTCAGGATCGCCGCCTTCAGCGTGCCTAGATAGGTCATCAGCATCAGCGGGATCTTGGTGTCGCCCGCCACGGCGTTGTACTCGATGCCCTCGGGCGAGACGTAGGCCATGATGAACAGCGCCTCGTCGTACTGCACCCCGGCAAGCGGGATGAACACGACGCCCATCAGGAAGAACAATCCGCTCAGGGCCAGGCAGGCCAGCAGTGCCCAATACTTCCGGTTCATTGATTACCCGCCGATCGCATACATCGGCCGCGGCGGCGGGACGAAGCCACCACGGTTGATCTCATGGCCGAGCCATTTCGCATGAACGACGGCCCGGATTGTGTCCATGATCTCAGTTTCGCCGGCGCCGCCGCGCAGCAAGTGCTTAATGTCGGTCTCCTCGATGGCGAACAGGCAGTAGCGCAGATTGCCGTCGGCGGTGAGGCGGATGCGGTTGCAGTTCAGACAGAACGGACGGCTGACCGAGGCGATGAAACCGATTTTGCCGATGCCGTCGCGGAAGGTGTATTCCAGCGCCGGCGCGCGAGGGTCGGGATCGGGGACGGGATCGAGCGGGCCGATGCCGTTTTCAAGCATGGCCAGGATGTCGTCGGCAAGCAGCACCCGGTCCTTCTGCCACAGGCCCTGGGCGTCGAGCGGCATGAACTCGATGTAGCGGATCTCGATGTCATGTTCGCGGCCAAACCGGGCCAGCGGCACGATGCTGTCCTCGACCAAATCGCGCACGGCGACGGCGTTGATCTTAATGGGTCCGAAGCCGAGTTCACGCGCCTTCATGATGCCGGCCATGACGCGGTGGAAATCGTCGCGGCGGGTGATGCGCTGAAACAGGGCCGGATCGAGCGTATCGAGGTGGACGTTCAGCCGGCGCAGTCCGGCGCGATAGAGCGCCTCGGCCTGTTCGGCGAGCAGGACGCCATTGGTGGTCAAGGCGATGTCGCGGATGCCGTCGATTGAGGCGAGCTTTGCGATGAGGACGTCGAGATGCTTGCGCACAAGCGGTTCGCCGCCGGTGACGCGGATTTTGTTGATGCCCAGTTTGGCGGCGATGCGGGCGAAACGCTCGATCTCTTCGAACGTCAGAATCTCGGCGCGCGGGACGAACTCGACGCCGTCTTCGGGCATGCAGTAGTAGCAGCGGATGTTGCAGCGGTCGGTGACGCTGATACGCAGGTTGTCGTGGATCCGGTTGTAGGTGTCGATGAGCGGGCGTTCCACGGTTTTAGTTCCGGGGCGCGTCTACTTCAGCGCCAGCATGCGTTCGATCGGCAACCGGGCGCGATCTATCATCTCCTGCGACAGTTCGACGCGCGGGGCAAGGTCGCGCAGCGAGTCGCGGAGTTTTTCAAGCGAGTTGCGCTTCATGTAAGGGCACTCGCTGCAGTTGCAGTGCTCGTTGGCGACGAAGTAGAAACTCTTGTCCGGCGAGTTGCGTTCGAGCGAAAACCGGACGCCGCTTTCGGTCATGACGATGAACTCGCGGCCCTGATGCTTGACGCACCAGTCGATGATGGCCGAGGTCGAGCCGATGAAGTCCGACATGCGCAGGATGTCTTCGGGACATTCCGGATGGGAGGCGACGAAGGCCTCAGGATGCTCCACTTTGGCGGCGGTCAGGCGGCGGCCGGGGAACGTCGCATGGACGATGCAGGTGCCCTGCCAGATTTTCATGTTCTCGCGGCCGGTCTGGCGCTTGACGTAATTGCCCAGGTTGATGTCGGGCGTGAACAGGATGGGCTTGTCCGCCGGAATCGAATTCACCACATCGACGGCGTTGCGCGACGTACAGAGGATGTCGCTTTCAGCCTTCACCTCCACCGAAGTGTTGATGTAGCTGACGATCGCGTGATCCGGATGGCGGCGTTTCCAGGCGCGAAGTTGATCGGCGGGGCAGGAGTCTACCAGCGAACAGCCGGCTTCGGCGTCGGGCACGATGACGGTTTTGGATGGATTCAGGACCTTCGCCGTTTCGGCCATAAACCAGACGCCGCAGAAGGCGATGACGTCGCCGTCGAAAGACTGCGCTTTGCGCGAGAGTTCCAGCGAATCGCCGATGACGTCGGCGAGTTCCTGGATCTCGGCCTCCTGGTAATGATGCACCAGGATCGTAGCCCTGCGGGCTCTCTTGAGTTCGAGAATTTCCTCGGCCAAGGTCGACGTGGCTGGCATGGATGTGGAAGCCCTTGATCCGATTGTAACAGTGGAAGTTATGGAGAGGGTAAACTGCCTACCCGCCGAGACCGCACTCGGCATGCACCGCCCTGACCGCCTTCTCCACGCCAGCCTTGCGCACAACAATCGCGATCGTCAACTCGCTCGACCCCTGCGCAATGGCGATTATGTTCACTTGCTCGCGGCTGATTGCCGTGAAGATCCGCCCCGCCAACCCGGCCAGGCCCTTCATCCCCTCGCCCACTATGGCCAGTAGGCCGACATCCAGATCCACATCGATCGGGTGCATGTAGCCGTGCGCGAACTCCAGAGAGAAAGACTCCTCCAGCCGCTCCGTGACGGCCTGCAGTTCGCTCTGCCGGATCAGGAAGCAGAAATTCTGGCGGTAGCTGGACGACGTCATAGCCAGCACCTCGGCGTTAGTCGCCGCCAACGCGTCGATGGCCCGCGCCATCACCTTCGTCCCGCTGAGCAGCGCGCTGGCCGGCTCAAGCGACACCAGGGCCACGTTGGTCATCGACGTCACCGCCCTCGGACCCCGGCCCGAGTCGCGCGAGTCTTCAACAATCCGCGTGCCCGGCACATCCGGGTTGAAGCTGTTCTTGCTCCATACCGGGATGCCCTTCTCCATCAACGGCGCCAGCGTCCGCGGGTGAAGCACTTTAGCCCCGTTGTATGCCAGTTCAGCGGCCTCGCGATAGGTGATCTCACCCAATACCTTGGCGTCGTTCACCAGCCTCGGGTCCGCCGACATGATGCCGTCCACATCAGTCCAGATCCACAACTCCGACGCGTCCAGCACCGCCGCCAGAATCGATGCCGAAAAGTCCGATCCGCCGCGCCCCAGCGTTGTCGCCCGCCCGTCCAGCGTCGCGCCGTTGAAGCCGGTGATGAATGGGAGCCGGCCCGCCTCCAGCGCCGGTCCCAGAATCGCCTGCGCCTTCTCGCGCGTCTGATCGATCAGCGGCGACGCGTTGCCGAACACCGCGTCGGTCACCAGTATCTCCCGCGCATTCACGGCGAAGGCGTCGATCCCCTTCGCCGACAGATACGCCGCGATCAGCGTCGAACTCAGCCGCTCGCCCACCGCAATCGCTTCGTCCACCGACTTCGGCGGCCGCTCTCCAAGCATCAGCACGCCGTTCGAGATGCGTGCGAACTCGGCGATGATCTCGTCCAGAGCCACCTGCGTCGCCGCGCGGGCAGCGCCTTTCAGCAGCCCGTCGCAGCAGATCTTGTGCTTCGCCGCCAGTTCAACCAGATTGCGCTCCACGCCGCCCGTGTCGCCCCCTTCGGCATGGCGCAGCGTGTCCAGCAGCAGGTCGGTCACCTTCGACATCGCCGACACCACCACCGCCGTAGGGCGCTTGGCGTGCTGCTCCTCGCACAGCGCGGCCGCCCCCATCATCCTCTCGGCAGACCCCATGCTGGTGCCGCCAAACTTCATCACGAGCAGGTCTTTCACGCTTCCACTTCCTTTCCGATCCGCTCACCCGCAATCCGCAAAAGCGTACTCACCACCTCGTCCACCCCCATTGGCGACGTGTCCACGTAAACCGCGCCCGGCGCCTGCGTCAAAGGCGCTTCGGTCCGGTTGCTGTCCCTGTAATCGCGTTCCCTGATCTCCGCCTCCACCTGCGCCGGATCCGCCTCCATCCCCTTCTGCCGCATCTCCAGAACCCGCCGCATCGCGCGCACCTCGGGCGATGCGTCCAGATAAATCTTCACCTGTGCTTCGGGGAACACCACCGTCCCAATATCGCGCCCTTCCATCACCACCGAACACGATTCGGCCATCCGCCGCTGCGATGCCACCATCGCCCGCCTCACCCCGGCAATCGCCGACACCTTCGATGCCGCCTGCGCGATCTCCGGCGTCCGGATCAACCCGCTCACATCCTCGCCGTCAAGCCGCACCAGTCCTCCCGCGCCCAACTCGATGGTGGCCTCTTCAGCCAACTTCGTCAACGCACTCTCGTCGTCGAATGCCTTCCCGCCGCGGATTGCGCTCAGCGCAACGGCGCGGTACATCGCGCCCGTATCAATATAAACGGCGTGGAGGGCCGCGGCCACGGCGCGCGCAATGGTGCTTTTGCCGGCGCCGGCCGGGCCGTCGATGGCGACTATGATCCGGTTCTGCAAAGGGACTCTTTCAGGCTCGACAGGGATATCCGTTCCAGTCTATCGAAAGCGCGCGCCGGGGCGCGCCCGCTACAATGGACCCATATGCTGGGAAAAACCATTTGTGCAACCGTGGCGTTAGCCTGTCTGCTCACCGCCGCCGCCAACCCCAAAATCGCAGAAGCGCAGGCCAAGGTGAAAGCCGGCAAGTTCACCGAAGCCATCGCCATTCTCGAACCCATCCAGGCTTCCGCCGGCGCCGAAGCGCGCACCGCGCTCGCCAACGCCCACCTCAAATACGGCGACAGCTTCTTTCTCAACGAAAAACTGCCGCCTCGCCAGAAGTACCGCCCGGCGCTCGTCCAGTATCGCAATGTCCTCAAGTACGACAAGGCGAACAAGGACGCCACCACCAAGATCAAGCTCATCGAGTCCATCTACAAGCAGATGGGCCTGCCCATTCCGCAGTAGACTACTCGCCCTGGGCAAGCGGGTCCCGCGCCAGGATGAACTCTTCCACCGGGCGCCCGCCCGCCAGATGCTCCTCGATGATGCGATCAACCACCTCCGGCGTCACGCTGTGATACCAGATGCCCTCGGGGTACACCACCGCCACCGGACCCTGCTCGCAGATCCGCAGGCAGTTGGCCTTGGTGCGGAACACTGCGCCCTCGCCCTTGTCCATCCCCAATTCGGCGAGCCTGCTCTTCAGCCGCTCCCACGACGCCAGCCCCGCCTCCTTCGAACAGCACTTCGGCTTCGTCTGGTCCGCGCAAAGCAAGATGTGGCGCTTGAGCTTGCCGATGCCAAGCGAGTCGGCGATCCGTGCGGCCTTTGACGTGTCTTCCATGTCTTTCTCCCAGATTCGCGGCGGGCGCCGGAGCGGCCCCCTCGCGCATCTCTTTACAATAGGGCAGACCGCACCATGAGTTCAGAGGAGTTCGACAATCTGGTCGAAGAGTCGCTCAAACGCGTCGTCGCCCCCGCGTTCAGGCGGCGGCTCAAGAACGTCCTCTTCGTCGTCGAGCCCGAACCCCCGCAACCCGGCCTGCTCGGACTCTATCAGGGCCGCCCTCTCACCGAACGCAGCACTGCCGAGTTCGCCGCCATGCCCGACCGCATTACCATCTACCAGGGTCCCCACGAGCGCATGGCCCGCACCCCCTCCCACCTGCGCCGCCTTGTCGAAGAGACCGTCTGGCATGAGGTCGCCCACTACTTCGGTATGAACGAAGCCCAGGTCCGCCGCGCCGAACTCCGCCGCGCAAGGTTCGACCGCCGTCCCCGCCCGTTGCGGTAACGCAGGCTGTCAACGCTACAATTTTCTAAAGGTGTCCACCCAAACAACTACCGTCACCGGCGCGCGCGCCATCGCCGCCGTGGCCATCGTCTCGGCCCTCGCAGCCGGCGCGTCCATCGAATACTACGGCCTGTTCGAAAAGGTGGCCGAGCAATCAGGCGATGCTCAACAGATCGGTTCTCTGGTCGAACGCTTCGCCGGGATCCCCCGCCTGACAGGCAACGCGCCGCGTATCGGCTACTTCAACGACCGTACCCCAGGATCGGTCGCACAGCAGGCGGCCCTGGCTTCGGCGCAGTTCGCCCTCGCGCCGCAGATCCTTGTTCTCGACGAGAACCGGAATGACCTCGAATACTGGGTGGGCGACTTTAACGCCCCCCGCGACTTCGCCGGCATCGGGAAGGTCCAGGGCCTGGAACTGGTGGCGGATCTCGGCCGGGGCGTCGTGCTCTACCGCCGCGGAGCCGGCAAGTGACCGCCGCCGCGCCGCTGCTCATCGCCTGGGCCGCCGGCTGGTTCTGGGTGGCCGCCCTCACCGCCGGACGTCGCGCTCACGGCCCCTCGCGCTGGCTTCTCGAAATTCCTCTGGCCTTCCCTGTGGGCGCGGGCGGCAGTTCCTGCCTCTACTTCGCCTTCCTAGCCGCTGGACTGAATCCCTTCCCCGCCGCCGTTCTCGCCGACCTCATCTGGCTCGCCGCCGGCGCCGCCCTGTGGTGGAAACGCGACCGCCAACCCGCAGCCCCTGTCGAAAAACCATCCGGCTTCCGCTTCGCCTGGATCGCTTGGATCGCCCTGGCCATCTGCGGCGCATTTCTGCTGGGAGCCATCGTCCAGGGCGCCGCCGCCCTGCCCCACGGCGACTGGGACGCCTGGGCGATATGGAACATGCGCGCCAAATTCCTCGCCTCCGGCGGCCATTGGAGTGGCGCCGCCGCGCCCGAACTGATCGGCCGCAGCCATCCCGAATACCCGCTGCTGTGGTCGAGCGTGATCGCCAAGGCATGGGCGTGGACCGGCCGCCCCGGGGATATCGCCGCGCCGGCCAGCGCCAACGCCGCCTCGACAATCTCCCTGGTCCTGCTCATGTTCGGCGGCCTGTGGTCTCTCCGCGGCGCCGCCACCGGCGCAATGGCCGCGCTGGTGCTCCTGTCCACCGTCACCTTCTGGCAGTATGCCATGGCCCAATACGCCGACATCCCGCTCTCGCTCTTCATGCTCGGCGCGCTCTGGTGCGCCGTCCGCGCCGCCGGCGACGATTGGGACAAGCCACTGCTCGCCCTATCCGGACTGCTCGCCTCCTTGGCCGGCTGGACCAAGGACGAAGGTCTCGTCTTCGCCGCCGGACTCGCCCTCGCCATCGTCATCGCAGCCCGCAAATCCGCCCTCCCCTGGCTGCTTGCCGCCGTTCCCGCCGCGCTCATCGTCGCCCTCTTCAAAGCCCTCATGGCCCCGCCGTTCAAGGAATGGAGCTTCACTCACCTCGCCGACGTCGGACGCGTCCCGTCCGTCCTCTTCTCCATCGGTAGAGAACTTCTCAACCTCGGCCACTTCCCCACGCACCCGATCCTGATGCTTGGAATCGCCGTTGCACTGCTTGGCGTTCGCCGCCCCGTTCGCCAGATCTGGACCGCAATTCCGCTCGCCCTGCTCGCCGCCGGCTATTTCGGCGCTTTCTGGATGACCACTTCGGGTCTCCAATGGCGCCTGTCAACCGCCGCCGGCCGCATCGTCCTCCAGATGATGCCGCTGCTCATCTTCACCGTGTTCCTCTTCCTGCGGACACCCTCCACCACTGCCACCGCCCCCGATCCCAGACGCAAACAGAGATGAAAAAGCTCGCCGCCGCCCTCGCCGTTCTCCTCTTTGCCATCGCCCTGTTCCGCGCCTGGACCCAATCCATCACCTTCGACGAAGCCATCACCTGGCGCCTCTACATCGTCACCCCCTTCTCCTCCATCCTCAAAACCTACGACGCCAACCACCACATTCTCCACACATGGCTCGTCCGCTTCATCACCTCCATCGCCGGCGTCTTCGAATTCACTCTCCGCCTCCCCGCTCTCGCCGGCGCCGCCCTTTATCTCTGGACGCTCACCCGCCTCTCCGCCCGCCTCTTCGGCCACTCCTGGCTCGCCCCCGCATCCGTCATCCTCCTGGGCGCATCGCCTCTGGTCATGGACTTCCAGGTCGCCGCCCGCGGCTACGGCCTCGCCCTCGCTTTCTTCTTCTTCGCCTTCGAACGCCTCCTCGCCCTGCTCTCCGGCAACTCCAACCGCAAAACCATCCGTACCGCCGGCGCCGCCCTCGGACTCTCCATCGCATCCAACTTCGTCTTCGTCATCCCCGCCGCACTGCTCGCCGCGCTGTTCCTGCTTATCTGGACGCTGCCCGCCCCGCCTCCCGTCCATACGATAAAGAAGAAACGTGTGGAAACTCCCGCCAAACCCCTGGCCCGCCGCACCGATCTCCTCGCCGCCTTCGCCGCCGTCATGGTTCTGCTCTTCTTTATGGCCCCCGTGAAGAAGATGATGAAACCCGGCCTCTATTACGTCGGCCAGCCTACCCTCGCCTTGAGCCTCGCCGACCTCGCCGACAACACCCTCGGCCACAACGAAGGCATCCGCGAACTCAACGCCACCATCGATGGCAACGAACCCCTCAAACGCGCCTTCGGCTATGTCGTCTACCCCGCCGTCCTGTTGCTCGGCGTCGTCCTCGGCTGGCAGCGCCGCACCACCGCGCCCCATATCCTGATCGCCGCCGCCGTAGCCCTCGGAGCCTGGTTCGCCGTCTCCGCCATGCACCTCGCCCTCGGCACGCCTTTCCCCACTGACCGCACCGGCATCTACCACTTCCCCCTGTTCGCCCTCGTCCTGCTCGGCCTCGCGGCAAGCTCCGCCCTTGCGCTGCGCATCGCCGCCGGCACACTCGCTGCCGCGCTCATCCTTTCATTCGCCCTGCAACTCCAGACGAGCTATTTCCGCATGTGGCGCTTCGACGCCGAAACCCGCGACCTCGTCGTCGAACTCAACCAGCGCGGCCTTAAACGCGGCAAACTCGTAACCGCCGGCATCTCCTCGCTGCTCCAGCCCGCCGTCGTCTTTTACCAGACCACCCTCGACACCAAGGCTTTCGAATACGCCGTCCACCACGAAATGCGCCCCGGCCTCGACGTCTACTTGCTCACCAGCGACGACTATCCCCTGATCGACAAATACAACCTGCGCACCACCCGCGCCCTCTCGGTCCCGCAGATCCTCATGGCCGAACCCAAATAGCCGTTCAGGGTCTCTCAATCACGCCGATCGCCCGCAGCACCGCCGGGTCCCGCTGCGCCTCCACCTCATCGCCTGCGGCCACGCTCACAGCCAAATTCAGAATCTCCTGCTTCATCCGCGATGCGATGTACTGACGCTCTGCGATCCACTCGCTCAGGTTCGGCCTGATGCTGCGCCGCGAAAGGAACACCTGGAATTCGTCAATCATCTGCGGCGTCACTTCCATCCCCTGCGTTGCCGCCGCCCGGTTCCCTCTCAGCCACTCAGTCGCGAACGTATGGAACGACGCCGACGCCTCCAGCACCGCCTGGAACCGCGTCACCATCTGCGGCCCCACAATCTCGTCCGGCTCAATCCCGCCCCCGCCCCTCACCGTCCGTCCGCCTTTGGTCTTGTACTCCGGCCGCGCCCCGCCCCCCTCCAGATGCAGACCCGTCTCCCGCAGCGGCCTCTGAATCGACCGCCCGCTCGGCGTGTAGTAAAACGCCGTCGTCAGCGCCAATCCCGTCGCATCGCTCAACGGGTAGACGCTCTGCACCAACCCCTTGCCATAGCTCGTCTCGCCCAGCACCGTCCCGCGGTCGTTGTCCTGAATCGCCCCCGCCACAATCTCGCTCCCGCTTGCCGACTTCGCGTCGATCACCACCGCCAGCTTGAACTCATACGGCACGCCCCCCGCCGGCACGTCGATCTCCTGCGTCCCCTTGCCCCGCCCGCGTCCCGTGATCAGCCTCGTCCCCGGCGGCAGAAACAGCGCCGCCGTCTCCAGCGCCGATGAAAGTACACCGCCCGGATTGCCGCGCAGGTCCAGCACCAGCCCCTTCAACTTCGCCCCGCCCAGCTTCTCGATCGCCTCTTTGATCTCCTTCGCCGTGCCATCCCCAAAGCTGTTCGCCCGCACGTGCCCGATGCCCGGCCGCACCATGAACACCCGGTCCACGCTCGGCGACTGCAACTCCGCAGGCGTCATCGTCAACGTCAGCAGCCCCGCCGTGCCCGGCCTCCGGATCTGCAACTGCACCGGCTGCTGCCTCGCCATGCCCAGCAATTGCACCAACTGCTCGATCTCCAGCCCTGCCAGCCCGATGCCGTTGATCGCCATCACCTCGTCGCCCGGCGCCAACCCGTTTCTCTCGGCCGGCGCCCCCGGCTGCACCTGCAGGACGATCACCCTTCCCGGCAGCACGCTCACGATCGACCCGAACCCCTTCACCGTCGACGTCTGCATCTGCTGCAACTGCTCAAACTGGCCCCGGTCGAAGAACGCCGAATGCGGGTCCAGCTTCGCCAGCATCCCCGGAAGCGCGCCGGCGTAAATCAGCCGCTCCGCCGTCTGCGCCTCGGCGGCGTTGTCAGACACCAGCGTGAAAATGTTCACCAGCCGCCCGAGTTCAGCCTCAAGCTCCACCGTATCAGGTAGCGGCGACTGGGCCGCCACCGGCAGCGCAATCAGCGCCAGGATGAATGCCGCCAACCGCATCAACGCTCGTATCGCAGCGCCTGCCGCGCCGCGTGGCGTTCCAGCGCCAGTTCAATCAGCCGGTCGATCAATTTCGCCATCGGCAGCCCGGCGTGTGCCCACATCTTCGGGTACATGCTGATCGACGTGAACCCCGGAATGGTATTGATCTCGTTGATGTAGACCTTGCCCGTGCCCTCTTCGACGAAGAAATCCACCCGCGCCATGCCCGTGCAATCCACCGCCTTGAAACACTCCACCGCCAACCGCTGCACCTCGGCCGTCTTTTCCGCGCTCAACCGCGCCGGCAGTTCGATGCGCGCTGCGTCCAGCAGATACTTGTCTTCGTAGTCGTAGAACTCCCGCGACGGCAGAATCTCGCACGGCGTCGACGCCTTCGCATCGTCGTTGCCCAGCACAGCGCATTCGATCTCCTGCCCCGTGATCGCCCGCTCAATGATCACCTTGCTGTCATACCGCGCAGCCTCGGCGATGGCCACCGACAGCGACCACTCGTCCTTCGCCTTCGATATCCCCACCGACGAACCCAAATTCGCTGGCTTCACAAAAACCGGCAACGGCATCTGTTCGACGATCGCCTTCACGTCGGCATCCGCGCCCCGCACCACCACGCACTCCACCACCGGCAATCCCCGCGCCGCGCACAGCTTCTTGAAGTGGTCCTTGTCCATCGACGCCGCTGACGCGAACACCCCCGCGCCCACATACGGCAATCCCGCCAGGTCCAGCAACCCCTGTACCGTGCCGTCTTCGCCGAACGTGCCATGCAGCACCGGGAACACCACGTCGATGCCCGGATTCGCGCCCGGCGCCGGAGCGATCGGCCTCGGCTCCCACCGCCCTTCCTTGTCGATGAACAGCGGCACGGCCTCATACCGTTCCGGATCCAGCGCCTCAATCACCGATTTCGCGCTGCGCACGCTGATCTCATGCTCGCCGCTACGCCCGCCGTAGAGCACAGCCACTTTCAGTCTGCTCACAGAATCCTCTTTCCCATCGCCGACAGCACCAGTTCCACGCCCAGCAGCGCCGTGCGGTTGGCATCGTCCAGAATCGGGTTCACTTCCACCACTTCCATCGACCGCATCCGCCGCGAGTCGCAGATGATCTCCATCGCCAGGTGCGCCTCGCGGTAGCTGAACCCGCCTCGCACCGGCGTCCCAACGCCCGGCGCCTCGCGCGGATCAACCCCGTCCATATCCAGCGACAAATGGACGCCGCCTGTCCCCTCGCCCGCCACCGCCAGCGCCTCGTGCATCACCGCCGTCATCCCGCGCTCGTCGATGTCCCTCATCGTGAACACCCGCACGCCAGACCGCCTCACCATCGGCCGCTCATCCAGATCCACATCCCGAATGCCGATCAGCACAACACTCTTTGCATCCACCTTCGGCGACCAGCCGTTCAAATTCGTCAGCGCCTTCGGACCCGTCCCGATAATGCACGCCAGCGGCATCCCGTGCACGTTGCCCGACGGCGACGTCCCCGGCGTGTTCATATCCGTATGCGCGTCCATCCAGATGATGCCCAGCTTCTGGCCGCGCTTCTTCATCGATTCGGCCATGCCGCTCACCGTGCCTACCGCAATCGAATGGTCGCCGCCCAGCACCAGCGGGATCTTGCCCTCGTCCGCCGCCCGTTCCACCCGGTCAGCCAGCTCCTGGCACGTCGCAGCGATCGCCGGCAGATACCGCGCATTCCTCGGACCCGGCGTCGACGACTCCTGCTGCTCCACTTGCACATTGCCCAGGTCTTCCACCCTGTAGCCCAGCGCCGACAACCTCGCGTTCAGCCCCGCCGTCCGCAGCGCCGACGGACCCATGTCCACGCCCCGCCGTCCGGCCCCGAGATCCAGCGGCGCGCCGACAATCGCCACCGCCGGACCCGCCGGCTGTCTCTTCTTCGCCATGCTGCCTCCTTACGGACGCGTCCTGTACAGCATCCTCGGAAACGCGATCGTCTCGCGAATGTGGTCCAGCCCGCACAGCCAGGCCACCGTCCGCTCCACGCCCATGCCGAACCCGGCATGTGGCACAGACCCATACCGCCGCAGGTCCAGATACCAGTCAAACGCTTCCGGCGGCAGATTGTGATCCCGGATTCTCTGCTCCAGCACTTCCAGCGAATGCGCCCTCTGCCCGCCGCCCACCACTTCGCCATAGCCCTCGCTGGCAATCACGTCCACGCCCAGCGCCACTTCCGGCCGCTCCGGATCGGTCTCGAAATAGAACGCCTTCACCTCTGTCGGATACCGGTCCACCATCACCGGACGGTCAAACTCCTCGGCCAGCAACGTCTCGTCCGTGCCGCCAAAATCGCCGCCCCACTCAATCTCGCTGCCCTTGCGCTTCAATATCTCCACCGCCTGGTCGTAGCTGATCCTCGGGAACGGCGCCTTGATCGCCTCCAGCTTCGTGATGTCGCGCTCCAGCGTCTCCAGTTCCGTCCGCCGGTTCTCCAGCACCCTCTGCACGACAAAACAGATCAGCCCCTCGGCCACGTCCTTCACGTCTTCCAGCGTGGCGTAAGCCATCTCCGGCTCCACCATCCAGAACTCGGTCAAATGCCGCCGCGTCTTCGATTTCTCCGCCCTGAACGTCGGCCCGAAGCAATACACCTTACCCAGCGCCATCGCCGTCGCTTCGTTGTACAACTGCCCCGACTGCGTCAGGTAGACCTTCTCATCCTCGAAGTAATCCACCTCGAACAGCGTCGTCGTCCCCTCGCACGCCGCCGGCGTGAAGATCGGCGTATCGACAAGCGTGAACCCGTTTGAATCGAAGTAATCCCGGATCGCCTTGATGATCTCGTGCCTTACCCGCATCACCGCATGCGTCCTGCGGCTCCGCAGATGCAGGTGCCGCTTGTCGAAGAGAAACTCCGTGCCATGCTCCTTCGGCGTGATCGGATACGGCGTCTCTTCCGGAACCCGCTGCACAACGTCAGCCGACTCAAGATCCAGCTCATAGCCGCCCTGCGCCCGCTGCTCGGCCCGCAGCTTGCCGCGCACAATCAGCGACGACTCCTGCGTCAAATGCTTCAGCGTCTCGAACAGCTCCTCCGGCATCGTCGCCTTCACGCCGACGCACTGGATTATTCCGCTGCCGTCACGCACCAGCGGGAAGATGATCTTGCCCGACTTGCGCAGGTTGTAAAGCCATCCGGCGATCTCCACCGTCTGGCCGTCGTACTTTGCTGCATCGGTGATCCGGATGCGGGGAATCTCTGACATGGTTTACAGCTTCTCCAATCTCTCGAATGCCGCCGGGACCACGTCCAGCGGGTTGGCCGACGTGCCCGGGTCTTTCAGTTCAAGCAACAGCGGATACTGGTCCTGGCGCGTGCGGAACATGGCCATCGCCTTGCCCCAATCGATCGTCCCCAACCCCGGCGCCAAGTGCCGGTCTTCCACCCCGTCGTTGTCGTGAACGTGCAGCGACCGGACGCGCGGCGCCAGTGTCGCAAACTCCTTCTCGAAGCGGCCCTTCAGATGCGCGTGCCCGATGTCGTAGCAAAACCCCATGTCCAGGTGCATCGCGTCCACGAAATACGACAGCCGCTCGGCCGTGCAGATTGCGCTCGGAATGTTCTCCAGCAGTATCCTCACGCCCCTGTGCGCCGCAAACAGGTGCAGCTCTTCCAGCGAATTGAACGCCGCCTCCAGCCGCGCCTCGTCATACTCCTGCCCGGCCACGCCCAGATGCTGGATCAGATACCGGAACTGGATCTTGTCGGCCACCTCAATCGCCCGCTTGATCTCATCCACATGCGCGATGCGTTTCGGCTTCGACACTTCCGTAATGTCGATCACCGCCCCCGGTCCCGTCTTCCCCCAGCAGTCGTCGTTGAACATCGGCGCGTGCAGCGAATGCGCCTTCAGTTGGGCGTCGCCAAACCAGTACGCCACCTCGTTCACCTGCGAACTGTCGCGGTAATCGAAATGCTCCCGCGCGCAGAAAATCTCCACCAGCGGGATGCCCGCGTTCCAGATCCTGTCCAGCCACACCGTGTTCAGCCGGTGTCGGGCCAGCAGGTGCGTCGATATTGCGCGTTGCATCTTCAGTTCAGTAGCCGGCGGCCTTGCCGGCGCTCCTTCCGTTTTGCGCGCCCTGAAGCCAGCCATCGCCGATGACGATCGCCTCCACGCTCGCCACCGACGACGTATCGGCCAGCTTGTGCCCGCGCCTTTCCAGCAGCGCCCTCGTATCGGGCGAAAATCCCCGTTCCACGTACAGCGTGTCCGGCTTCCACTGATGGTGCACCCTCGGCTGATCCACAGCCTGCTGCACGTTCATCCCGAAATCCAGCACGTTCAGCATCACCTGCAAAACCCCGCTGATAATCCTCGGACCCCCCGGCGCACCCAGCACCATAAAGAGCTTGCCGTCCTTGCTCACAATCGTCGGCGTCATTGCCGACAACGGCCGTTTTCGCGGCTGAATCGCGTTCGCCTCGCCCTGGACCAGCCCGAACATATTCGGCGTCCCCGGCTGCGACGCGAAATCGTCCATCTCGTTGTTCAGCAGGAATCCCAACCCCGCCGGCGTCACTCCGCTGCCGTAGCTGCCATTGATCGTATAGGTCAGCGCCACCGCGTTGCCCTCGGCGTCCACCACGTTGAAATGCGTCGTCTCGGCGGATTCGGCCCCCGCAGGCGCGCCCGCCGAAATCACATCGCTCGGCGTCCCCCGCTCGGCGTCAATCGTCGCCCTGCGCCTGGCGATATACGCCGCGTCCAGCAGTCCCGCCACCGGCAGCTTCACGAAATCGCCATCACCCAGATACCGCGCCCGGTCCGCGAAGTACCGCCGCATCACCTCGGCGATCATATGCGTCGATGCCGCCGACCCCGCACCATGCTTCTCGTACCCCGTCCCTTCCAGCATCTCCGCCATCTGCAAAATCCCGATCCCGCCCGACGACGGCGACGGTGCCGTCAAAATCTCATACCCCCGGTGCGTCCCTTCCAGCGGCTCGCGCTCGACAGCTTTATACCCCTTCAAATCCTCCAGCGTGATCTCGCCGCCGTTCTTCTTCATCTCCGCCGCCAGCATCCGCGCCGTCTCGCCCTCATAGAAATCGCTCGCGCCCAGCCGCGCAATCCTCCCCAGCACCCGTGCCAGTTCCGGCTGCACCAGCCTCTCGCCGGCCTCGAAACACGCTCCGCCCTTCAGGAAGATCCGGTTCGACTCCGCAAACTGCCCCATCAACTTCTTCGCCCCGCACATGCTCCGCGCCTCGGCATAGCTCAGCGTCACGCCCTCGCGGGCGAGCTTCACCGACCGCCCCACCAGCTCCGCCCACCCCTTCCGGCCATACTTCTTATGCGCCATCTCCAGCCCCCTCACCGTCCCCGGCACCCCTGCCGCCCGCCATCCCACCACGCTCTCCCGCGTCGGCTTGCCGTCCTTGCCGATATACATGTTCCGCGACGCGCTCGCCGGCGCCATCTCCCGGAAATCGATGAACGTCGATCGCCCGTCGGCAAACCGCGCCAGCAGGAATCCGCCGCCCCCGATATTGCCCGCCGACGGGTGCGTCACAGCCAGTGTAAATGCCACCGCCACCGCCGCGTCCACTGCGTTGCCCCCCGCCTTCAACACCTCCACGCCCACATCCACCGCCAAAGGCTCCTGCGCCACCACCATCGCCTTCCGCGTCCGCACCGGTTCGCGCGCCATCAACACCGCCGCCGCCAGCGCCAGAACGCAGAAAACCTTCAATATCCGCATGAATTCTGATTGTACCGCTGTCAACCGGGGATCCCGGCCCGTCTCCGCCACTCAAATAGCGCCACCCCCGCCGCAACGCTCACGTTCAGCGACGCCACCGCCCCGGCCATCGGAATCCGCAGCAGGAAGTCGCACTTCTGCCTCACCTGCTCGTGCAGTCCGTGCCCCTCACCCCCCAGCACCAGCACCGTCCGCGCTTCGAATTCCGTCTCCCAATGCGTCGTCTTGCCCCGCTCGTCCAACCCGTAAATCCACCACCGTGCGTCTTTCAACTTCTCGATCGCCCGGTTCAGATTCGTCACCTTGATCACCGGCAACAGCGCCAGCGCACCCGCCGCCGCCTTCGCCGCCGTTTCGCTCAACGGAGCCGACCGCCGTTCGCCCACCACCACCGCCAGCGCACCCGCCGCATGAGCCGTCCTCACGATCGCTCCCAGATTGTGCGGATCCTCCACCCCGTCCAGCAGCACCAGCATCCCCTCCCGCTCCAGGAAATCCTCCAGTTGCGCATGTTTCGCCGCCGCGCCGTAGGCCACCACCCCCTGATGCGGCGCTCCCGGAGCCATCCTGTCAAGCGATTCCTTCGCCTCAAACCTCAATGGAATCTTCGTCTTACGCGCCAGGGCGACAATCTCCTCCAGCCTCGGCGACCGCGCGTCCTTGATCAGGCAAATCCGCTCCAGCGGCCTCCCGGCGCGCAGTGCTTCCCTCACCGGGTGTATCCCCGCTATCACGTCCATGCGGTTCTCATGTTAACGAACCCCGAGTCACCCCGTCGAAACATTTCCAGGTTAATTTGATTGACCTGCGGGCCCCGACGCCGTACGATGGCCAGTAGCGGGCAATCCATACATGGCCACAGCAGCAGTTTCGGCGCGTCCGGAAATGGTTGAGATCCCTAATAAGCTCTATTTCCGCATCGGTGACGTCAGCAAACTCGCCGGCGTGGAGCCCTATGTCCTGCGCTTCTGGGAGAGCGAGTTCCCCATGCTCAACCCCAAGAAGAGCGGGACCAACCAGCGCCTCTACCGCCGCAAGGATGTCGAAACCATCCTTGAAATCAAGCACTTGCTCTATGAGAAGCGCTTCACCATCGAAGGCGCAAGAAGCGTCATCAAGCAGCAGCGCAGCCGCTCCGGACCCAAACCCGCACCCAAGCCTGCACCCAGGCAAGGCGGCCTGTTCCCCGAACTCGCCCATTCAGCGCGTGCCGAAAAAGTCGAGCGCATCCGCACCGAACTCACCGCCATCCTCGACATGCTTGGCCGTTAGCCCTTCTTCAGCATCGCAATCGCTTCAATCTCCACCAACAGGTCCGGCCTGCACAGGATCGCCTGAATCCCCGTCGACGCCGGCAACGGATCCAACCCCTGCTTGCCATAGAACAACGTCCGCTCCTCGTTAAAGGCCTCGTAGTCCCTGTCGATATCCCTCAGATAACAGGTGGTACGGACGATATCCTTCCACGTCGCCCCCTCGCTTTCCAGCAGCCCCGTGATGTTGGCAAACGTACGCCGGCACTGCCCCCGGAAATCACCCACATGCACCGTCCGGCCCTGTTCGTCGATGCTTGCCGTGCCCGAGATCAATAGAATCACAAAGTTACCCAACTCCAGCCGTAACCCCCGCGAAAACGAACTCGGCTTGGCGTAGTCGTAGGCCTCATTCAGTACATTGTGGTTCGTGATCGGCTTCTTTTCGATCGCGTGTGCCGCCGACAGCGCCGCCAGCGCATCTTCCTTGCTCATCATCTTCTGGTTCTGCTCCCGTTCAGGTAAGGTCCGGCTTCGCCTCCATGATCTCACGCCGTACCCTTGCACCGGTCATTCTCCGACCCGCATGTCCGGTAAATGCCCCCAGTACCCTCCGGCCAACACTACTCTCCCTAAGTAATTTCAACTAGTTACCCTCGATTTCCTCATCCCCCTCCCCCCCCCAAC